>CANBDX010000027.1 GCA_947367315.1 uncultured Bacteroidales bacterium | reverse complement strand
TTTATATATGCGATTCTCAGTGGGTTATGATTTAGATAGCTTTTTCAGCGGCCTCCGATTATCCCTACCTATAATTAAGCAAGTTATTGAATATTAAATAGTTGAAGAAAGCATTGGTTATAAGGCCGGGGCATGGGAGCGAGCGGAGCATAACAGCATACACCCTGCGGAGCAAGGCACATGCACCGGCCGAAGCATGAGTAATGCACATATAAGGGATAAACAATATAATTTACAGAGTGCATGTGAATTTTTGGCAAGGTTATTGGATATTACCCCCCCCAATGCATATATTTGCAGCTGACAATCATAAACAGGAAGAACTTCCAATAGACAACAACATGAAACGAACCTTACTCCTGATGTGTCTGATATTCATATCGGCACTTTCTCCACGCGCGCAAGTCATAAATATGGACATGATGCAGCGAAACCGCAACCTCGACGTAAGACTGACACTCAAGGATTCCAAGACCATGGAACCGATAAGCTGGGCATCGGTGTACCTCATTCCCCAGGGGGACACTACTATCACACATTTCGCTCTTTCGGACGACAAGGGTGATGTAGAGCTCAAGGAGGTCCCAACGGGAAAGTATGAACTCAATGCAGAAATAATAGGCTATCATCCCCACAAAAAGGTCTATACTTTCAAGAACTGGAGAGAAGACCTCGGCATCATCAAGATGGAAGAGAATGCCGAATTTCTCGAGGCTGCCAAGATCACAGCCGCCGGTAATGCAATAATGGTGAAGCAGGATACCATAGTATATAATGCATCATCATTCAAGGTCGGGGAAAACGACATGCTGGGAGACCTTCTGAAGAAGATGCCTGGAATAGAAATCGGCACTGACGGCAGCGTAACGGTGAACGGAGAGAAAGTGGACAAGATTACCGTGGGAGGAAAGACTTTCTTCTTTGATGACCCATCCGCAGCACTGTCAAACCTGCCTGCAAAGATTGTGGACAAGATAAAGGTAGTCGATAAGGATAAGGATGCTGCGGAATTCAGCGGCATATCCACAAAAGATGACAAGGAAAAGGTGATGGATGTGGAACTGAAGGAAGAATACACCAAGGGATGGTTCGGAAACGCCAAGCTAGGCGGTGGCTCCACCCTTACCCCAAAAAGCGAAGACGGACTGGTAGCCGGCCGCGGACTGCTCTATAACGGCAATGCAATGGTCAGCGGCTATACGGAAAAGGATCAGGTGGTCTTCATCGGCAATGCATTCAATGCCACAGAACCCGGATCACAGACTTTCACGTTCTACGGGCTTGGAGGAGAAGACAACGAGTTCACCATGATGAAAGGACTCAACAGTTCTGCTCAGGCAGGAGTGAACTATAGTACGGAACGGCTCAAGGGATTCGAAAGCACTGTGTCTGTAAACTATAAGAACAATGCGAAGGAAGCAGCCACAAGGTCAGCACGTACATCATTCCAGAACGAGGGCCCGGAACTACATACAGATGGTGCAGACACAGGTCATGGTGCCGAGAATGCGGTCAGCGCAAGCATAGAGATAAACAAGAAGGATAAGGACAAGTACATGCTTTATTTCGAGCCTACCTTCAAATTCAGCGACAACAGGGTAAGCAAATCCAACAATTCAAGGACATATTCGGAAGACGGGGAACTCAACAGTTCAGCGGCTACCACCTCAAGCTCATCCAAGGCATTCAACTCATACGGATGGATGGGAGGCGGCATCAAGGACATGGGCAAGAAGCGCAGAAGTCTCACAATGGACATCAATTACATGGTCTCGATTTCTGACGGCAAGCGTAAGGAACTATCCCGGACGATGCTTGGAGGTTCGGAAAACATCAAGGACCTGTCATATGATAATGCAGGTGAAAGCTACACTGTCGGAGGTCATCTGTCATATGTGGAACCTTTCGGAGAGAAATGGGCATTGCAGGGCTCACTGTCTTCGGCTTACATGGCATCCAGGTCCGGAAAGAATGCATACAATCCGGACGGGTCTGCAAACGACTATTACACCTCGCTTACCGACCAGCTGTATATGCAGGAACAGGCAAGACTGCTGATGCAGTACAAGACAGACACGCTGAACGTGAATTTCGGTCTTCTGGGAGACCTTGTCCTCAATGAAGTATATGCAAAGTCACTCGGCAAGGAAACCGTAACCGGCAAGAACGAATGGATGCTGAACTGGTCACCTTTCGCTTCCTTCAGATACAAGGTGGAAGGGCATAAGGTCAATATCTATTACACAGGATACACTCAGGAGCAGTCAGGACGTTACAGGACACCGGCCCTCGACATCTCCAATCCTATACAGATTTCCGCAGGAAACATATACCTGAAGCCAAGCTTCTCGCATTATTTCAATGCCTCGTATTCAATGAACAATAGGGAGACATTCTCGTTCCTGAACATCTCCCTCAACGGAAGCATCGACTTCGGAAGCATGGTATATGCCAGCTGGTTCGACGATGCCGCGGTGCGCTATGCAGTGCCCGTGAACTCGAAGAAACCGGGATCCAACATTTCTCTTTATACATCCTACAATCTTCCTTTCGGCAAGGACAGGAAATTCACATTCACAGCGGATGCATGGGGAAGGTTATACGGCAGCACCAGCTATCAGGCCAAGGAACGTCTCGATGGTCTGGACCTTCTGAACTTCGACTACAATACTTTCATGAACAATTTCTGGGGTGATGCATCGGGCAACCGTTTCTACAGCGGAGAGAGCGGTTTCGGAGAGAGCAACACTGACACATACAACTGGGGGCTTCAGACAGCATTCAAATATACGACAGACAAGCTTGACGCAAAAGTATTTGCATCCACGAACAACAGGATAAGTCTCTATTCTCTCGACCCGACTGCCAACATCAACACATGGACCAGCAGCGCAGGATGCGAGGTAATCTACACTCCCGGCAAGGAATGGGAGCTCAAGACAGACCTCAAGTACATATTCTACAACGGCTACACATCAGGATTCGGCGAGCCGGAATGGAACTGGAACATGAGCATCAGCAAGAGCATAAAGTCCGTGACTCTGGCTCTGAAGGCGGCCGATATCCTTAACCAGACCAGAAGCCTTCAGCGCACCACTACTGCCGAATATATGGAGGATGTGTATTCGAACGTGCTCGGAAGATACTTCCTGTTCAGCGTATCCTTCAATTTCGGAAAGATGAACTCCAAAAAGAACAGCAGAGTTGAAAGCGCGATGTGGCGCGGAGCCTGGTAATCAGGATTTTGAAAGATGTCATTTTTATATTATTTTTGCAGGCCGAGACAGAATTGACATGAAAAGAGCTATTTCACTGATTATTGCAGCCGCTTTATTCATCGGATGCGGAGAAATCGACAGATATCCTGGTGCTGACGAATTTGCGCCAGGAGAGAACACTGAGAATCCTGGAAACACTGACAACCCGGAAAATCCAGATACTCCAGATAATCCTGGAGGCACAGATACACCGACTCCACCTCCGGCTCCGACCTATCCTACAGGACCGGTCACAACTGCAACTATCGGAGATGAGGGACTTTCCTATATCTGGGACGAAGGAGTGATTCCTGAGATTACTATAGCTGTATCACTCGAGGAATGGAACAAGCTTCTCAAGGCATTCGACCAGAATCCTAATAACAAGGACTATTTCCGCTGCAATCTCACCTATAAGAAAGGCAGCGACGTTCATAATATCACCGATGCCGGCATAAGACTGAGAGGCAACACATCACGCCGCAGGCCGGAAGCCGGCGGAGACCACAAGGTAAATGGCGCAGACTGGCAGCACTGTCATTTCGGAATCAACCTCCGCAAGTTCAACAAGGACAAGGATCACGAAATCAAAGGCATCAGGAAATTCAATCTGAAGTGGTTCAAGGATGACCCTTGCTATGTCCGCGAGGTGTTCTGCTATGATCTGTTCCGCCGTGCAGGCGTATGGACAGCGGCATTCGATGTGTACTGCCGCCTATGGATACATGTAGAAGGAGATTCGCAGCGTGCTTATTATGGTGTATATGAGATGATAGAGCCATACGACAACAAATATGTGGAAAAGCGCGAGCAGTGGTTCGGGAGCTCTGACGGAAACCTCTGGAAATGCAGCTATGACTCCCATGGTCCGGCAGACCTCAGAAATCCTGACGCGAATATGGCTGAAGACAATGACAAAGATGACTTTACATACGAACTGAAAGAGACAGAGGCTGGATTTGATAGCGCCAAGGCTCAATTGCAGGACTTCATCAGGGAGCTCAACGGCAAGGCCCATGGTACTCCAGGCGACAGTTTCTACACATGGATAAAGCAGGTATGCGACGTAGAGCTGCTTATGAAGACATATGCCGTAAACGTAGCTGTGGGCATGTGGGACGACATGTGGAACAATGGCAACAACTACTATCTGTATTTCACAACATCACACATCACAGACTACAAGTTCTTCTTCATTCCATATGACTATGACAACACTCTTGGAACGGCTAACGGCTACGACCCGGCCAAGCAGGACCCTTACAACTGGGGTGACAAAGGCATCCTTATGGAAAGAATGATGGAATACGAAGAGTTCAGAAACATCTACAGAGACGAGCTCAAGAGACTGGTAGATCCGGCATACGGCCTCATGGACACCGAGTCCGCAAGACAGAGAATACTGGATTGGCAGGCAAAGATCAAAGACTATATCGCAAACGATACCGGCGAAGACATGGAGATCAAGGACAGGCCGGCAAGCTGGGGTCGTGTGGGAGACTACCGTCTTATATCCACAAGCAACAACTACTTCACAGAAAAAGCCAACACAATCAACAAACTGAAATAATTAAATTCAGGCAGCCTGAATTTTACTCAGTATAGAATTTTATTATACGGCCGAGGGCACGCTGACAGACCGGGCAGAAGCCTTCGGCTTTATTTGTGTGCATACGGCAATCAGCTGCAGGACGATAGACACCTTTAGACTGATAGCCGGCCCCTTCAAGAAGCTGAGCATCACCTGCTTCCAGCATATCCTTCCACTTTGAACCGAAATCAGCAAGCGTCGTGATATTCTGCTCCCACGGTTCTGTGTCGGGATAATAATACTGGACATACTGGTCATCATAATAATATTCATCCGCCAGTCCGGCAAAGCTGTGGCCGAATTCATGTACAACCACTGGCTTGAACGAAGGATGATGAGCAGTTGTCAAGGTATAGAGATTAAAGATTCCACCGCCACCGTAAGTCTCAGTATTGGCTAGTATCACGATATGCTCATATGGCACTCCGCAAAGCCTGTCGTGCATATTCTTCAGGCGGAGGGTCGTGAGATAACGGTCAGAGTAGAAGGTATTGAAATGGGCCTTGAGGGCAGTATTCTTCCACTCCCCTTTTCCTGGCACGCTTACCCCACTGTCCGCAGAAGTCAGAGCCACTGCCACGAAATTGAACCTATCCTTATAGGTACCGAACGGTTCATGAGCCAGAATAGCATCCATTGCAGCCTGAGCATCGGCATAGAACATATCCGTTTCTTCGGCTGTATATCCTTCAGCCACAATAGCCACATCTATCTTTTCTTCAGGACCTCCGTTCTGTAGAAGATACCTATGACCTGGAACAACAGGAGCAAGATGGCGTATGAGCACATCTGAAGGATCCACCACATGGCTGTACTCAGAGGCAATATTCCCATGGAAATCATAAAGCGTAACTTTAACATGAGCCCGAGCTTTAGGCATTGGAAGCAGAAATACATTTTCGAATGACCTGCGGACACTAGTAGCCTCCTCGGTAGTCTGCCACTCCTGGAAAAGCGTAGAGAAGGGCATGCGGTACAGGGTATCACCGCTATGGACATCGGTCATGCATATCTGCCCGTTGCCTCGTACGGGAACCTTACCGAGGTTCACACGTCTGCCGGCCCATCCGTCGAAGCAGGAAAGTTCGTCCAATGCAATCTCCGCACACTTATCCGTTCCTGAGAAAATATAATCCACGCGAAGGGTCCGCTCCTGAGCCGAAGCTGCAAAAGACACAATCAGTAATAAAACAGCACAAATTACGTTTTTCATCATATTCTAGCGGCGCAGTTGATGCCATCAAGGGCAGATGAAACAATACCTCCGGCATATCCGGCTCCTTCTCCGCATGGATAAAGGCCTGCAACCTGCACATGCTCAAGAGTTTCAGGGTCACGCGGGATACGTACAGGAGATGAAGTACGTGACTCCACACCCAACAGAAGAGCGTCATTGGTGTAATATCCGTGCATCTTCTTGTTGCCGATTTCCGGGAACGCATACTTCAGACGAAGCGAGACATGCTCAGGAAGAAGTTCATGCAGAGGTGCGTTCTCCGCTCCAGGATGATATGATGTCTTGGGAAGATTGGCAGAAGGTATCCTGCGGCAGAAGTCCATCATCCTCTGGGCAGGAGCCTTGAGGGAGCCGGTATATTCGAACATTTTCCTCTCCACATCCTGCTGGAATCTCAGGAGGGCAAGCGGTCCGTACTGTGCATATTCAGGGAAATCCTCCGGCTCAATCTGCACCACCACGCCAGAATTCGCCCACTTCGAGTTGCGCTGAGAGTTGGACATGCCATTAAGGACAAGTTCGCCGGAAGCAGTAGCAGCAGGGACGAGTATGCCTCCCGGACACATGCAGAATGAGAACACTCCCCGGTCAAGAACCTGAGTCACAAACGAATACTCAGCGGTAGGCATATATGGCTGATATTTTCCGTGATATTGTATCTTGTTTATCAGTGACTGAGGATGCTCCACACGTACTCCAAGGGCAAAACCCTTGGCCTGAAGCTCCCACCCTTTGCGGTCGAACATTTCATAGATATCGCGGGCAGAGTGACCTGTTGCAAGGATTACCTTGCGGGAATGCCACACTTCGTCCGTAGCATTCTCCTCAGATCTGGCAACCACCACATCAAAAGCTCCGTCACCACGCTTGACAATATCTTTCACACGTGAATCGAAATGGTATTCTCCACCATGGTCGATGATACATTTACGGATATTCTCCACAACTATTGGAAGTTTGTCGCTTCCGATATGAGGATGTGCATCGATAAGAATCGTAGGATCTGCGCCGAAGCGCACAAGCTGATGAAGCACCTCGCGTATGTCTCCCCTCTTGGAAGAACGGGTGTAAAGCTTACCGTCAGAGAATGTACCTGCACCTCCTTCGCCGAAACAGTAGTTGGAATCCGGATTCACCACGCCTTCGACAGAAAGTTTGGCCATGTCGAACTTGCGGGCATGCACATCCTTGCCTCTTTCAAGGATAACAGGCTTGAATCCGCGCATGAGCAGCTTCAGAGCGGCAAACATTCCGGCAGGGCCGGCACCTATGATGACAACAGGTTCAGCTGAAGACACGTCCTTATAGTCTTCGAGGACATAGTCCTCCATCACCTCGTCCGGCCTGCACACCTCAACCCTATAGCGGTAGAGGATATCATTGCGGGCATCTATGGAGCGACGCAATATGCGGTACTTTATCTGCTGCTTCATCTTCGGAGAGACGCCGAGGGACTTTATGGCTGCCGTCTGGATTTCGTCGGCAGAGAGTTCCTTGCCTAACTTACAGGTTATTTCTATTTCTTTCATAATTTCTTTTTAAAGATTGCCATGGCCATCTGGGCCTCGTGATTTCGCATTGACGTGATGTCTAAAATTCGGCAAGACGGCTTACAGGAGCCACATCAAGTCCGGCACGTTCTCCATTCATATAATGGAACCATCCCGCAATGGCGATCATAGCGGCATTGTCAGTCGTGAACTTAAATTCAGGCAGAAAGGTGGTCCAGCCTCGCTTGCGTCCCTCTTCCTCAATCCTTGCACGCAGACCGCTGTTGGCAGAGACTCCACCACCGATGGTTATCTGCTTGATACCCGTAGCTTTGGCTGCTTTGATAAGTTTGTCCATAAGGATATCGATGAGAGTCTTCTGGAAGCTCGCGCAGATGTCCGCCTTGTTCTTCTCCATGAATTCCGGATCTATGGCCATCTGGTCGCGTACAAAGTACAGAAGAGAGGTCTTGATGCCGCTGAAGCTATAATCGAAGCCTGGAATGTGAGGCTTGGAGAACTTGAATCTTAGAGGATCTCCCTCCTTTGCAAGACGGTCCACGACAGGACCTCCAGGGTAACCCAGTCCCATCATCTTCGAGCATTTGTCGAATGCCTCACCCACCGCATCGTCAATGGTCTGGCCTAGAATCTCGTACTCCAGCGGACTGTTCACCCGAACAATCTGGGAGTTGCCTCCGGACACCAGCAGACAGAGATACGGGAACTCCGGCTGACTGTTTTCACTATCGTACTGCTTGATGAAATTTGCAAGAATGTGTCCCTGAAGATGGTTCACTTCCACGAGAGGCCTGTCCAGCGCCATAGCCAGCCCCTTCGCGAAGGATGTGCCCACAAGCAGCGATCCGAGCAGGCCCGGACCGCGTGTAAACGCTATCGCGGTAATATCAGAAGGCTGGATGCCGGCACGTGCAATCGCCTCACTCACAACCGGTACTATATTCTGCTGATGAGCCCTTGAAGCGAGTTCGGGGATGACTCCGCCATATGCTTTGTGGACGTCCTGACTTGCAAGTACATTCGAGAGAAGGTAGCCGTCCTTGATGACCGCAGCCGACGTGTCGTCGCACGATGATTCTATTCCAAGTATTATATCTGCCATAATGGTATGATTTTTCATATATATGCTAGCATATCCGGCCGCAAAAATACGGATTTTCTCCGATATTTTTACTATTTTTGCAAGTTGGAGTAAATAAAGAAAAAGGCTATCAGAAGGACCATCAAAATAATCTGGCTGACTTTGGTTGCAACGGCAGCAGTCATCTTCGCGGGAATCATCACGATACAGTTCCCGCAGGTCCAGACATTTGTGGCATCCAAGGTAGTGGACATCATCTCCCGCCGGCTCGACGGAGAGATAAAGTTCGAGAAGATCCACCTCAGGCCCTTCACCACACTCGTTCTCAAGAACGCAGTAGTACTCGACAGAAATCCATACACCGACCCTTCCGACTCCACTTGCTTTCCAGTCGATACATTCTTCCGCGCCGAATACATAATAGCCCGCTTCTCATTCGAAGGGCTCTTCAGTCATGATGCGCTCCATCTGGACAAGGCTTACATTTCCAACGCCCAGATGAATCTGGTCCTTGAAGACAAAAGCGGCATAGAAGGAGCTGACACGACCTACAAGGACAATCTCTCCCGCCTGTTCAGGCTGAAGCAGGCTGAAGAAAAAAAGGTCAGAGATGACAAGGAACTCTTCCATATCCGCAAAGTGGAAATAGACGGAATGGGATTCCACATGAAGAACCACGGTTCGCACCGTCTCCCTTACAGAGGAGGCATCAACTGGGACGACCTCGACGTGAGGGATATACACATCGATGTGAGGGAGCTGCAGTTCAAGGGAGGAGTCATGTCCGGCGAGGCCGACAGGATCACATTCCGCGAAAAGACCGGATTTACCGTAAAGGAGATGTCCGGAAAGGCAAGTTCCGGACGGGGAAAGACCATCGTGAAGGACCTGAGGATCAAGGACCTGTGGTCCGACATGCACCTCAACTTCTACCAGATGAGCTTCAGCAGCATGAAGGACTTCAGCGATTTCCTCTCCAAGGTCCGGATAGAAGGAGACATCGCACACAGCCGCCTTGATTTCAGGACCATCTGCTATTTCGCACCGGAGCTCGACGGGAACACGCTCAACGCCACAATCTCCGGAAAGGTTTCCGGATATGTCAATGATTTCAGCATAGACAGGGTCAAGCTCACGACCGAAGACGGGGAATTCTCCACAACGGTGACAGGAAGCATGAAGGGCATCCCTGACATAGAGAACACCACCCTTGAAGCCAAAGCAGACAACATGTTCTTCACATTCCGCGGCCTGGGCAGATTCATCAGCCAGTGGATTCCTGACGGGGAGCTTGACATGAGCGGACTGGCCAGAGGCATGCTGTTTTCCGGAAAGGCAAGGGCAAGCGGAATGATGAATTCAATGAAGGCCAGCCTCAGGATCGGCTCACTGATAGGAAGTGCGGAAGCTGATGTCAAGTTCAGGAATCTCGTGACATCCGGAAAGGATATCGGAATCAGGGGAACGGTGGCGACGGATGACCTCGATCTGGGAAGGGTACTCGACAACGTGATAATGGGTCCAAGTACCCTCCATGCAGGTTTTGCCACCACGATAGGAGACCGTAGCGGCATCACGGCAGACATTGATTCCCTACGTATCCGAAGACTTAGCCTCAAGGGATATGACTACAGGGATATCGCAGCCAAAGGTCACTATGACAGGTATTCTATCAACGGAACGGTCATAAGCCAGGACCCGAACTGCAACTTCATGATACAGGGAGGCTATGCCCAGTCATCAAGCACACATAATTCCGTATATAAGCTAACTGCAAATATCGGACATGCCGACCTGAATGCAATGAACCTGGACAAGAGGGGAAAATCCATCGTCCAGTTCCAGACAAATGCAGACTTCAGCCGCACTGCAGAGAACAACATCGTGGGAAAGATAGGACTCGGCAACATCGTCCTGGAAAACGATGAAGGACGCTACAACATAGGGGACATAGTCCTGGCTTCCCACAGCACGGACTCGGAACACAAGGTCAGGCTAGACTCCAGGTTTGCAGACTGTTCGTACTCAGGCACCGGTCCTATAGCTGATTTTGTCAGAGACCTCGGTAACATCACGCTGAAGAGGGAGCTTCCTTCCATGTTCAGTAACCCTTCATACAAATGGAGCGGAAACAGCTATAATCTCGACCTCATGTGCCACGACCTGCAGGGAGTGCTGTCATTCGCCGTTCCCGGCTTATACATAGAAAGCGGGACATCACTTAACATAAGCATCGATGAAGACGAGAAGATGGACGCAGTGCTTTCATCAAAACGCCTTGCCTTCAAGAAGAACTATCTCAAGAATGTCACCACCATGGTGGACAATGCAGACTCCAGCCTGAACGTAAAGTTCAGCAGCGAAGAGCTCAAGGTGGCGACACTGAAGATGAACAACAACAGCCTCCAGATATTCGCAGACAACGACCATATAGGCCTGGGATATTCGTACGACAACCACAGCGAACTGGAGAACAGGGGCGAATTCATCCTCCACGGAGCGCTTTCGCGCAACATGGACAGGCCGGATCTGGATATCGACATCAAGCCATCCACCCTTTACCTGAACTCCAGGGAATGGAATATACTTCCTTCAAGCCTGCTTGTGAACAAGGAAAGCATTGATGTGCGTAAGTTCGGGATTGTCTCAGGAGAGCAGTCTGTGAACTTATCAGGAAAGGCATCGAAGACCCAAAGCGACACCCTCACACTCTCTCTCGGCAGATTCGACATATCTATGGTCAATGCTGTCCTCCCATCCGATTTCGGATTCCGAGGAGCACTGACTGGAGATGTGCAGCTCGTATCACCGCTCGACGACAAGGGAATACTCGCTGACCTGATCTGCGACTCCACATATGTAGCGAATGTACCTCTTGGCATACTCAGAATGGGAACAAGATGGGATGAAGAAAATAAATGCTTCGACATATTCGCAAAGAACAGCATGGGCGGGTCAAGCAGCATAGATGCAAGAGGCCTCCTCTTCCCGGAGACGGGGCGTCTGATGGCAGAAGCTGCGCTCAACAGGCTCAACGTATCATATGCACAGCCTTTCCTGAAGGACATATTCAGCGAAATGGGAGGTACAATTTCCGGAGTCATATCAGTAAACGGGCCTCTGGAGAGGCTTGCCATAAGAAGCCAGGATACCAGATTTGATGACGTGATGCTCAAGATAGGCTTCACAAACGTGCCATACTATGCAAGCGGTCCTTTCCATATCAATGAAAAGGGAGTGTGGTTCGACGAGGTGAGCGTCACCGACCGTTTCAACGGCAAGGGAACGGTGTCCGGAAACATAAGCTACGAGTATTTCAACAACATCACTTTTGACACAAGGCTGAAAGTGGAGCAGATGGAGGCGATAAACCTCGACGAAAAGGCAAGCGACGTCTTCTACGGCAATCTTTTCGCGACTGGAAACGTGGCCATAACCGGTCCGATCAACTCACTGAAGTTAAATGTAGATGCAGTCACGGCTAAGACGGGGCAGCTCCATATCCCTCTCAGCAGCTCCATGACATCAGGAGGCGGCACGGACATTCTGAAGTTCAAGGAGCTGGAAAAGGAAATTTTCGTGGACCCATACGAGATTTTCGTAAAGAACACAGACATCAAGGAAAAGACGAAGAGTAATTTTGCTGTAAACCTGAAGGTAAATGCTTCTCCTGACGTGGAAGCATTCGTGGAAATTGACAAGGCAAGCGGCAACGTGCTTTCAGGACGAGGAACCGGCAGAATTGAGCTTGATATAACCGAAGACCTCTTCAACATAAACGGAGACTACACGCTCAACAGCGGAAACTACAAGTTCTCCGCAATGGGACTGGTGACCAGGGACTTCCTCATTCAGGACGGCAGCTCCATCCGATTCAACGGTGACATAATGGACAGCAGCCTCGACATCGATGCCATATACAAGACCAAGGCATCGATAGCCACACTCATATCCGACACCACCTCCGTCGCGAACCGAAGGACTGTGGAATGCAGTATCGGCATCACCGACAAGCTCAGCAACCCTAGGCTGAAGTTCGGCATTGAGATACCTGACCTCGACCCGATGGTCAAATCCAGGGTTGAGAGCGCACTCAGCACTGACGACAAGATACAGAAGCAGTTCCTTTCACTGATTCTCTCCAACAACTTCCTGCCTGACGAGCAGTCAGGAATCGTGAACAACTCATCGCTTCTGTACTCGAACGTGTCGGAGGTGATGGCCAACCAGCTGAACAATATATTCCAGAAGCTCGACATACCGGTGGACCTTGGTCTTAACTACCAGCCTAACGAGAGGGGCAATGACATATTCGACGTCGCCGTGTCCACCCAGCTGTTCAACAACAGGGTTGTGGTAAACGGAAGCGTCGGGAACAAGCAGTATTCGTCCGGAAACACTCAGAACGATGTGGTCGGCGACCTCGACATCGAGATAAAGCTCAACAGGTCAGGTTCGTTCAGACTGAACATATTCTCGCACTCGGCAGACCAATACACAAACTACCTTGACAACTCCCAGCGCAACGGAGTCGGTCTGATGTTCCAGACCGAGTTCAACAACCTCGGGCAGTTCTTCCGCAATATCTTCTCAAAGAAGGAAAAACGTCAGGAAGCCAGAAGGGCAGAGGAGCAGTCCATGATCGAGGGAGGAAAGAACACAATCATAATCGATTCAAAGAAATGACAGATATGACAAAGGAAAGAGGCAGACTATACCTTATTCCCTCCCCTCTCGGAGAGAATGAGCCATGCGAGGTGATACCTCAGCCCGTACTTGATATGCTTCCGGACATAAGGACATACGTGGTGGAAGAGGTCCGCACGGCAAGGCGCTTCCTCTCGAAAGCGGGACTTAAGGGCAGAATAGACACCTTGGAATTCCACGAACTGAACGAGCACACGCAGCAGGCAGAAATCGAAAGCTATCTGAAGCTCTTCGATGACGGCAACAACGTGGGACTGATATCCGAAGCCGGCCTACCGGCAGTTGCTGATCCCGGAGCACAGCTCGTGGCTCTCGCCCATAGGAACGACATCGAGGTGATTCCGTTCGTAGGTCCCTCGTCACTGATGCTTGCATTGATGGCTTCTGGACTGAACGGGCAGTCATTCGCATTCTGCGGATACATACCTGCCAAGACCGACGAACGCCGCAGCAGGCTACGCACGCTCGAAAAGGTCTCCGGACAGCAAAGGCAGACTCAGATCATCATCGAGACGCCATACCGCAACGACTCACTCTTCGCTGACATGCTCTCCACATGCTCGGCATCCACAAAGATATGCGTGGCGGCAAACATCACCATGCCTGACGCATATATAAAGACGAAAACCGTCTCGCAATGGAAAAAAGAAGGACTCACCATAGGCAAACGCCCGTGCGTGTTCCTGTTATTAGCGTAAAATCATGAACAGAAACATAGGAATAATAGAACTCGAAGGAATGGAGTTCAAGGCATACCACGGATGCCTGCCACATGAAAAGGTCCGTGGCAACAATTTCACGGTGGACTTCCGCGGGGAACTCGACCTTTCTGCAGCAGCTGAAAGCGACAATCTGGACGACACACTCAATTATGCGGACATCTACGACATCGTATCCGAAGAGATGTCAATCCCCTCCGAGCTGCTCGAGAATGTGGCCGGACGCATCGTCAAGGCTATAGCCGCACGTTTCCCTCAGCTGGAAAGTTTCTCCGTAAGGATATCCAAGAGCAGACCTCCGGTAGATGGCACGGTGCAGTGGTCACGAGTAACTCTATTCCATAAAAGAAGTTAATGAAGAAAATAGCATACATAACCCTAGGCTGCAAGCTGAACTATGCAGAAACCTCCACATATGAGCGCGAACTCGGCAAGGAAGGATTCGAGGCCGTGCCATGGAACAAGGGGGCGGACGTCTTCCTCGTAAACACATGCACCGTGACGGAGCACTCGGACAAGAAGAGCCGCAACATAATCAGAAAGCTCCACAGGATTTCACCTGATGCACCCATATTCGTGACAGGATGTTCCGCCCAGATGCGACGTAGTGACATCGAGAAGATCGAAGGAGTGGAACGCGTATTCGGGGCCACTGAGAAAAGCCTTGTCGTACCTGCAATCCTCGAAAAGGTATGCGGTACAGCAGGTTGCGGAAAGGACCTCGGCACATTCTTTCCTGCATTTTCAAGCGGTGAAAGGACACGTTCGTTCCTGAAGGTACAGGACGGATGTGACTACAAATGTCACTACTGCACAGTCCCATACGCACGCGGCGAAAGCAGAAACATACCGATATCAGATATCATACCTCAGGCACAGGCAATCGCCGCAGAAGGGATAAGGGAAATCGTCCTCACAGGAGTGAACACCGGAGACTTCGGAAAGTCCACCGGAGAGACATTCTTCGAACTCATCCGCGAACTGGACAAGGTGGAAGGCATCGAGAGATACAGGATATCCTCCATAGAGCCTAACCTGCTGACGGAAGAGATGATCGACTGGATAACATCCGGCAGCAAGTTCCTCCCCCACTACCATATCCCGCTCCAGTCCGGATGCGACACCATACTAAGGGAAATGGGACGGCGCTATGACACGGCAGCATTCGCCCGCAAGATACAGTATATCAGGGAAAAGACCGAAATTCCAGGAGGTCCGAAAGTATTCTTCGGCATAGACGTGATTGTGGGATTCCCAGGCGAGACAGACGAACTTTTCATGGAAACATATAACTTCCTCAAGGACGTCGTAAGACCGGCATTCATCCACATATTCCCATATTCACGCCGCGCCGGCACTCCGGCAGCGGAAAGGAAGGATCAGGTGCAGGACAGCTTAAAGACAGGCAGGGTGCAGATGCTCGAGGAACTGTGCGCGAGACTGCACGAAGAATTCATCGAAGCCAACAAGGGAGTGGCGGAGAAAGTGCTGTTCGAGAGCACGGACCGCAAAGGCATGATGGAAGGATATACCGGCAACTATATCCGGATATCCCGCCCGTACGATCCGGCTCTAATAGGTAAAATCGTAGATATAGTAATATAGATTAAGGAAGCTGAATAGTACCGTAAAATTGTCATATCGAGCGACCAACTGGAGTCGGGATATCTTTCTTACAAGTCAGGACTTTTTAGTAATCCCCATCTATATAAAAAACATAAATGATGAACGGAAAAAGCAGGCTGACATTTCTGGGAACAGGAACTTCGCAGGGTGTGCCGATGATCGGATGCAGATGCGACGTGTGCCGCAGCAAAGACCCTCGTGACAAGCGTCTAAGGGCCAGCGTATTGGTGGAATACGAGGGCCTGACTATCCTTGTGGATGCAGGCCCGGACTTCAGGCAGCAGATGCTCAGAGCCGGGATTTCGCACGTGGATGCCATCCTCCTGACCCACAACCACAAGGACCACACGGGAGGTCTGGACGATATCCGTGCCTTCAACTACCTCGAAAAGAAAGCCACTCAGATCTACTGCGAAAAATACGTGGAAGACTCCCTCCGTCAGGAATATTCCTATGCATTTGCCGAAAACAGATATCCTGGAGCCCCTGAATGGGAAATCCACCTGATAGACGACAAGCCGTTCACCATCAAGGGAATAGAGATAATCCCCATAAGAGGAAAGCATTTCCGCCTGCCGGTACTGGGCTTCCGTTTCGGAAACATCGCATACTGCACGGACATGAACAATA
Organism: uncultured Bacteroidales bacterium; assembly: GCA_947367315.1. Classification (GTDB taxonomy): domain Bacteria; phylum Bacteroidota; class Bacteroidia; order Bacteroidales; family UBA932; genus Cryptobacteroides. The sequence goes on along the minus strand of CANBDX010000027.1, from coordinate 16,933 downwards.
TCGCCGAAGAGGAATTCTCAAAGCTCCAGGGACTGGAGCATATGATAATAAACTGCGTGCGGCGCGGAAGGCACATTTCGCACTTCTCGCTTGAGGGAGCCCTCGGAGTTGCGGAAAAAGTAAGGGCCAGCCACACCTGGCTGACCCATCTGTCTCATCAGCTGCCTTGCCACGAAGCACTCTCAGAAGAGCTGCCGCAAGGCATCAGACCTGCCTACGACGGCCTGGTCATCGGTTAGCTTCCGGAAAAAGAAGTTTCATATCCCTCTGGAGAGCCTCCTGAGCCATCTTCTCAGGCACGAACTTCCATGAACCGATTACAGCAGGGTCTCCCACGGTCTGCGGATCGATGGAGCCATTCTTCATAAGGTAATCATAGAGGATATTCCTGATTTCAGGATAATATTCGACTACCCTCTCCCCTATCCTGTCCGTATCGATGCCGGCACCTTCACGCATAAGGGAACCGCCGCCGCTTGCTCGATATGAAGTCATGGCCACATTATAGTCAGCAGCAGGATCGAACGCACTGCCGTCAGCCAAGGAAATGATATTAACACGGCTTCCGGCAGGCCTTGTCACGTCCACTTCATACACAAGTCCGGCCGCCGAATCGAAGTTATAGGACCTGTTCACGAATGACCAATGTTTCTGGCCTGTGCGTGGATCCGGTTCATTGCGGATCTTCAGCAGATTGCCGCCACGGCCGTCATATGTATTGATCCAGGTATCGTATGAATATTCCAGATAATCCTTGATCTCCTTACCGGTCATCTTCACCACAAACAACTGATTCTCAAACGGATATATAGTAAACAGATCATTAAACACAAGTGTGCCTGCATCAACGGTTCCGTTGAAGGTAAGAGGAGCGGCGAAAGATATCTGCGCAGGAGAGCAACCTATTGAGAGCGTATGTATAAGATTGATATAATCCGACATTCCGCAGTAGGCGTCACGCGTCCTGAGATCGGCTTTAAGTTCACCTACTTCCTTAAGAGTGAACGCCTTCACAGCTTCATAATCCGGACGGAACAAAGCCTTCATATTCTCATCCACCTTATTCTTGTCCACATCCAGGAGCTCCGCATCCAAAGCCTTGGACACCACCTTTCCGTCCTTCACAGTCAGAGTCAGCTTTCCATGTCCGAGCATGCGGCAATGACTTCCGGAATTGATAAGGCATATGCTGTCGTTCTTATGCACCACAGGCCTGTGGTCGTGGGCACATATCACGAAGTCCACGCCTTCAAGACTCTTGAACAGATCCAGTCCCTGGCTCTCCAGCGATGCTCCGTCGCCATTTCCAGTTCCGGAATGTACAGCCACAATCACCACATCGGATTTTTCTCTGGTCCTGACCCTGTCCACTACCTCCTGAGCCATCGGAAGGAGAGACCTGAACTCCATGCCTTCCCATAGGAGCGGTGAGAGCCAGCTCTTGATGTTCGGATTGGTAAATCCTATCACGGTCACATTCAGTCCGTGCCTGCGGAGGGTCACATACTCCTGGAAATAAGGCTTTCCGTTATCCGTCCTTATGGCATTCGCCGCAAGAAAAGGCACTTCCATTGTCTTGACCATGCGGTCATACACAGGATGTCCTGTCTCTATGTCATGGTTGCCGACCACTACAGCATCATATCCGATATGCTCCACCATACGTGCATAAAGATGCTTTGATCCGGTGTCAATATAATTGTAATAGTATGCGGCATTGTCGCCCTGAAGACAATCACCCGCATCTATCATCACAACATTCTCTGCTCCCACGGCAGTACGCACGCTATCCGCATACCATGCAACCGAAAGCAGCGACGTATTTGTCCTGTCTGACACATACAGAGAGTCGAAATAATGTCCGTGGACATCATTGGTGGTAAGAATTTCGAATGTGTATTCACCGTCCTTGGGACCGCAGCATGAGCAGACAAGGACAGCAGCAAGCATACATGAATACAGAAATTTTCTCATATAGTCACGTTTAAAATGAATAATCCGTCAAATATACGCATTTCCTGACGTAATTTTTAATATTTTTGCAAAGGTACATGACACCACGTCATTGCGAGGGGTCAGAAAGGCCACCACCACGTCATTGCGAGGCCCTTTGGGCCGTGGCAATCTCCAAAACAAAGATCTACCATGAAACTACAGACACCGGTAAGCGACGAGAAATGCAAAGTGCAGATCTCATTCAAAGACAAGATAATGATGCTCGGCAGCTGTTTCTCCGACAACATCGGCAGGCAGCTCGGCGACTTCGGCTTCGACGTATGCGTGAACCCGTTCGGCACACTGTACAATCCCATGTCCATCCGTCACAGCATAGAACTTCTGCTAGGTGAGGAAAACTTCACCGAAGACGACTGCGTCAGGATGGGAGCAGGCACGGACCTCTTCTGTTCATTCAGACACCATACCTCGTTCGCGAGAAAGACCCGTGAGGAATTCCTCGAAAACGCAAATGCATCCCTCGCGGAGGCCCGCAGATTCTTCCGTGGATGCAACAAGGTCATCATAACCCTCGGCACAAGCTGGTGCTTCCGCCACTGCGCAAGCGGAGAAATAGTATCAAATTGTCTCAAAATAGACGCAAAGGAATTCACCAGGGAATTCCTGTCAGCAGAACAGACGGCAGAAACCCTCTGCTGGATCATGGACTCATGCCCCAGCAAGCAGTTCATATTCACAGTAAGCCCGATCCGTCATTTCAAGGACGGAGCCCACGGCAACCAGCTCAGCAAGGCATCCCTCCTTCTGGGCACGGACAGAGCCATCTGTGCTTCTCCAGAAGGCAAGGCAGATTATTTTCCTGCATATGAAATCGTGATGGACGAGCTACGGGACTACCGTTTCTACGCCGAAGACATGTGCCATCCCACCTCACAGGCCGTAGACTACATTAGGGAAAGATTCACCTCATGGGCGCTTCCTGCCGAAGAGCAGGACACCCTCAAAGAAAACATCCGCACCTTCCGGCGCGGATGTCATATCAGTTTTCATCAGTAGTCCCTAGTCTATATTAGGCTCTTCCCAAAGGACTGTCTCCTCACATGTAATCTTGTGCTCCAGATTGCCTACTGAAAGGAAGAAATCACCAGCCTCAAGAGTCCACTTGCCGTAGTAATTCACGAATGCAAGATCCCTGGCTGTAACCTCCATCTCCACTGTCTTTATCTGTCCAGGAGCAAGCTCCACCTTCTCGAAAGCACGCAGACGACGCACATCAGGGGTCGAACTTGCATAAAGGTCGGTAGAGAACAGAAGCACACTCTCCTTTCCGGTCACCTCACCTACATTCTTCACATCCACGGTCACCTTGATCACATCGTCAGCCTTGAAGCTGTCGTGCGAAACGGTCATGTTCGAATACTCGAAACGGGTGTAGCTCAGTCCGTGTCCGAAAGGCCACTGCACGTCCATCACGGCGTTGTAGTTGTATGATCCCGCCATTGTGGTCTGGTTCTCAGCCGGCTTGTAGTCATAGACAGCGAACTTGTTGGTATATTTAGGATATGTGAAAGGAAGCTTTCCGCTGAAATTCTCCTCGCCGCAGAGCAGAGCCGCAAGGGCATCTCCGCCATAGTTGCCGGGAAGCATCACATCCACCACTGCAGAGGCATGTCCTACGATGTCGTTGATGATGCGAGGACGACCCTCGTTGAGAATCAGGATGATCGGACGACCGGTATCTTCAAGTGCCTTCACGAGCTTCTTCTGGTTTGCGGAAAGATTCATGTCCACATCGTTGCCAGGGGTCTCGCAATAGGAATTCTCGCCGATGCACGCGATGATCACGTCAGACTTGCGCGCAGCCTTAACAGCTGCCTTGATGCCCGTATCCTCGTCGAATTTCCAGTCAGTACTGTTGAGGTCATACTCCACGCCAGGCACATAAGTGATGTTGCTGAACCTGGTCTGGAGGGCCTCATATATGGTGTTGTACCTGTCGGTAAACTCCGGTCTTGAAGCGCCGTGCCCCTGCCATGTGTATGACCATCCGCCGTTGAGCGTCCTCATGGAATTCGCATTAGGTCCTGTAAGGAGGATACGGAGACTGCTTCTCAAAGGCAGGATACCGTTATTCTTCATGAGCACCATGGACTCGACAGCAGCATCATAAGCAAGCTTTGCGTGAGCCTCGCCTCCGAAATCAGGATAATCTTCCAGCTTGGTATCAGGCCGGTCGAAAAGGCCCAGACGGAACTTCAGACGGAGAATTCGTCTTACGGCATCGTCGATTCTTTCCATAGACACCTCACCCTCGTTCACCAGCTCGATAAGGTCAGTAGAGAATGTGCAGTCATAAGGCACCATCGACATGTCGATACCGGCATTGATGGCCAACTTCACAGCCTCCTTCTTTGAAGCCGCCACGCGCTCGCGGGTGTAAAGATTATTGATGTCGGCCCAGTCTGTCACGATCATTCCGTCCCAGTTGAGGTCTTCCTTCACCCATTTTGTAAGAAGCTCGGTGTTGCAGTGGAAAGGCACGCCGTTGTTGCTTGAAGAATTCACCATAAGCGACAAGGCACCAGCCTTGAGCGCTTCCTTGAAAGGCTCGAAATGCTTCTCGCGCAGCTCGGATGCGGCAATGGAAGAAGGTGTGCGGTCCTGTCCTGTCACCGGCACACCGTAGCCCATGAAATGTTTCGCGCATGCTGCTATATTATACGGACCCACATGATTTGGATCGTCTCCCTGCATACCCTTTACCTCAGCAACGGCCATCTGCGCATTCACATACGTATCCTCACCGAAACTCTCCCACATGCGCGCCCACGCAGGATTGCGTCCAAGGTCCATAGTAGGCGAGAAAGTCCAAGGCACATCAGCAGCACGGCTCTCGTAAGCAGTCACCTTACCCATGTTATATGCATGCTCGCGGTTGAACGTAGCTGCAATATTGACTTCCTGCGGGAAGAGAACACCTCCGGCAATATATGAAGTGCCGTGGATATGGTCCAGACCATACAAAGTCGGTATTCCGCATGCCTCAAGAGAGATTGCGTTGATCTCGGATACAAACTTGCAGTAATCTTCCGGTGTCTGCGCGCCGTCTCCAGGAGCATTGAGCACAGAACCCACCTTGTGATTCCTCAGAAGCGAATCACCTTTAGGTGTAATGTTTATGCCTTTGGCAATTACTGTTGCGTTCAGCTGGGTCATCTGGCCCACCTTTTCCTCAAGAGTCATTCCTTTGAGAACCTTCTCCACCTTGGCTTCGATGTCCTTATTGACAGGAATAGCGGACTCTACGGAAGAGTTCCCTGTGCAAGAAGCAGCCATCAGCGCCGCCGCAAGCAAAATAAATCTGTTTATGCTCATAGTTTAACGAATATATTTAAATCTTGTATATTGAGATTGCCACGCTTCGCTTGCAATGACGTGGCGATACCCCCTTCTGCGTCATTCCGAAGCCCGAAGGGCAGTGTCAATCCCAACAAATTTATATATTCTTACGATAATAACAAACACTGTCCAAAATAATTGCTAACTTTGGCAAAACAATCAATCGGAATAACACAATGAAAATCAAGGAAGGATTCGTACTCCGTGAAATGTGCGGAGAAAACATAGTTGCCGCAGAAGGCCTCCATAACATAAACTTCAACAAACTGATCTCCCTCAACTCGACAGCAGCATTCCTATGGAAGCAACTCGTAGGAAAAGATTTCACTGTCGAAGACATGGCTACCCTCCTCGTGGAGGAATACGGAATAGACATGGAACTGGCATTAAAGGATTCAAAAGCCCTTTGCCAGGCATGGACAGACGCCGAAGTGGCGGAGTAAAAAATATCCTCGATACATGATGTGTACCGAGGATATTTTTTTTAGAAATTGCTAAACGTTGTCCAGCTTGTATTTGTCTCTGCAGACTTCTCGATAGTATCAGGGAGATTCACAAAGAAATCAAATCCGGTCCACTGCTCGATCTGATCGACGGACACAGCATATTTAGTATAACTGTCGCTATAGGTCTTATGCTCGAACCAGAAGCCTACCGCACTTGCTGAGGTCACTGTTGAGCCCGACTTATTAACTTTCAGTACAACCTTATAGAAATAATTCGGCACCGGCACTCGCTTGGAGTCATCCTTCGCACTTGTGTACTTGATGGTCTTGCTCTCCCCTACCTTGTTGAAACATACACCGGTAACGATGTATATCTCCTCACGTTCTCCGATTCCCTGCAGCGCCGCCTCAAGTTTCTGCCAGATACCACCATTGAAGTTATCCTGGATCTGAGGGACCGAATTGGTCACATAAAATGTCTGCAACTGCATATTCTTGATTCCGTTGCGTGATGCATTCGGAATAAGATGTCCTCGGGAATAGTTGTCTTTATAGCTGCTCTCAGTAAGATTTACCTGTAGAGACTGACTTATGAGCGGACTGAAAGACCAATTATCCGGACGCGAATAGCTTCCCATATGGGACGAATTCAGATGATATGCTGTCCAGAGCGAGGTGTAAGTCGACTTGTCGTAACAGTGGGTGTAGTTACGGGTGCTGCCGTCATAGTAGGTCGCTACCTGATAGTTAGCGTTACTTACTGCACCTGGAAGTTCTAGCCACGATTCGTCTACGGCAGGCTCCTGAGATTCATCGGCAGAATCACCGTTTCCTGAATCTCCACCGGAGCCGGCAGATCCACCGTTCCCAGTGGACCCGCCATTTTCCGTGGATTCATCATCCCCGGCGCCTCCGCCGGATGAAGGTCAAAGAACAACTATCTTAACATCATCTAAATACCATCTTTTAGCATTGCCAGACGCGACAATAGTAATCTCTGAATCTGCAGACATTTCTATAATTTCTACAGAGAATTCAGTCGAAGTATTAAAGGCGTCCTGTAACTTTGTTGAAGTACTAGCTCCACTATTAATTGCAGAACCATACTTAGTTATTTTATCTGGGGATAAAGTCCCAACAGTACAACCTGTACCTGTCACATTAAGCGCATATGCGGCATCACTTGAAACTGCTTTAAATGTAAGTTTAACTGTTGTTGGAGATGTTATAGATGTAATCTTTGGTAATTTTACACCAACATTGGCAACAGCGTCACTTTTTCCAAATTTAATACAACCATTTTGAGCATACATCGAACCACCTGCACTTGTCCAAGTCAGATTATTAACCTTCAATGTTTTAACACTCGCTGATGACCATGTTGTCAATCCGCTGAAATCTTCAGAGAAAAGTTCGGTTCCTGATTCAGGGCCGCTTGTATTCGGATCAATCCACACACATAGTCTTGAAGCAACAGGCGAAGCAGCCTTTCCTTCAACTACTGCAATAGCATTAACCGTAAATTCATCACCTTCCTCCAACTCGATAGGTTCCTCATAAACAAAAGAATCAGTTGTAGGTTTTTCACCGTTAGTAGTATAATAAATAGTCGCCCCAGTCTCTGTTGTTGTAATAGTCACAACATTATCCTCGCATGAGATCACAGGAGCTGCACAAGCTGTAATATGTCTCACATAATAAGCTGGACCACCAACCTGAGCCTGATTATTAAACACAGCGCGTGTTCCCATCAAAGTAAGCACATCACCTTCCTTAAGACCGAGCTTGCTGAATGACTGGTTGTTTGATGCAGCCTTTGTCTTAGTGAGACCATATACATATACAGATCCAGTCTCATCAACAAGATCAAAGTTACCATACTGTGTATTAACAATATTCGAAACTACGCCAGTAAGCTCATACCATACAGCGGCATTTACTTCCTTCTCAAGGAACTCAGCGATTGTAACAGCCTCAGGGCCGCTCGCCTTCGCCTCATATGTATAGTTCAGAGTCTTGATCTTACCAGCTGTGAAAGAAACAGCCTTGGAAAGCTCGATTTCCTTAACACTTCCGTTCACATAAAGCTCGAGAGTCTCACCTGCTTCAGCATCAAACGGCTTGACAGCAAGGTAGAACTTCGCTGACGCACCCTTAGCGATTTCCTCGCCATTGTTTACAGCAAGTTTAGCTGTCTTGGATGTGTAGCTTTCTCCAGAGCTAACGAAAGACTCAGGAGTGATTTCATCTGCAAAATTCACATAGAATGTTCCGACTATAAGTTCAGGAGCGTTAAAAATGATCTCAGTTACAGTAAGAGGTTCCTCAGTAGCATTAGTAACCACAACCTCAAGAAGAGAAGTTACATGATTCATCTTCAACTCAGGTGTGCTACCTGCTGAAGTAGCATATGCCTTACCAGCCAACGGATAGTTTGCACCCGCGATGTGAGCCATACTGTTATTTCCGTTCTGAGTCTGCACTCCGCTAGTCTTTGATGCAACAGTAACATAAGTAGACTCATTTGCTGGTGTTGTAATCAGACTGGTATATGGATAGAATGCATACCAGTCATACTTCTCCTGAGGATCAAGTGTTCCGGTCAAAGTTCCAGAGAACTTGCCACCTTCAACATCTGTTACCTTAAAAGCCTTGTCGTTAGAATAAGTAGTACCATCAGTAACTGCATGGAACAAGTTAATCTGGTCACCTGATGCCCACTTGGTAGACATACCGTCATTAACAGTCTTAGTGTCGACTGTAGATGCTACGATCTCGAATGGATAGCCTGCTGCTTCGGGCTGCTCGTTTGAATTTGCAATTTCCTTTGCACAGTTTGTAAGGGTAAATGCGGCTGCCAACATCATACCCCAAGAAATAATCTTTTTCATCGTCATTTTCATTTTAAAGGGTTAATGTTAGAAGTCAAGAACGTCATCGTCTTTCTCCCAGTCACCGATTGAGAAGTCGCCGCTTGCACACAGCACTCCTTCGCTCGTGATGTCGAGCGTTTTCAGTTGAGGGGTCTCATATGTTGAGGCGGCCCCAAACATCATTTTGTCAAAACTCATAATTTATTGATATTTAGTATATTAGAAATTATCACACTTGGTCAGCATTATGCATCTTCACACAAAACTGCAAATATATCCACATTTAGATGGATTTACAAATATATTTCTTTCAATTTTTGACCACAAATTACCCCTGTTTTATGTAAATCCAATGGATAATCACCACATTTTCGCCAACAGACTCCATAACTCTTAGAGTTTCCGAAAATATTTCGTAAATTTGCACGATTATGTCTTTATAGAAAATATGGCAAACGACGTTACAAATAACAACATGAATTACGGGGACGACAACATCAGGACGCTTGAGGGAGTTGAACACATCCGTCTCAGGCCCGGAATGTATATCGGAACCTTGGGAAAGGGAGACGATCCTGCAGACGGAATCTATGTGCTTCTGAAAGAAGTCGTGGACAATTCCATCGACGAGTTCTCCGCAGGATTCGGCAAGCAGATCCAGATAACAGTCAATGAGAAGGAGGCTACCGTGAGGGACTTCGGACGAGGCATTCCGCTTAATTCCGTAGTCAAGGCGGTAAGCATCCTGAACACAGGAGGAAAGTACGACTCGAAGGGATACAAGAAGTCAGTGGGTCTGAACGGCGTGGGTCTGAAAGCCGTGAACGCGCTGTCATCGCATTTCTATGTAGAGGCTTACCGCGACGGCATGTGCTCATACGCCGAGTTCGCCGCCGGAAAGCTTGTGCAGGACGGAATGAAGGAGACCAAGGAGAAGAACGGAACATATGTGAAGTTCATTCCTGACGAGAACCTGTTTGTGGACTACTCATACAACCTCGAGTTCGTGGAGTCCATGATCAAGAACTACTCCTACCTCAAGAAGGGACTTACCCTCAACCTCAACGGCACACCTTATATTTCCAAGAACGGTCTGCTCGACCTTATCAACGAAAAGATGTCCGAGGAGCCTTTCTACGCCCCTATCCATATCTCGGGAGAAGACATCGAGATCGTAATCACCCACGGCAACAGCTACGGAGAAAACATCACCTCATTCGTGAACGGTCAGAACACCCGTGACGGAGGTACCCATCTGGTGGCCGTGAGGGAAGCCATTTCAAAGACACTCAAGGAGTTCTTCAAGACCTACGCCAAGAAGGACTTTGCGCCGGAGGACATCCGTCAGGGCATTATCGGAGCCATCAGCATCCAGATCCAGGAACCGATATTCGCAAACCAGGCAAAGACCAAGCTCGGATCGACCTACATGTGGAACCAGGTCATCGAAAACGAGGACGGCACCCACGGCTATGATGTCGGACCTACGATCAGGAGCTTCGTGAACGATTTCGTGAAGACCACCCTGGACAACTACCTCCATATGCATAAGGAGATAATCCCTGCCCTGCAGGCGAAGATCCAGTCATCCGAGAAGGAACGTCAGGAGATTTCATCTATTCAGAAAAAGACAAAGGAGCGCAACAAGCGCACAAGTGTATATAACAAGAAGCTCCGCGACTGCAAATACCATCTCAAGGACAAGCTTCCTGCAGCAAAGGAAGACCTCAGGGAGCAGACCAGCATATTCATAACCGAGGGAGACTCAGCGAGCGGAACCATCACCAAGGCCCGCAACGCCGAGACTCAGGCAGTGTTCTCACTCAGAGGCAAGCCAATCAACTCCTACAAGGAGAGTCGCAAGAAGATTGCCGAGAACGAGGAGCTCAACCTTCTTATAAATGCATTGGGCCTTGAGGAGGATATCGACGACCTCCGTTACAATAAGATCATAGTGGCTACCGATGCCGATGACGACGGAATGCACATCCGCATGCTTGTGCTGACATTCTTCATGAAATATCATCCGGACCTCATCAGAAGAGGGCACGTCTATATCCTTCAGACTCCCCTTTTCAGAGTCAAGAACAGGAATGAAGTCCGCTACTGTTATAGCATAGAGGAGAAGGACAAGGCAGTAAAGGAGCTGAAGACAAAGGTTGAGATCACGCGATTCAAAGGTCTCGGAGAGATCTCGTGGGACGAGTTCACCGGTTTCATCGGCAAGGACATGAGACTCGATAAGGTGAGACTAAGCGATGAAGAACCTCTGGCAGATATCATGGAATTCTATATGGGCGAGAACACCATAGACAGGCAGATATTCATCAGCCGCAACCTAAGAAGCGCCCAGGAACTTGAAGACGTTAATATTTAATAATATGTGGAGAAAATTTTGCGGATGGCTGCTCCGCACAATGGGTTGGACAGCAGTAGACCCTGTAGCCCCTGAAGACAAATGCATAATACTCGGAGTGCCACATACATCATTCTGGGACTTCGTGGTTTCATACCTATATTATATGTCAGTTGGCGGCAAGCCATACTGCATGATAAAGGGCGAACTGTTCTGGGGACCGCTCGGATGGCTTCTCCGGAAACTCGGAGGCATCCCTGTGGACAGGAAAAAGGGCAGCAACGTAGTGCTCAGCGTCATCAAGGAAATGAAGGCTACTCCGGTAGTACATCTCGCTCTTGCCCCTGAAGGGACACGCAAGCCTGTAAAACGTTGGAAGACAGGATTCCATACCATCGCACGCGAAGTCGGCTGCCCAGTATATATGGGATATTTCGACTGGGGCACAAAACGCGTGAGCAGAGGACAGAAAGTCGAGCTTACCGACGACGCGAAGGCCGACATGGCCCGCATACAGGCGCTATACGAAGAGATGCATCTGGTCGGAAAGCATCCGGAGAAGTACATTACTCACTAAACTGTATTATATATGATTCAACTTTACAAGCGCATGCAGCGCATGAGAGAGAAGTATGTAGATACAATAGCCAAACTTTACGACTATGCCACAACTGTTTACTCGAAGAACCAGTATACACAGTGGTATGACACCAAGGAGGGAGGTTACACATACAGTTCTTTCAAGGGCAAATGCGACAGCCTTTCAAAGAAGCTCACTCAATACGGCATCGGAGTCGGGGATAAGGTGGCAATCCTTTCCCAGAGCATGCCTAACTGGTCTGTAGCGTTCTTTGCAACCGTATCATTCGGCAGAATTTCAATTCCGATACTACCAGACAGTTCTGAAAACGAAGTAACGAACATCATCAATCATTCCGAGAGCAAAGTGATCTTTGTATCAAAGAGGCTCATCGGAAAAATCAGCAAGGAAATCATCGACAGGATGACCCTCGTCATTGAGATGGACACATTTGACGTCATCAAGGCTGACGACAACATGTTCACATGCGACGGAAGGACCACCGTACCTACGCCTGATGACATAGCTACCATCATATACACCTCCGGCACGACCGGAAGTGCCAAAGGAGTTGTGCTAAGCCACAGGAACCTTGCATCCAACGTGATAACCTGCTACCATTCGTGCAAGAGAGGGGAAAAGGACAGATGGCTTTCAATCCTCCCGATGTCCCACACCCTTGAGATGACGCTCGGAATGCTTTATCCGATGTACACAGGTTCAACGGTTTATTACCTGCCGAAGCCCCCTGTAGCGTCATTGCTTATGAAGGCAATGAAGATAGTCAAGCCGACCACAATGCTTACTGTACCGATGATCATCGAGAAAGTCTACAAGGGAAGCGTGCTGCCGACTATCCAGAAGAGCCGTACCCTCACATGGATGAACGAGCACATGAACGGCCTGATGTGCAGGATAATAGGAATCAAGCTGAAGAAGACATTCGGAGGCTGCATAACATTCTACGGAATCGGAGGAGCGAAACTTGACCCCGAAGTGGAGGCATTCCTTCTCAAAGCAAAATTCCCATATGCAATAGGATACGGCCTTACCGAGACCTCACCTCTTCTCGGCTATGCGATGCACGGATGGCGCGGGGTCGGAGTGATGGGTTATCCGGTATATAACGTAAAGCTCAAGCTCCATAACGTCAATCCGGCAACAGGCGAAGGTGAGATCATTGCGAAGGGTCCGAACGTGATGCTCGGATACTATAAGGACCCTGCACGCACCAAGAGCGTCTTTACCGAAGACGGATGGTTCCGGACAAGCGACATCGCCGTCCAGGACGAAAAGGGACGCTTCTACATCAAGGGGCGCAACAGCAACATGATCCTCGGCCCTTCAGGAGAGAACATCTATCCGGAAGAAATCGAGAATGTGCTCAACAATGTTGAAGGAGTGAGCGAATCAATCGTAGTGGAGCGCGACGGACGCCTTGTAGCGCTTGTCCAGCCTCAGGAGAATTATATCGAATGGGACAATGATAGCGAAGACAAGATCTACGAGAAACTCGACAGCTGGAAAAAGAAGATTCTCAGCATAACCAACAAGAGCGTGAACAAGTCATCTCAGGTAAGCTCTGTGGAAGTGATGAAGGAGCCTTTTGAAAAAACAGCCACGCAGAAGATCAGACGCTTTAAATACAAGGATTCCGCCCCTACCGTAGAGTCGGAAATGGAGCAGCAGAATAAAGAAAATTAAACTTTTTTTACGTAAGACACACGGTTTTACACCAAATTTGTATAAGACGTTTCATGACACATTAAATTAGTAGTGGTTATGAAACGTCTTAATTTTATTATGGGAGCTGCGGCTCTTGCAGCTGCAATCTTTGCAGCGACACCTGAAGCACATGCACAAGGTGAAAGTAACAGGGATGAATTCGGCAATATTGTCCGCGGTCCCTACGAGACCAACAAATTCGGTGACAACTGGTTCATCGGCGTTGGAGGCGGTATAAACTTCCTTTTGAACGACAACTTCGACGGAAAGATCGCACCAAGCATCGATGCGAATTTCGGAAAATGGTTCACTCCGACAATCGGTATGAGGGTCGGATATCAGGGCATCAGCATGCAGATGTGGTCAGACACACCGGGACTGCTTGGATCCACCCTCGATAAAGACAAGAACCAGTATCTCCAGAAAGCAGGATACATGTATATCCACGGAGACTTCCTTTGGAACATTTCCAACTCCATAGGGGGCTACAGCGACACCAGATTCTGGAACTTCGTCCCATACGTACACACCGGATATTTCAGAGCCTACGGCCTTGACAAAGTGGATTTTGCAGATAACGAAATCGCAGCCGGTGTAGGTCTCCTTCACAATCTCAGGCTCAGCTACAGGCTCGACCTCATCATTGACATGAGAGCGACTGCGGTAAACGGAAGAGCAGTGAATTCCAGCGGACTTACCATACTGCCGACGGTTACAGCCGGTCTGGCAGTAGATCTGGGATGGCCTGAATTTGTAAGGACCAGCAGCATACTCGGGGCCATGGAAGTGGCCAATGCAGAAAAGAGCCAGATTCTCGAAACGGCGATAATCGCACTGGAAGCAGCAAACGCAGCACTCGAAGTGGAGAATGCCAACCTGCTCAAGAAGAACGGCACACTCACGAAACAGGTCGAGAATCTGAAGAAGCAGCCTCAGACAGATGCAACGGATTTCTTTGAGGGAATGACTCCGGCTGCGGTATATTTCAACATCGGTCAGACTACACTTTCGGACAAGGAACTCCATCACCTGGACTTCCTCGCAAAGAATCTTATCGCAACAGCAGACAAGGACACAAAGATTTATGTCACAATCATGGGAACGGCCGACAGCAATACAGGCACACAGAAACGCAACATGCATCTCAGCGAGGCGCGCGGAAAATATGTATTCGATCTCCTTACAACCAAATACGGCATCTCTAAAGAGAGGCTGATAGTCAAGTCGGAAGTAGTAAAGGCAGATGCAAAACCGGAACTGAGCAGGGCTGTCGTGATCACATTCTGACACGGAAATCCCCTTTTGTGGAAATTTCGACGCTTCAACTTATGTTGGAGCGTTGTTTTTTTACATAAAAGCCGTTAAATTAGCATGAAAACATTGATTAAATTAATGTTTTTGACTATCTTTGCATGTATCTATGCACGCGTAAAAGCATGGACAAACCGTTCAGAATCGAAATAAATTAAATAACAAAGTACTTTTAATTATGAAAACAGTGAAATTATTTTTCGCCACTATGGCTCTAGCAGCCGTTGCAATGGTAGCAGCACCTCAGGCAGACGCACAGGAGAAAAATGACTGCAAGTACGGTCCATACCTCACAAACGGTCTTTGGGACAACTGGTTTGTAAACCTCGGCGCTGGTGCGAACTTCGCATATGACAACGACTGGGCTACAGGAGTGGCACTCAATCTCAATGTAGGAAAATGGTTTGACCCTAACTTCGGAGCACGCGTAGGCTATAACGGAATCACAGGCATGGACGGAATGTTCAGCTTCTTCCACGTAGATGGTCTCTGGAACATATCCAACACAATAGGAGGCTACAAGGAAGACAGACTCTGGAGCTTCGTACCATATATCAGCGCAGGCCTCCTCAACGACAAGCCTGTAGCTGGTCTTGAGTTCGGTGCAGGCGCAGGTCTCCTCAACCTCATCCATCTTTCTGACCTTCTTGACCTTACCCTCGATGTCCGCGGCAATATCTACAAGCGTGAAGGTAATGCAGGATATATCAGCGCAGCAGTAGGTCTCGCAGTGAACCTTGGAAAGAACAAGACCTGGACACGCGCATGTGATTACCACAATCCGGAGGATGTAGACAAGATTTCTGCAGCAGAGGCTTCAATCGCAGCTCTAACAGCAGCCAATGCAGCTCTCGCAGCTGACAAGGCCGGCCTCGAGAACGAGAATGCCGCACTCCAGGCAAAGAACGCAAAGCTCGCACAGGACGTGAAGACAGCCGAGAATAATGCCGGCCTCAAGGAAGTGGGTCCTGCTTCATTCTTCTTCGAGATCGGAAAGACCGAGCTCAGCAAGAAGGAGCTCAAGCACCTCGATTTCTACATGCAGAACGTGCTTCCTTACGTGAAGAACGGAAAGGCTACAGTAGTTACAGGTACAGCTGACAGCAACACAGGTTATGCTAAGCGCAACCAGTACCTCAGCAAGAAGCGTGCAGAATACCTGATCAACCTGCTCCAGACCAAGTACGGAATCGACACTGCAAACATCGTGGTGAAGAACTCTGTAATCAAGGCTGCAAAGGGTGCCGCTGCATTCGACAGGGCAGTTGTGGTTTCATTCGAGTAATTAGATTTAAACAGATCATATGAAAACACTCAGATTCATATTAGGTGCTATAGCGGTTGCCGCAATGTCAATTATTGCGGCACCACAGACCAATGCCAAGGAAGCCGAAAACAGAGATGCAGAGGGCAATATCGTCCGTGGCCCATATCTTACAAACAGCCTTTGGGACAACTGGTTCGTAAACGTAGCGGGTGGAGTAAACTTCTTCGGTGACGGCGGCTATAGTCCTGCATTCGGCTGGGGCGTAGAGGCTAACGTAGGAAAATGGTTCGACCCATGCTGGGGAGCAAGAGCCGGATACTCTGGACTCTTTGGCGCAATGTGGAGCAATCAGAAGGACATTCTCAATGCAGGATACTACGAAGAGAAGGGTAAGTACAAGCAGAAATTCGGATTCGCATACTTCCATGCAGACATCATGTGCGACTTCACAAACGCTGTATGGGGGCTCAACGAAAAGAGGATATGGAGTGTAGTTCCATATTTCCACGCTGGAGTTCTCAGAACATATGATGATCCGCTCGTTGTAGGAGCTGCTGACTATCTCAACCATGAGATTGCAGGTGGTCTCGGCCTCCTCAACAACTTCCGTCTTACAAACATACTTGACCTCACCCTTGACATTAGAGGTCTCCTCTTCAACGGAAGACAGCACCTTTCTTCGGGTATTGCAGGAGCAATTCAGGCAAGCGTAGGACTGGCCGTAAACCTCGGCAAGACAACCTGGGAGCGCACCTCACAGTATCACAACCCAGCAGATACAGACAAGATTTCAGCAGCAGAAGCTACACTTGCAGCCCTCACAGCGGCTAATGCAGCTCTCGCAGCTGACAAGGCTGGTCTGGAAAGCAGGAAGGCTGCTCTCCTCGCTGAAGGAGCGAAACTTACTGAGGACGTGAAGACAGCCGAGAACAATGCCGGCCTCAAGGAAGTGGGTCCTGCTTCATTCTTCTTCGAGATCGGAAAGACCGAGCTCAGCAAGAAGGAGCTCAAGCACCTCGA
>CANBDX010000026.1 GCA_947367315.1 uncultured Bacteroidales bacterium | reverse complement strand
ACCACACCGGATGGACAATTAACGGAAAGGTGTTTAAGGGGCAGCTTATAGGATATGGCGGCTCGACAGGAAGAGCCACAGGAGCGCATCTTCATTTCGAGCTTCGCAGGCATGACATTCCTATTGACCCGTCACAGTTCTTCACTTCCGACAAGCCTGCGACCGGACCATTCCAGATCTACATCTGTGAAGGACCTCACAATCCTGTCAAAGGCAAAACCGGCAACGTCTTCTGCAACGGAGTACTTACAGAGGAGGAAGAGATCGGAAAGGCTGTCCAGGAATTCTTTGCAGGTAAGCCTATGTACGAGGCAGTCGTCCATATCGAGGCAGATGGCAATGTCGCCACAGGTATCATAACGGACATCAAGCAGCAGTTGCGTCAGATAGGTGCTTTGAGAGTAAGGTACATAACAGACGAAAATACCATCGACAAGAGGCTTCCGATGCCTGTAGTAGCTGGAAAAGTCGAGACAACAAGCATAGAATCGTTGCTGGAGACCGTGAAGCGCAGAAACATAGTGGTCATCAAGGTCAATGCAAACGACCAGATGCTTCTCGGATCGAGATATATCAAGGAAAGTCTGCGCGACGACGCTCTTTACCGCCAGGAAATCGACAGACTCAAGTCTTACCTTACAAACCCGAACGATGATCCAAAGGCCCCGGAAAGTGAAATGCGGAACATAACCATGCCTGACGGTTCGGTCAGACAGTTCAGAGTAAGCAAAGGCATCGTGAGTTTCCAACATGACAGAGGAACTTCGTATGAAGGCTATACCAAGACGATGAAACTGATTACGACGGCATACAACGAAATACGCGAGGATTTCTCATCCGAGGTCTTCGGAAAGCCGCTGGCAGAACTGTCAGACCAGGAATTGATGGTCGTGTACCTTGCTGTTCCGATGAACGTGAGCGAAGCGGAACCGAAAGATGTACCCGCACGGAAATAATTCAGTCACCTCCAGACATATCAATGTCGGCATCTTGCAGCAGTGCCGGATATGAATCTCTTTTGGCAAGAAAGTGTCCCAGTTTCTCTGAATTTTTAGGATGATACTATTGCATTTCTGCCCCCCGATTATATTTGTAGTCGGAAATTTCACAACCCTGCTTATATCCAGGAATTGTGTTACTATTTACAGAAGTATAAGAAACAGAAAACACAAGATATTACCAATATGACACCTGCAAGCAAAAGGACTAACTCCCAAGTATGATATGAAACGAATCCTTACAATTCTGGCAGCGATTGTCTGCCTTTGCGGATGTGAGAAGATCTTCACACCTACGAGTGTTACATTATCTGCAGATGGCGAGACCGTAACGGTACACACTAGCATACAGCCGGAGTCGCTGGATATTATGAACTATTACGGAGAAGGAATCCAAAGTCCCAAGTATGATGAGGAAACCGAGACTTATACAATAACCAATGACTGGCTGACTGCAAGCATTTCAAAATCGACATATGACAGCAGCACCAATCAATATGAGCTCGTTCTTACTGCCGTGAAGAATACAACAGGACAGAGAAGAACTCTTTATGTGGGCGGAATGGATAAGAATTATGCGGACAGCATGAAAGTCACTCAGGAAAAGTGATTGATGCAGCCGGCAATATTATAATTGTATATATATACTCAAGAGACTACCGTACGAAGATGACTCCGAAATAGAGGCGCGGACCCATTGGCTTGTTGAGACCTTCCGAATTTATGGCCACAAGCCAGTCCGCCTTCAGAGTCAGCCTCAAGGCATCCCCCACCTTATATTCCACTCCGGCAAAAGGATCCACTGCAAAGAAAGGCTGCTTGCGGAATACAACCTCATTTTCCATATCCCAGTCGTTCTTGTTGCCTTCGAACATATAGAAAGCTGTCTCCATACCTCCGCCTAATGTACATCCCACATAGGGATAGAACTTTCCGGACTCCCACACCCAGTCGCACAGAGCACCGGCCCAGAAGAGTTTATTATGGCTTCCTTCCTCAAGATTTCCTCCCAGCCCCATAGTGGAGAAATAGCCTTCGAATCCTGCACGGAAATGCTTTGAAAGATGTAGTCTTGCGACTCCGCCTATACCGAAAGTCGCTCCTGAGGCATCAAATCCGTACGGATTGTCGCAGCCGCTGAGATATCCTGTATGCACCATCATACCTCCGGAGAATCCCTTGACAGTCTTCTGCTTCTGCTGCGCCGCCACAACGTAAGACGACAAAACCAATAATATGAATATAAATATCTTTTTCATTCACCTGTTTTCAAAAGGAACGCAAAGATAGTTGATTTATTTGAGATTGCCACGTCTGGACGTTGTCCCTTCCCTCAATGACATGATAAAAATGCATGAGAATTCTTGCAGATAAGAAAATTGTTGCTACCTTTGCGTGTGCTACTTAACTAATACACGCAAACTTATAATTAATATTCAATACAGACTGAAAACGCAAACTCCAATAAAACAATAAATTATGAAACGAATTTCAGCAATCGTCGCATTGATGCTAGCAGCAATCTGCGCATCAGCGAAAGAGGTCCAGACCGAAGATGTACGCGAAGCATTCTCTTCATGGTACAGCAGTCTTGAAGTCAATTGGGCTGGAGGCGACTATAACCGAGGCAATCCCGACTTCGGAATCTACGGCAGCACCTACAATATCGGATACAGGTTCAACAGCAACTGGGCTGTTTACATACCGGTTTCGGCAGACATCATCCTGCAGAACCGTCTGACAAGTAGAAATTTCGTAGAACAGGGCACATTGGGAATAGGAGGTTCGTACCAGCTAAACCTTAACCATAAGCAGGCCCTGGAGTTCTGTCTGACGGCAGCATCCACCTACATACCGTCAGACATAAACTATTTCAAGGCAAGATTCATGATCAACTTCGGCCTCCATAGCATAGGTACAGCTCCATATATAGGGCTTGGAGTATCATACTTCCAGCCATATGAAAAACACTCCCCATTGAGAATCATGCCGGAAGCCACAATCGGAATCAAGCTTTTCTAAACTATTCAGACAGATGACGATCTAGAACCGCAGGCTCGCCTTGAACATGAAGTTCACGGGGGCCTGCGGATATATTCCTGTCTCGGCATAGAATGAATCTTCATGCTGGAAATATGCGCGCCAGAGCCACGCATCAGCAAAATACATGCGGTTGAAAAGGTTATTTACATGAAAACTGAAAGCCAGCACCGTATCGTCCTGCACGAAGCCGAGGGATTTCTTCAAAGGAAGTTCATATCCGGCAGACAGGTCAGCCACGAAATAAGCCGGAATCGAACGTTCGTCAGAAGATGTGTTGTCATAATACTGTCTGCCCACATACTTGCCGTTCAATGAAAGATAAGCGGAATTCCAGGATCCGGATGAAGAAGCAAAAGGCCTGAATGTCACATTTGCCATACCCACGACAGAAGGAGACATCAGAATATCCGTATTTTCGAAAGATACCTGATGCTGACCGAGATAATTCCAGTCATTCATATTGTCATACATCTCATAATAAGCCGTATAGCTCTTTATCTTATTGGTGGACAAGGTCATATTGCCTCCGACCTGAAGCCATGCAAGAGGCTTCCACGATGCAGCAAGCTCAATTCCGCGACGCCAGCTGCGAGGCACATTCTCCTTGATGGCATATCCCACATCAGTCAGCTTTCCTGTTTCCAGAAGCATATCCCAATACTCCATAAGATAGATGTTTGCAGCAAGGGAGAGCTTTTCCGACATATATTCGTATCCTACTTCAATATCAACCATCTTCTCAGGGCGTATATCCACTCCCCTGCCGGATACTCCTGCCGAAGCCGCCTTGTTGGCATCCAGAATCAGTTCCTTGATATCGCTTCGTCCAGGCTCGCGATGTCCCAATGCAGCTGAAGCATATACGCGTGAAGAAGGAGCCCAACGGAAAGAAAGGCCAGCGCGAGGGTTGAAGAACTGCCAGTTGTCCGAATGGTCAAGCAGGACTCCGTCATCTTCCGGACCGGACATATCCAGCCATACACCCCTGTACTGCAGGTCTGCAAAGGCAGTAAGACGGTCCGCAAAAAGAAACTCGCCACGTACAAAGGCATTTGCCTCCTGCTTCAGTCCCCTGTTGAGATACCACTCATGAGAGCCATAATCGAAATCATCTCCAAGAACATTGCTCCAGAGGACAGAACCGATATGGTCACCGTCATAGCGTGACAGATTCACTCCGGCAGTCACCTTCATATAGTCGGACACATAACGAAGGTCGGTATTGAGGACGAAATAATCATTGGCAAGAGCCTCCCTCGTGATGAAATCTCCCTCATCATATCCCGGAGGATCAGGCATAAGATACTTCGAGAAGGACTTGCCGGCCTTGTAGTTCTCGTAGTATCCGTCTCCACGGGTATAATTGAATGTCGTACTCCAGGTCAGACGGTCGGTGAAAGAACGGGTATAGTTGAGCTGGAGATGATGCTGGGCATAGTTATCCGTCTCATTATCATAATAATGCACATTACCGAAGCTGTCATGATATTCTCCGGCAGGGTTGTATCTTCTGTCCGACTCATACTGCTCGGGGCTTATGCCTTCCCATGTGATTCCCGTCTTCTGGCTTCCCATAAGCCAAGTCAGGCGAAGAGAATTGCGCTCATCCATCCAGCCGAGCACAGCCATGGCTGAATGCACATCGGCAAAAGCATTGCGGATATATCCGTCAGTGAGTCCGCGGGAATAAGCGGCATTGAAATACAGTCCAGATTTTGTAAGACCTGAAGCGGCAGTGAAGGTGCTGACGAACGTGCCATAGGATCCGAGGGACAATTCAGCTGAAGCATGAGGATCCGGGCCGACAGAAGCCGTGCTCATATTGATGCTGGCTCCGAATGCTCCGGCGCCGTTGGCGGAAGTGCCAAGTCCTCTCTGAAGCTGGACACTGGAAATCATGGATGACAGGGCCGGAATATTAACCCAGAACACCTCCTGCGACTCGGCGTCATTGAGTGTGATGCCGTTAAGGGTAACATTTACTTGGGAGCCTTTAGAACCTCTCACAGACATCTTTGAGTATCCGAGACCCGTGCCGCCTTCATTCACAGACACCACGGATGGCTGCAGAGCCAGATTCATTGGCAATGAATTGAGAGGGTTGGAGCGGCGGAGTTCATCTTTGCCTACCATCGTGAAGGTAACAGGCGTATCCTTGCCTGCACGTGATGATGACACTACCGCACTGTCGAGCCTTTCGACCTTTTCATCGGCCGCTTCCTTCTCCACGGCTGCCGCAGAGAAAGGGATCAGCGCACTGAGCGCTGCAACAAATAAAAAACCTCGCATAATGTAATCACATTTATGCAAGGGGTAGACATGAAGCCATTACGGCATGCATGTGCTATGAGATTATGCGTCCCTACGCCGGCATTATCCGGATCAGGTTCATGGGTATGATCTCAGCCACGGTCACCCGGGCACCCCTGCAAACGTTATTCCGTGCAAAGATAGTCTTTTTTCATTTAAAAGAACTGCCTATCATCAAAAATTATACAACGGGTTATGGGACCGAGGTCTCCACAAGACTGGAAACCGGCCTGCCAGACGTCCGTTTTCATGATGCATCACCGCATCACTCGCGCCAGGTGTGAGGAATGACCACCGAAGGGTGAGTCGGCTGAAGCAGTTCGTCAGATTACAGATCCGCTGTCTTTGCAGCCACTTCAGCTGCTACCTTTGCGAAATTTTCCGTGTGGTCGGCGAAGAGGATACCGCGCGAAGAGTTGATCAGCAGACCTCCATGGTCGTTTGCCCCATGGGCAATGACCTCCTCTGCAGAACCTCCCTGAGCGCCTACACCCGGAACAAGGAAGAAGTTGTCCGGACAGAAGCTGCGGAGTTCCTGAAGCTTGTCTGCCTTGGTGGCTCCCACGACGAACATCATGTTGTCCGGAGTGGAAATCTCCATCATTTCCTCCATGACTGCCTGATAGAGAGGCTTGCCGTCCTTCTGCGCATTCTGGAATTGATATGCTGAGGCATTGGAAGTAAGAGCCAGAACAATAGCCCATTTATCCTTATATTCAAGGAAAGGAGTCACGCTGTCTGCGCCCATGTAAGGAGCGATGGTCACTGCATCAAAATCCATTTCCTCGAAGAAGGCCTTTGCATACATCTTGGCTGTGTTGCCGATGTCTCCCCTCTTTGCATCAGCGATAAGGAATATCTCCGGATACCTGGTTCTGATATAATCCACAGTAGCATCAAGAGCACGCATTCCGTCTATGCCGTAGCACTCGTAGAATGCCAGATTTGGCTTGTAAGCCACGCAATGAGGAGCTGTAGCATCCACTATGGCCTTGTTGAACTCGATTATCGAACGTGCCTTCCCTTTATAAAGTTCACCATTCATGGCAAGTTCGCCATGGGTCGCAAGAGCCTTGATATGCTCGGGCATCTTGTCGAAATCCACGTCCAGGCCTACGCATAGCATGCTCTTCTTGTTCTGGATCTGCTGATATAGTTCTTTTCTGTTCATATTTGTTTTCTGTTTTATAGATTTCTCGTCTCCCCTCGGTCGCTCGAAATGACAGTCAGATGATCGTGTTTCGATTGTCAAATGACAGTGTTGTGTATATTTATATGTTGGTACTGCTAATAATATCTATAGAATAAAGCGATAGCCTCCATGCCGGCAAAAAGCTGCTTCAAGAGATAGCTTTCATTCGGAGAATGGATAGTGTCACGTTCCAGGCCGAATCCCATCAGAAGAGGGTCGATGCCAAGGATACGCTGGAGGTCTGCAAGGATAGGAATCGATCCTCCCCCACGTGAAGGAACAGGCTCGATGCCATAAACCTCGGTCATAGCCTTCTCGGCAGCCTTATAGGCAGGAGATGAAATAGGAATCAGAAAACCGTCACCGCCATGATGAGGGATTACCTCCACCTTCACATAGTCAGGGGCTATAGAAAGGAAATGTTCAGTAAAAAGTCTTGTGATAGTTGCGCTATCCTGGTTAGGGACAAGCCTCATGGAAATCTTCGCATGAGCAACAGAAGGCAGCACCGTCTTGGCACCTTCGCCTATGTATCCGCCCCATATTCCGTTTACATCAAGGCACGGACGGATACCTGTACGCTCCAAAGTGCTATATCCTGCCTCACCCTTAACCTCCTTAATGTCAAGGAACTCCTTATATTCATCAATATCAAACGGAGCACGTGAAAGCTTCGCCCTGTCCTCGTCCGAAAGCACCACCACATCATCGTAGAATCCCTTCACCGTGATATGGCCGTCCTTGTCAATCAGCGACGAAATCATGTCACAAAGCACATTGATAGGGTTTGCCACAGCTCCGCCGTAATGTCCCGAATGAAGATCCTTATTCGGGCCTGTCACCTTGACTTCCACATAAGAGAGTCCGCGCATACCGCAGTTGATCGAAGGAACAGACTCCGAAATCATTGTAGTATCAGACACCAGAATGATGTCAGCAGCAAGAAGTTCCTTATTATCAGAAGCCCATGCAGCAAGAGAAGGGCTGCCTATTTCTTCTTCACCCTCGAGAATAAACTTGACATTATGCTTAAGGGTACCTTCGCGCACCATGAACTCGAAAGCCTTTATATGCATGAAAAGCTGTCCCTTGTCATCATTCGCTCCTCGGGCATAGATGGCTCCATCGCGGATCTCAGGCTCGAACGGGTCTGAATGCCAGAGCTCTATAGGATCCACAGGCTGCACATCATAGTGTCCGTACACAAGAACGGTCGGGAGCGCAGGATTGATGATCTTCTGGCCGAAAACTACAGGATGCCCATTCGTAGGATATACGGCAGCCTCGTCTGCTCCAGCCTCAAGCAGCAGTTCCACAAGCCTGTCTGCACAACGCTGCATATCCGGTTTATGCTGCTCCAGAGAGCTGACCGACGGTATTCTGAGCAAAGAGAAGAGTTCTTCAAAGAACCTCTCCTTATGGGTTTCAATATAATTCTTCATATCTAATTCAAAAATAATTGCACATCTTTACAAAGATATGCAATTATTTCGTAGGATATACAACGCATGACAAAATCCTATGCATTAGTTTTTGAATGGTTTTATTCTGAATTCATATTGTCCCTTTACCGGAGCCTTTGCAGAGGATGAAAAACTCAGCTTCACAATCTCATCTCCCCAGCACTTCCGCACCCTATTATCTATCGAAAGATCCAGAACAGTGACTGCCGGCGTCATCTTCTTCGGGTATGTCATGACAAGATTCAGTTGGCTCTTCTTTGTGTAGGAATATGCTGTAATGACAACTTCTCCTTTTGGTACCTTATATCCATCTGGTGTGGAATCACCGGGCAGATATACATCTCCTCTAATTATAAAATTCTCCAAATCAGAACCCTTTCTGGACTGAAGTGAGAACTTATCGACAAGCACAACCTCCTCTTCATTCAACACCCAGCTACGCTTCCAGGAATTGCAGGCTGCATCCTGGGGATAAGCTCCGGATATATCTTGAACAAGACTGTTCCCTTCTATATCACAAACAACATCCGAAGCGGCAAACTCCCTTCCATTCACCTGAGAACATCCATTTATCTTAGGGACACTATGCCAGTCTGACTGAACATTCCATAATGTATAACGAGCCGGACTGAATGTCTCCTTTACGTAAGTTGCGACACCCGGGTCAATGATCACAGGACGAGTAGCCACATGGAGGATTCCGGATCCGACATCATTATGATTATGACTTTCATCATTGTGACCTCCCTTTGCCGCGAGAGTCCAGTTACCCTTTCTAAGTATCGCAACCTGTGTCTGGTCATACCATACAGAGCCGATACCCTTTCTCAACGCAGTCCTCATTTTCCCCCAATCACCCCCATATTGTGATATTGTCTGTTCTTGAATCGCCCTCAGTTTCTCTCCATAACGCAATGTTTCAAGAACTCGAGACATGTATGAGTATTTAATTGATTTCACCCGGAACATCTTCGTACTCGGATCTGCCAACTTATAAAGGACAAAATCAACCAGTTCCTTACTTGAGGTGTCATAGCCGTAGCGGAACATCATTTCCAGATCTCCCACTGCACGACACTCGCCATCGGCAAAATTCATCACGTAACCATCTCCGAAATATGTCTTGGACTTGAATTCTCCCATTCTACGTATCATCTCATCACCGAAGACATCCATCTTTCCGCAGGATGCATCACACATGAGTCTTGCATAATCATAGACCTTTCCCACAGCCATATCCCAGTATGACGGTCCCTCGTCACAAGCTCCATCTGTCCCTATGTCATTCATGTAAGCGTCCATAGTAATCGCAGACAGCTTAAGTGCCTGAATCATACGGTCCTGATCTTCCTCACATAAAAGAAAAGCGGCTACAGAATGCGACACACAATAAGGAGTCCAATTATTGAACTTCCTGTCATTTGTCTTCTTATGCATCCACCAGTTGTTCACCGATTCATCAAGGAAAGGATCCAGGATATTCCTTTTCAAGGCAGCCTTGACATTAATGGCGATGGAAGGATCCATCTTATCGAATTCATCCTTGAAGAAATATAGCGCATAAGCTATTGATGCTCCGATATTGGCGCTATGAAGAGTAATCGGACGGTCTGTTCCGTCCGGGAGTGTTCTTCCTGAGGCCTGATAACGGGTATGCTGAGCCAGTGACCATGAATATTCTCGAGATAGAAGCCATAATCCGTCAACAAGGTGAGGGAGGAAACGGCCCTTGCCTTCAACAAGTTCGGCAGCGACAAGTATGATGAGATTATTCCTGTGGTCGTAGCTGGTCTTCATCAGAGCCCGATTTCCAGTCTTTTCATATTCGAGATAAGTACTGGCCAGAATAGTCTTCCATTCATACTTGAGGCTCTTTTCGCCAAGCTGAATTATGATCTCCTTATATCCCTGACTGAGCTTCTCCCATGCACTACGGTCTGAATAATCAGGATACGGCATCCAGCCTGCACCTGTTTTAAAAGCTCCTTCCGCCAGCGCCGCATCAAATTGTTCTTCAAAAAGATGTCTCTGCTCAGACTCCTGAGCTGCAATAGAAACTGCAATACAGATTGCACATACAAAAGACAAAAATCTGTTCATAATCAAGAATTATCCGTACCGTCTGCAAGATAACAATAATTTACAAGAACCGTGTCATTGCTGCTGATTATTTCGATGACAAAAAAAATTGCATATCCCACAAGAGGACATGCAATTGATCAGAACTGATATAGTTGTGTTCGGAGATTCCTAAAGATTATAGTATAGTGACAGGATCCAGGCAAAGACACGCTTCGGCAGTAGCCATTTGGCGAAGACCGAAAGCTTCTGGAGGAAGGAAGCCACCACGTAGTTGTAGGCCGGGTTCTTTTTGCGGATAATCGAGGATATCTTCGCAGCAAGGACCTCAGGTTTCAAGCCGGATGTCTCGTCCTTCTCGATGCCCTTAAGTGAGCGTTCATATGACGGATAGGCCTCAGCCACGTCTGCCGGACATACTGACTTGCGGGTGGCGGTGAAGCCTGTGGAGAAGTCTCCAGGCTCTATCACCACGACCTTTACACCGGTGCCGCGAAGCTCCAGACGCAGGGCCTCACACCATCCTTCAATGGCAAACTTGCTTGCCGAGTATGCTCCCTGATAAGGTAGTCCCATCAGACCACCGATACTGCTGACACACAGGATCTTGCCTTCTCCCTGACGACGCATCACAGGGATTACATGCTTTAGCCATTTCACCATACCCATGAAATTGACATCCATCTGCATCTGCACATCCTCCACCGGATTGAACTCAAGCGGACCTCCGATGCCCATGCCTGCATTGTTGATAAAGACATCCAGACGTCCTTCAGCCTCCATCATCTGCGCAAATGCTGCAGCGATACCGGCGTCATCCCTGACATCTGTCATAAGATATGTCACACCTTCAAGAGGCTCCACCTCCCTGCGTACGGTGCCATAGACCTTGTGCCCGTCTTTTGCAAGACGGAGTGCCATCGCCTTTCCAAAGCCGGATGACACTCCTGTAATGAGAATTACCATATCTTAGAATATTTCAAGCTGCTTGAAGATCTTTGTAAGCTTTTCCACAGCATAGTCTACCTGCTCGCGTGTGTGCGTAGCCATCAGGGCGAAACGGATAAGTTCGTCACCTGGGGCGACAGCCGGAGTGATCACCGGAGTCACGAAGATGCCCTCTGCCAGAGCATGACGCACGATAGCCATTGCCTTGAAGGTGTCGCGCACAAAAAGAGGGATAATCGGAGACTGCGTCCTTCCTGTATCAAATCCTGCATCCTTGAATGCCTTGTGTGCATATCGGGTAAGGTCCCAAAGGTATTCGAAACGCTGAGGTTCCTCCAGCATGATATCCAGAGCTTTGCTTGCGGCTGCGATGTTTGCAGGCGGCATTGAGGCGCTGAAGATGAGTGAACGGGAGTTGTGTTTCAAGTAATTGAGCACTTCACGGTCTCCGGCGATGAATCCTCCAAGAGATCCGAAAGACTTGGAGAATGTACCCATGATAAGGTCCACGCGATCGGTTTCTCCGAAATAGTCGGCAGTTCCGCGTCCGCAGTTGCCGAGTACTCCGAGAGAGTGCGCGTCATCCACCATCACGGAAGCATTGTACTTGTCGCAGAGGTCACATATCTCATGTAGAGGAGCGATGTCTCCCTCCATCGAGTATATACCGTCAATAACGATAAGTTTATACTTGTCATGTTCGCAGAATGCGAGCTTCTTCTCAAGGTCTTCCACATCATTATGCTTGAACTTCAGTACCTTGGCAAAGCCGAGACGACTTCCGTCAATGATGGATGCATGGTCCTGGGCATCCAGAAGCACATATCCGCCACGGAATGAAAGACACGAGATGACACCGAGGTTCACCTGCATACCGGTGCTGTAGGTCACCGCATCCTCCTTGCCTACGAAACGTGCAAGCTTCTCCTCAAGCTCCATATGGATATCAAGTGTTCCGTTGAGGAAACGCGAGCCGGAGCAGCTTGTTCCATACTTCTTGACAGCCTCAACGGCAGCTTCCTTCAGACGAGGGTCGTTCGAAAGACCGAGGTAGCTGTTAGAGCCGAACATCAGGACATCATTTCCATTGATTTTAACTACAGTGGACTGCTCCGATTCGATAGGTGTATAATAAGGATATATACCCATCTCCTTGCACTGGTCGGCAAGGGTGTAATTCGAGCAGATCTGATTAAGTAATCTATTCATAATATTAGGTTTTAGGCTTTAGTCAGTTTATCTTTTGCATATTCAAGCGTCAGCTTGAAAGTCTTGCGCTGCGAAGACGGAGCTTCATACATGGCATCGGTCATGATAGCCTCGCAGATAGACCTCAGTCCGCGAGCTCCAAGCTTGTTCTCGATGGCTGTATCAACTATCAGGTCAAGAACTTCTGGAGCAACCGTCAGCTTGATTCCGTCCAGCTCGAACATCTTCTCATACTGACGCATCAGGGCGTTCTTAGGCTCCGTCAGAATCCTCTTCAAGGCATCCCTGTCGAGGTGGTCCAGATATGTTATTACAGGCAGACGTCCTATAATCTCAGGTATGAGACCATAAGAACGCAGATCCTGAGCCTCGACATATTTCAGTAGGTTGTTCTTATCCACCGGTTTTTTCCCAGAAGACTGGAAGCCGATGACCTGTGTATTGAGCCTCTGGGCAATCCTTCGCTCGATCCCCTCGAATGCACCTCCGCAAATGAAAAGGATGTTCTGAGTGTTCACATGCAGGAACTCCTGCTCAGGGTGCTTTCTTCCTCCCTTAGGGGGAACATTCACCACGCTGCCTTCCAGAAGTTTAAGCATCGCCTGCTGCACACCCTCACCGGACACGTCACGGGTTATCGAAGGATTGTCGCTCTTGCGGGCTATCTTGTCGATCTCATCGATAAACACGATGCCCCGCTCCGCCTTTGCAACATCGAAATCCGCTTCCTGTAGCAGACGTGTGAGAATACTCTCCACATCCTCTCCCACATATCCAGCTTCAGTAAGCACAGTAGCATCCACAATAGTGAAAGGCACATCCAACAGTTTGGCTATAGTCTTGGCCAGCAATGTCTTGCCGGTACCGGTAGGGCCGACCATAAGTATATTTGACTTCTCAAGCTCGAACTCTCCACCGTCCTGAAGGTTGTTGTTAAGACGCTTGTAATGGTTATAAACGGCCACAGCGAGCAGTTTCTTCGCCCTGTCCTGTCCAATGACATACTGATCCAGGAACTCATGTATCTCCTTAGGCTTATGAAGTGACTCCAGCTTCTTCAATGGTTCTGCAGGAGCCTTCTTACCGCTGAACTCCTCTATATATCCCTGAGCAAGCTTCACGCAATCAGAGCAGATGCATGCATCAATGCCCTGAAGCAGCAGAGGCACTTCAGCCTCGCTTCTGCCGCAGAACATGCAGTATCCGCCTGTCTGTTTTCTTCCCTTGGCCATATGCTATCTCTTCTTCAGGAGCACTTCGTCAATCATTCCATATTCAAGGGCCTCCTGAGATGTCATCCAGAAGTCACGGTCACCGTCTGCCGCAATCTTCTCAACAGGCTGTCCTGTATGCTCTGAAATGATTGAATAAAGTTCGTTTCTGGTCTTTTCTATTTCCTGCGCTGCGATAAGGATGTCCGAAGCCTGTCCCCTTGCACCTCCGAGAGGCTGATGAATCATCACCCTCGAATGTTTCAATGCAGACCTCTTTCCCTGCGCACCGGCACATAGAAGCACAGATCCCATAGATGCTGCCATTCCCGTACAGATAGTAGCGACATCCGGCTCTATGATCTGCATAGTGTCGTAGATGCACAGACCTGAAGACACTTGTCCGCCCGGAGTGTTTATGTAAAGCGAAATATCGCTGGCATGGTCGTTTGATGCAAGGAAAAGGAGCTGAGCCTGGATGATATTGGCCACATCGTCGTCGATAGGCACACCCAGGAAGATGATCCTGTCCATCATCAGACGGCTGAACACATCCATAGAAGCCACGTTAAGTTTCCTTTCTTCCAGAATGGTAGGATTGATGTATCCGTCCAGAACAGACTGATAACGATGCATCGTCATCGAACTGATACCATGCTCCAGCCTTGCGTATTTATCGAATTCCTTATTATTCATATATAAAACGTAAAAAGGCCGGCTTGCGAGCCGACCTTTAAGCTAAATTATTTCAACTCGCGGAACTTCTCAACAGAGATCTTCTTCTTCTTAAGAGTAACGACCTCACGTACAGCTGCAAATGTCTTCTCGTTCTCAACCTGGTCGAGAATTCTTCTGCCCTGCTCCTCCTGTGAAAGGATATTCTTTGCGAATGCCTCAAGCTGCTCATCCGGAACGTTGTTCATTCCGTACATAGCGAACTGGTATGCAGCAAATCCCTTGGCGCTTGCAAGGAGGTCAGCCTCCTCAATCTTCACGCCATACTTCTCCATGAGGTAGCTGCGTACCATCTGCCACTTGTAGTCCACGATGAAGAGGTCCCAGTCCTTCTCGATATCCTCCATTGTGAACTTGCCCTCGTTCACAACGAATACCCATCTCTTGAGGAACTTCTCTGCAATCTTGACATCTGCCTTCTCAAGAAGATAAGCCTTTGCATCCTTAGAGAAACGGAAATCTGCCTCCTGAGCATACTCTGCACGGATTCTCTCCTCGATCTTTGCATCAAACTCAGCCTCTGTCTTTACACCGAAGATCTTCTCGAAAGTCTCCTCGGCAAGAGGTGCGTTCACGAAAGTCTTCACATTCTTCACAGTCATCTTGAACATCGGATCGAGAGTTGCAAGCTCGTCCTTGCTTACCTTGAGCATTGAAGCACGGTCAGTATCGTTCTCGAATGCCTCGTTCACGTTCACATCAAGAACATCACCTGGCTTAACGCCTACAAATGACTGGCGCGCTGCCTCAGCCACGTTGCGGAGAGCTACATATGTACCCTCTACCTTGGTCTCGCCCTGCTCGAAATCCACGATGATGAAATCATCCTCCTTAGCCTTCTTGCCTTCCTCGAGAGAACCGTACTGCTTGAGAAGGTTGTCCTTCATCTCCTTCTTTGCAGCCTCTGTCACAGTGATTGTGTAATATACAACCTCATCATCCTTTGAAAGCTCAAAAGAAATCTCAGGATTCTGAGCCAGGTCGAACTTGAAAGTGAACTCGCTTCCGTTCACCCACTCGTTCTGGATGTGCTCCTCGCTAGGAAGCGGCTCTCCGAGAACGCGGAGGTTGTGCTCATGGATATAGTTGTTCAGACCTTCTGAAATCACATCATTGACAGCATCAACAAGAGCGTTCTGGCCATACATCTTCTCTACGAGAGACATAGGCACCATTCCTTTTCTGAAGCCCTTGATGTCTGCCTTCTTTCTGAAGTCAGCAAGTCTTTTCTTCATGCTTTCAGCATAGTCCTCCTTTACAATGGAAAGGGTAAGTTCGAGATTGAGATCGTCGATTCTGTTTTCTACAATATTCATCTTTATATGTTTTTAATTATTATCCATGCACAAGACGCCGGAGGGCGTCACAAATAGCCTGCAAAAATAATCATTCTGCGCGACATTTCAAAATCGCTTCCTATGCCTTGCGGTTATTGCGTTTAGGATACACGACACGCGAATGATACATCTGCTGCAGATAGGATGATATCACCTCCTTCAGTACATTCAGATCCCTGATGGACATCTCCGAATCCGACAACTGTCCGCTGTCAGCCTTCCCGTCGATTATCCTGTTCACAAGTGAGGATATGCTTTCCTTGGAGTAATCCTTCAGACTTCTTGATGCAGCCTCGATAGCATCACAGAGCATCAGTATCACCTGTTCCCTGGTGACAGGTCTCCTGCCATTATAGAAGAACTCGGCCACATCATCCGGATCTCCTCCGTCATTGAGATACTTCGTATAGAAATATCCTGTGCTTGTAGTACCGTGATGAGTGATTATGAAATCCTTTATTTCCTGCGGAAGACCATGTTTCTCCGCAAGAGCCAGTCCGTCAGAGACATGCTTTATTATCTCCTGGGCACTTTCCTTAGGTGAAAGCTCCGCATGATACTTCACACCGGGAGTCTCATTTTCAGTGAAGCACTGAGGATTGTTTATCTTTCCGATATCATGATATAGAGCGCCTGCACGCACAAGAAGCACATTCGCATTCACGGCACGTGCGGCAGCATCAGCGATATTCATCACCTGAAGAGAGTGCTGAAATGTGCCTGGGGCCTTGTCGGCGAGCATGCGCAGAAGGGTGTTGCTCGTATCGCTCAGTTCAACGAGTTTGGAGTTGGAAACCAGCCTGAAGACCTTCTCGAAAAGATAGATAAGAGGATAACCTGCTACAGAAAGAAGGGACGCAAGGGCAAGGTCGAACAATATGCGGTAGTCGCTGAGCCCCTCGACTCCGTCCACCATGCGGAAGGATATCCATATCAGAGCCATCACGACAAACACTATAAGAGCCGTGACGAACTGGAGCCATCCCCTGTTGAAATAACCGAACACAAGCATGCCCACAGCCCCTGCCACAAGGTACATGATGAACAGTTCCACTCCATTTGGTGCAAACATCAGCATAGGCGTCAGCGAAATCACATATGTAATGAACACCACCCTCTTCTTGAAGAATGCGAGCAGATACATTGCCGACAGTGTGAACGGCATCATATAGAACAGAGAAGGGTCGCTCTTCGCAACCACAGATGAACCCACTGCAGAAATCGCGAATACCAGCAGCAGATAAAGATATTTATTATATTCGTAGAAAATCTTATAATTGCAGAAGAAAATTGCAAAGAAAAGCAAGGCCACTATACTGAAGGCAAGGAATATATTTCCGACCCACAGCAATGCCCTCGGACCGCTGTATCCCACACTCATATCATACTCCGCCTTATATGAATCCAGCAGCTGTTCAATTTCGGCAGTAACAATCTCACCATCATTGACGATAACATGTCCGGAGCGCACAACTCCCTGAGTATGAGATATATTATCCAAATTTTCCTCATGCACAAGATCGGTTGTCTGCTGGTCATAGATCAGATCCGGAACAATCAGCGGCAGGACCCCGGAAGCGTTCATCACGGAATCGGCATTCACCATAGGAAAGGTTTCCGCAAGAACATCATGCAGATAACCGGCAGCCATCTCAGTGGTATAAAACTCCGTCACAGGCAGTTTCACTGCACGCCTGTTCTTCTGGACATACACAAGCCCTTCAGCCGAAGCCCTGACCTCACCTGCCGATGCCTCCGAAACCACTCCCTTCGAATATACAGCTGCCAGAGCGGATGCGACATAAGGCCTCATATAGGCATGCTCTCCCATATCCAGCCGAGCCAAGGAATTCTGTACGCCTGTCGCCACCTTTGGTTCATACCTGTAATAAGGTATGACATCCTCACCCACTTTCTCACGCTCCTGCAACAGCTGCTGCTCAGTCTTCAGCACAGGAAAATCGAACTGAGCCACCAAGGTCTCATACATCCAGGGAGATCCCTTACGGTAATCATACTTGAACCTGGCATTCCTCGGCATCAGGAAAACCATCATGATGAATAAGACGGCAAGCGGCACATAGACCTTATATTGCCTTGGGAAATTTATCTTCTCCATAATCGTATCATTCTAAGAAGCTGTTTAAATTTTCATCGTTGAAATTTTATGACGGATTTTCCGATAAGATACATAAAAGTCAAATGATAAATCCTCAACTTCAAAATAAATATTCTCGAAGAAAGAATCAGACAGCATCCAAACCTTCCAGCGGAACGAAATCATATTCATCCGCCACAAAGGCAGATATATCATTCTCTTCAAGCAGGGAAACAAATCTGTCCGCAACGCCACGCAACGCCTGACCTCCTGCGAATGTAACAAATATCTCTCCACGGTATGCCACCAGCGTCACAGAGCACGCATATCCTCCGCACGGCATGACCGGATACAGTTCGGTCACATATCTCTGCATCGAATCCGGCATTATCACATTACCGATCCTGTGCACTTCATATGTGGCCCTGCCTGCAATACTTGCCCTCATAGCCTCAACCTCACGCCTCCTCACATCCGCATCAGGCCCTGCAAGGGCCTTTTCCAGCTCCGCTGTCTGCTTCTGCGCACTGTAAACGAGCGCATCGGTCTTCAGCTGAGCTTCAAGCAGCTTCTTCTGCGACATCTGCACCGTCCTGTATGGATATTCACCGATATTTCTGTTATAGGCGATATACACAGGAGTATGATATGGGCGCAGCGAAGGCGAAGGAAAATAAGGACGAAGATTCACCTGAACAGACGCAACAACATATTCTCCTGCTGCCATTTCCCCGCGATATGCCTCATACACGGAATGAGATATCAGAGGAATCAGGAAAGTCTCAGGCTCCTTCGCCATCTGGTCATATTCGCGCGGAATCCTGGACAATGGTATCCTCACCTGCACCACCTGCTGAACCACGGCTGGACATCCCTCCACATTCACGGCCTTGGCGTCCATATACCAGACCGGACGCGACGCAGGCTTATCCTCAAGCTTCATCATAGGGTCCTGAGCCTCAACAGCAGAAAAACTGCCGCTCAACGACTTGACAGACCCGTCATTGGTCACCTGACATCCGCTGAGTTCAAGATAGCGGAAAAGCACTGCCTTCACGAAAGACATCATGCCGGTCGAATCCGCAAGCGCACGATGAAAATCGAAACAGATGGTCCTGTCACACATGGTGACCCTCAGAAGCCGTTCATCAAAGACTTCGGACGGACAGAAGACGTAATCACCGTCAGAAATGGACAATCGGACTGAAAGATGAGGGAATCTGGCAGCTGACTCCACCATCACCTTCTGAAGTACATCCTCCCTTAAATGCATAGTCAGTGTCGCCACGATACGTGACGACACTGGCACATAGGCATTGCTGCCGTATAGACTGGCCCGTCCTAATAGAGACGGAACAAGATATTCGTTCATTTATGCATCAATATTTGCATAGTGGGCATTCTGCTCGATAAACTCTCTGCGCGGTGGCACATCGTCACCCATAAGCATTGAGAAAGTACGCTCCGCCTCGGCGGCATTCTCTATGGTGATCTGGCGGAGAAGGCGCCTCTCAGGGTCCATAGTAGTGGACTGGAGCTGTTCCGCGCTCATCTCTCCAAGACCTTTGTATCGCTGCACGAACACACCCTTTTCAGAGCCCTTTCCGAGCTGCAGGGTAGCTTCCTTGCGCTGTGCCTCAGTCCAGCAGTAGATTTCCTCCTTGCCCTTCTTCACAAGATAGAGAGGCGGAGTGGCAAGATATACATAACCGTTCTTGATAAGGTCCTGCATATAGCGGAAGAAGAATGTAAGGATAAGTGTGGCGATGTGGCTTCCGTCCACGTCGGCATCGGTCATGATGATCACCTTATGGTAGCGGAGCTTGCTGAGGTTCAGAGCCTTGCTGTCTTCTTCAGTACCGACTGTCACTCCAAGAGCAGTGTAGATATTTCTGATTTCCTCGCTCTCGAACACCCTGTGCTCCATAGCCTTCTCCACATTGAGGATCTTACCTCGAAGCGGAAGGATGGCCTGGGTGGCACGGTCACGGCCCTGCTTTGCAGTACCGCCCGCAGAGTCTCCCTCGACGAGGAAGAGCTCACAGATCTCCGGATCACGAGAAGAGCAGTCAGCGAGTTTGCCAGGAAGGCCGGCGCCTGACATAACGGTCTTTCTCTGCACCATCTCACGTGCCTTACGGGCAGCATGACGGGCGGTTGCAGCCAGGATCACCTTCTCCACAATCATCTTCGCCTCCCTCGGATTCTCCTCCAGATATGCCTCAAGGGCAGCTGCAGTGGCCTGCGACACAGCAGAAACCACCTCGCCGTTACCGAGCTTGGTCTTGGTCTGACCTTCGAACTGAGGCTCAGCCACCTTCACCGACACGACAGCCGTAAGACCTTCACGGAAGTCATCCGCAGCAAGGTCGAACTTGAGCTTTGCAAGCATTCCGTTCTTGTCAGCATAGCTCTTGAGGGTCCTTGTAAGACCCATCTTGAATCCCTGGAGATGTGTACCTCCCTCTATGGTGTTGATATTGTTTACGTAAGAATAGATCTTCTCGGTGTAGCTGGTGTTGTACTGAAGAGCGATCTCGATTGGAATGATCTTGTCTGTCTCGAGATAGATCGGAGCCTCGATCAGCTTCTCCGCACCACCGTCAAGATAATCCACAAACTCCCTGAGTCCTTCCTTAGAATAGAATACATCGCTTCTGAAATGAGTGGTCTCAAGCTCGTTGCCGTTCTCATCCACATCATTCACAAGATTCCTCCTGTCTGTAAGAGTCAGATGGATACCCTTGTTGAGGTATGCAAGCTCACGGAGACGCGCCGCAAGAGTGTCATACTTATAGACCTGAGTCACCTGGAAGATTTCAGGATCCGGGTGGAAGGTGACGATTGTACCGGTATCCTCAGCCTCTCCCACGACCTCAACCGGCTTGTAAGGCTTACCCTGCGAATACTCCTGCACGAAGATCTTTCCTTCGCGATGAATTTCTGCCTTCAGATAATCAGAAAGAGCATTCACGCAGGATACACCCACACCGTGAAGACCTCCGGACACCTTGTAACTGTCCTTGCTGAACTTACCGCCGGCATGAAGGACCGTCAGAACCACCTCAAGGGCAGACCTGTTCTCCTTTTCGTGCATACCCGTAGGGATACCACGTCCGTTATCCTTGACCGTTATGGAATTGTTCTCGTTGATTGTAACCTCTATATGCGAACAATAACCGGCGAGAGCCTCGTCGATACTGTTGTCCACAACCTCATAAACAAGATGATGGAGACCTCTTTCACCCACATCTCCGATGTACATCGAAGGTCTCTTTCTAACGGCCTCAAGGCCTTCCAGCACCTGAATACTGTTCGCGGAGTACTGCTCCGCAGACACATTATTGATTACTTCTTCACTCATTATATTTTTCCTATTTTACGTCTTTTGAATAAACGAACAAATATAGTGATTTTTTCGTAGAAAAACTCCAACGGAGCCCTAAATTTTCAACTTGATTCCAGCAGTGAAACTCAGGCCTTTTTCAGCGAAAAGCAGGTCTCTCTGGATATTCATGTCGAGAAGGTTGCCGGCCCGGAGCCAGAAGGACATACGGCGTGCAGCCTCATACTCGGCATAGACTCCCAGATCAGCATACCAAGGGACAGAATAAACAGCGCTGGAGCGTCCCAGAGCCCATTCACAATCCACTCCTGCGAATATCCTCTCCTTCCAATTATAGACAAATGACGCATCTCCGGAGAGGGCAGCTGGAGCGATGAAGACCTGACGGTCATAGTCCCATGTATCAGTATATAAAGCAGAACCGTCAAAGCGGACACGTTCCATATCCAGATTCCATTCCAAAGCGGCAAACCACTTCTGGAAAGCAGAATATCCGACTGCCGGCATCAGCACGCCATCGACATCTACAACGGCAGCCATTGGCGCGCCTGCATAATTGGCATATCCTGCCCTGAAGTCATAGCTGAAGGCAGCACCGATGCGTCCTTCGAGTCCTATGACAGCCGAGACCCTCTCCAACGTGGCATCGAGAAGCGGAGAAATACCACAATCATACCCTATACTGAAATGATGGTCTCTGTCTATCATCGACGCATATGTATTTATCCTGTTGCCGCCGCCGACAACGGCATAAGCCTTAAGAGCAGTCGGAGCGAGAGCATAGCTCACCCTGACATCGGGATAGAAAAGCTGACCGCTGCTGCCCCATATGGTCTCCGCAGAGTTCTTGAGCATCAGCAGGGAGAAACGCAAGCCGAGATCCATCTTCAGTCCCCCTTTCTCATACACATAACGTGGTACCACAGCGACCTCTCCAATGCCCGCATCTACGTCACCGGAATACATATCATATTCCACACCCAGATCAACCAGGATCTTGTGCTTCCCTATGGTCGGGCCAAGCAAAGCGTCAAACCTGAAATTATGCTCCGACAGATAGTCACCAGACGCATGGTCCTTCAGTTTATCCTCGGCAAAACGGTATTTAAGGTTCAGGTCATACAGGAACCTTGAAGAAGATGATGCAACCGAAGCTACGGAAAGGTCCACATCCACCGCATCGTACATCCTGCTTTTGAAGCAATCCTTCAGAGCCACGCCATAATACCCGGCGCCTGCCCTGAATGTACCGCCGGACCATCCAAGTCTGTATGATGTGCCGGCCTTGGACAGGAAGTCATAACCGAACCAGTCCCCGGCCCCGTCAGCAGAATAATAATCACCCACATAAGACCTGTTGAATGCATATACATCAAGCGACATATTCTCCTTGCCGATAGAAGGAGACCAGACGGCATCCACAACAGGATGAAGCGTATAACCGGCACCGGCATTAAGATAGAAAGTCCCCGGCTTCCTGCGCGAAGAAGTCGGCTTCATGGACATCATGTACGGATTGAACTCATAAGAGCCCCTGTAAGGGCTTTCCGACACGGCGTAATCGAAGTCAAGGTCAAACCTGTGTATGGTATCAGGAACCGCCATGTCAAGCACAGGCTTATGCACCTCCATGAGCTTGCCCTCATATGCCCTGCTTACCTCTACCGTAGGATCAAGATTCTGGGCACCTGCTTCAACTGCCAGGGCTGCAAGAGCCGCTGCAGCAAATATTATATTTCTTTTCATATCAGATTTCATTTTCCTGTACGTCCTCCTGTGACATTTCCTCAAGTTTCCTCAGACGCATCATCACGTTGTCAAGCACATCATCCACATCCGATGCTGGAGTATATCCGTCCCTGACGCTCTCGAATGTCGCCTTGGCCTGATGGAGGTCATCACGTTCGACAAACGAATCACCCAGCACGATGAAGCTTCTGGCCATCCAGTAAAGCTGATCCGAGCCGGCATCAGCAAACGCATACACCTTGCCCTCCACCGCTTCGAAGTCTCCACGGTCATAACAGTCCTGAATAATCATATAGGCCGCCTCGGCTCCGTATTTATTTCCCACATCCTGAGAAAGTCTCTCCAGCATTGCGAACGCATCGTCCCTGCGGCTGGTTGCAAGGCACGACTTGGCCACGACGTATTCAGCCTCGGTCACGACATCCACACCGCTTCTCGGATCCGCCGCAACAATGGCAGCATTCTTCTCGGCTTCACTCCACATATGTCCCCTGTATGCAGAACGCATCATTCCCACAAGGGCAGTATATGTATTATTCTCAAGTTTTGCGGTTGAAAGAAGCGAAGAATATCCTCCGAACGCTTCATCCCAGCGTTCAAGCCTGTATGAGAGATTCGCAAAATTAAGCATAGACAGCTCCACGAAAGACCCTTCCCCGCCTTCAATAACCTTGCGGTAGCTGTCGCATGCCTGCTCTGCCTTGCCGAGATTCTTGTACGACTCCGCCATATAGAAGTCAGCCTTGTACAGACTCTTTCCCTGAGGATACTTCTCCACATAGGACTGAAGAGCCACAAGAGCCTTCTGATAGTTCTCAGACAGGAATATCTGCTCAGCTGAATTGAAGATCATATCTTCCTTCTCGTCATCCGTCTTCAGAGCACCCTTGCCTATGCGCTCTATATATGCAAGATACTCTTCCGGCTCATTTCTGGTCTGGTAGATGGACTCTATGGCAAGAAGCGCATCCTCTGCATAACCTGAAAGCGGCATCTTCTCCACAACGGTCTTGTAATGTTCCAATGCATCATTGAACTGAGACTGGTTTCTTGAAAGCGATCCCATCTCGATGAATGCCCTTGCCACAAAAGTGCTGTCCTTCACATCGGCTGCTATCTTCCGGAAGCATTCCATAGCCCTGTCATCATCCTCCTTGGTCACATATGCACGTCCCAGTTCGAAAAGCGCCTCCGGATAGAACTCTGCCTCAGGAGAAGCCTTCATCACGTTCTCGAGAAGTTCAATCTTCCTCGCAGCATTTCCGCTCAGTCCATATGCAAGCGAAGCCTGATAATAAGGATAGATATCATTGACATGGAAATAATCCTTCAGGACAATATCATATGCCGATGCGGCAGCTCCATATTCCTTGGCAATAAAGTCGCAGTCCGCCTTTCTCACCAGAGCCTCCTTTCTGAATCTCACGGATTTCTCTCCGAGATACTCTCCGAACCATTTCTTAGCCTGAGGATAGTTTCCTTCCTTATAGAAGCAATATGCAATATTGAACGGTATCAGGTAAGCCTCAGCCTGACCGTCAAGAGCAGAAGCATTGTAAAGCTCCATGAAACCCTCACGGGCATCGGCATACTGGTCGTTCCTGTAATATGACTCCGCAAGCCAGAACCGCGCGAGCTGGTTGAACCTGCTGTTGCGCTCCGAATAATATGCTGCAGCCTTCAGACAAGGCACCGCCTTTCTATAAGACCCGTTCCTTATGAGCTGGTTGGCGCGCAGATAGTTGGCCTTCATATAGTTGAGGGTCATGTCGTCATCCAGTTCATCTATCTCGTCAAAAGCCTCCACGGCAGCAGCATAATCGCGGTCCTGAAGAGCCGCCACCGCGATATAGCTGTAGATTCTGTCACCCTTCTTGAGGTGAGGATATTTCCTGAGATACTCATGGAAGACCGAAGTATCGTCATTTAGGTCGAACGCCAGTTTGGCATAATTGAAGAACGCATCTTCAGCAATCGCTGGATCGAATTCCACAAGGGAGGCATCCTTGAATGCTCCCATTGCAGAAACCATATCCCTGGTCTGTATGTAGCTGTAACCAAGATTATAATTTGCAATCTGACCTATGGAATCCGTGCGTTCCGTCATCTTCGTGAAATTCTCGACAGCCCCCTTATAGTCATCCACAGCATAAAGCACAGAACCGCTGTAGAACCAGTCCGCACGAGACTTCTCCTGCTTCTGGCCCTTCTCGTTCAGTTCATAATACCTGCGCGCGCTATCTGCATCGCCAAGCACGAGATATGACTCCGATATTATTCTTGCAAGATGAGGCTTACGGTCTTCCGGCACAGCCTCGTACATGGCATCACCGTTATCAGTGACATACTTATGGTCATTCATCATGAAGCGGCACTCCATAAGATAATAAGCCGAGATATCCCTGAAACGACCGTCTGTCATTGCCTTCTCAAACCAAGGTGCAGCCTTTTCAAAATTCTTCATCTGGTACTCAGCATATCCCATCGCATAACGGGACGGGGCAGTATAGTCGGAGACTGGCATCTTCTCCACCTGCGCAAAATCCTCCAGAGCAGCCTGCAGCTCGCGGTTTTCCAGATGGCAGTAGGCCTTCTTGAAAAGATATTCGACACGCACACTTGCAGGAATCTTCTTTACGGACAGCATTCCGAGTTGCTCCGATGCAGCCTTATACTGCATGGCATCGAAAAGATTCATCGCATGAGCATACCGTATCCTCGGGATAAGGAATGAATGAGGATTATTCTCGAAGAAAGCCTCCATACGTCCTGCATAACCGGAAACGCCGGCCGAAACATCACACAGGATGGCATATCCGTCAGGATCGGTCCTGAAGGTTCCTTCTGACAGGTTTTCCATCAGACAGAAGGAACGCGAGAACATTCCGGCATCATATAACTTAAGAGTCTCACGTATATCCTTTGAAACTGTTCCGGCAAAACGATCCGACAATCCGTCCCAGGCAGCCTCTGCAACATCTGCAAAGGCCGTCATCATCGCCACGGAAACAACTATAAATTTAAATCTCATAACTCAAGTTTCGCAAATTATAAGTTATTGATAATTTGAGGGTTTGTTCAACATGCGAAAGTTAAATCCATAACCAGGCAAAAAATTTTTCAAATTTACGAAGATGTTTTTGATTTTTCTACGAAAATTCTCCTACAGTTCCTATATTTGTATGTTATTACGATAATATTTCGATTATGGAAGACAATACACCTATCATTTCATTCAAGGATGCAGATATTGTGAACGGTGAAGCCACCGTGATATACGGAATGGACATGGAAATCCATCCGGGAGATTTCGTATACATCGTGGGAAAGGTCGGCACCGGAAAGACTTCCATAATCAGAACAATCATAGCCGAAAACCATCTTGGAAAAGGTTCGGCGACGGTCTGCGGCTATAATCTCAGGGACATCAGGGAAAAGGATATCCCTTATCTGAGGAGAAAGATGGGAGTAGTGTTCCAGGACTTCCAGCTGCTGATGGACCGCAGCGTGCAGGACAACCTCATATTTGTGCTCAAGGCCACGGGATGGAAAGACACGGAAGCCATGACAAGGCGTATATCAGAGGTGCTGAAGGCGGTGGGTATGGAACTCAAGGCACATAAAATGCCTCATCAGCTTTCCGGAGGCGAGCAGCAGCGAATCGCGATTGCAAGATCGCTTCTGAACGACCCGCAGGTAATAATTGCCGACGAGCCTACAGGAAATCTGGACACCGAGACAGCCGAAGGAATCATGAACCTTCTCACAGGCATCAACAAGGAGAAAGGTACCGCTGTAATCATGGTGACACACAACAGGCAGATATTCGAGAAATATCCGGGCAGAGTGATGGTATGCCGCGACGAAACATGCTGCGAGCAGGAAAGCGGAGAAGTAATTGACCTTGACATCACAATCTGATATGGAAAGAAAGGACCTTTTCAACGAAGTGACAAAATGGTTTTCTGCCAACATGCAGATTGCCGAGACAGAGCTCCATTATGACACCCCGTTTCACCTTCTGATTGCAGTAATACTCTCCGCACAATGCACAGACAAGAGGGTGAACATGCATACCCCGGAGATTTTCATGAGATTTCCCCAGCCGCAGGACCTTGCAGAAGCATCATTCGAAGAAGTATTCCAGCTGATAAAGTCCATAT
The DNA here is from genome assembly GCA_947367315.1 of uncultured Bacteroidales bacterium. Taxonomy (GTDB): domain Bacteria; phylum Bacteroidota; class Bacteroidia; order Bacteroidales; family UBA932; genus Cryptobacteroides. The sequence continues at coordinate 7,371 of CANBDX010000026.1, read as the reverse complement.
CCTTCCCGAACAACAAGGCGAAGCATCTGATAGGGATGGCGTCGAAACTGATTTCAGACTTCGGCGGCGAAGTTCCCTCCGAACCTGAACAGCTTGAGACACTGCCTGGTGTGGGAAGAAAGACTGCAAACGTAATAGCCTCAGTCATATATGACAAGCCTGTCATTGCAGTGGACACCCACGTATTCAGGGTGTCAAGACGTCTGGGACTCTCAGACGGGACAACAGTGGAAGCCGTAGAAAAGGACCTTACTGCCGGATTCGCACCTGAGCTGCGTCCGAAGGCACACCATTGGCTCATCCTGCACGGCAGATACGTCTGCACGGCCCGCAAGCCCAAATGCGGCCAGTGTGGACTTCAGGACATCTGCAGGGAATATTTATCGGAAAACGTGACAATCTGATGTTCCATCCGCTTCCCGACATAGATCTATCCGCCCTTCCCCACCGGTTCAATGACCCGTTCAGATATGTCCCGCATCCGCTTGTGGCGCATGTAGCAGAGATTGTAATATCCGACATCAGGCAGGATACGGCATTGTCGGCGGCCATGGCCGAAGGCAAGATGCTCGGGGTGCTACTTGTAAAGGATTCCGGCGGCAGGACCGGCTACCTGAAGGGATTTTCCGGAAATATAGGAAGAGAAAGTACTATTCCGGGATTCGTCCCTCCCATATATGACCTCACAAGACCAGGCGGACACTTCAAGACCAAAGAGGCGGAAATATCCGCAATCAACCATAAGATTGAAGAAATAGAGTCCGGACGTCTCGCCCCAGCCATACACGAGCTTGAAGAAGCCAGGGCCCTGTATGAAGAGGAAGCTTCCAGATGCAAGGAAGAGATGGCCGCCGCCAAGCTTCGCAGAGATGACATAAGGAAGGCATGGGATGCCGACGGGCGCGAATATTACCCCGACAAAGGAGATCTCGAGAAGGAGAGTCAGTTTCTTAAAGCCGAAATGGCCCGCATGAAACGCAGATGGAAATTCCGGCTCGGCGAACTCGAAGACGCATGCACAGCCATAAGGGAGGAGATTCTGACACTCCGACATGAAAGGGCAAGAATGTCCGACGAACTCCAGAAGTGGATCTTCAGCCAGTACATAGTGCATAATGCAGAAGGAAGATGGGCATCCATCTCCTCAATCTTTGCCTCCGCAGGTCTTGTCCCTCCTGGAGGTACAGGAGAATGTGCAGCACCCAAGCTTCTGGAATATGCATTCCGCAACGCTCTGCAGCCGCTGGCCATGGGCGAATTCTGGTATGGTGAGTCCCCGGAGACTGCAGTCCGGACTCAAGGACATTTCTATCCGTCATGCACAAGCAAATGCGGTCTGTTGCTGGGCTTCATGATGAAAGGTATGGATATAATATCCGATGGCACTGATTATGTTTCCGGTCAGGTGGCGACGGTGTTCGAGGATGACCATATTCTGGCCGTAAGCAAGCCTTCCGGAATGCCATCAGTGCCAGGCCTCGACGGCAGAAAATCCCTTCTGGAGACACTTCAGGAGCGTCACCCGGGTATTGAAGCCGTTCACAGGCTGGACATGGACACGTCGGGCATCATCCTCTTTGCAAAGAACCCTCAGGCAGCCTTCTATCTCAGACGTCAGTTTGAGATGCACACCATCCGCAAGACATATATCGCCCGTCTAACCCCTTCCCTTGAAGGTGCCAGCCTGAGAGCCGGCGACAACGGGAGCATCACCCTTCCTCTAGCTGCAGACTACGACGAAAGGCCCCGCCAGAAAGTGGACAGGACCCAGGGTAAACCTGCACATAGCGATTATATGGTGGAATCCGTCGAAAAGGATGGAAGCATAAACATAAAGCTATATCCAAAGACAGGGCGCACCCATCAGCTGCGTGTCCATTGTGCGCACCTGAAAGGCCTTGGTCACCCAATCGTCGGAGACATGCTGTATGGCGGAGCACAATCAACACGTCTACATCTGCACGCCTTATGCATCGTATTCATACATCCTGCTACAGGAGAGGAATTCATTATCAAGACTCACGCAAACATATACTAAAATCGGCCCGCATATCTGCGAGCCGATCTTATTACCGTATGTCTTGGAAGAATTACTTCTTCTTTGCGTATCTCTGATAGAATTTGTCCACGCGACCTGCTGTATCGACGAGCTTCATCTTACCTGTGTAGAACGGATGAGATGTGTTAGAGATCTCAAGCTTGACTACTGGGTACTCAACTCCTTCGATTTCGATGGTCTCCTTTGTGTTCGCGCATGAGCGTGTGATGAACACAATGTCGTTAGACATATCCTTGAAAGCCACAAGACGGTAGTTTTCGGGATGTAAACCTTGTTTCATGATCAAATAAATTTAGTTAACTAATTTTCGAGGCGCAAATGTACGTCATTTATTTATCATTTGCAACAATTTTCTTATTTAATTCTATAAGGCTGATCGTCATATAGAGAGAATTTCTTGGCCTTGCGGATCCACTTCTGCTCTTCAAGCTTCACATGTTCCTTCATATCTTCCAGAGATACACTTCCGTTCACATAATCCAGAAGCACCTGATCGGAAAGTTTGGCTTCGAATCCTTCCTCAAGGCGGAATTCCTCATATCTTTCCTTGAAATATCTGATCAGCTGAAGCGTATGTATAAGGGAATGATACTCTACCCCAGGCTCAAGCATGATCTGATAGCCATAGCATTTCTTGCCTGCATACTTTCCGCATGACGGTGTGAAGGAGCACGGACGCATCAGCACTCCTTCCGCTGCAGGTACGGCTTCCTTGGATGAGGTTTTGACAAAAGGAGCTCCTATATATTCATATGGACGTGCAGTGCCGATAGCAGGAGATATATTGGTATTGTTCCACAATCCCCCGCCACCATACATGTCGCAGGTAAAAAGACCAGGAATGTCGGAGGCCGGAGCGATGGTCCATGGCATCAGCTGCTTGTTGGAATCGGTCGCAAGGGCGGAAATCACATGAAGAGCGAACTTCGCGCCGATCTCATGGTAATAGAGATTCGCAAGCTCTCCCAAAGTCAGGCCATGGCGATGGGCCACTTTAGGCACATTAGCCTCCATCGCCGAAGAAGGCATGGTACCCTCCACCACACGACCCGCCGGATTGATATGATCCACCACATAAAGCGACGGTGCCTCGTCCTTCAGGGCCTTCAGGGCATCCATAAGACGGAACACATCCTTGGTATAGTTGAAATATCTCGCGCCGACATCCTGGATTTCCACCACCACTGCGTTTAGACTCTTCAACGCCTCTGCATCAAATTCGATATGGTTGGTCAGCGGTGTAAGCTCCGTATCGCGGGGAGAAAAGATTACCTGAAGATTGCCGCGTTCACGGAAGATATCATACATATACCTTCCCTTCTCAGTATCCCAGCAGTTCTGGGTACAGAAACAGCCGACAAGGCCCTCGTGCAGGGCCTTGTCAAGCTGGTCTTCCAAAGATGTCGTCCTGAATGAAAACATTATGATCTTATGATTGAGTCTGCAACGGAGATTATCTGCTGAGCAAGAGCATCAGCTGCTTCCTGAGTCGCAGCCTCTGCATAAATACGGATTATAGGCTCAGTGTTGGAACGGCGCAGATGCACCCACTCCTTACGGCTCTCGAATGAAATCTTGACACCATCAATCGTATTGATATCTTCCGAAGCATACTCCTTCTTCACAGCCTCAAGAATGCGGTCGATCAGAGCGCTGTCAGACAATTCAATCTTATTCTTGGCAATAACATACTTAGGATAAGTTGCAAGAAGTTCCGACACTTTCATTTTCTTATAAGCAAGGTTTGTAAGGAACAATGCCACTCCAACCATTGCATCACGGCCGGCATGCAGGGCAGGATAGATTACTCCTCCGTTGCCCTCACCGCCGATTACAGCACCGCACTCGCGCATCTTTGTCACCACATTCACTTCACCTACGGCAGCTGCATGATACTCACCGCCATACTGCTCTGTCACATCGCGAAGAGCTCTTGAAGACGACAGATTCGAAGAAGTGGTCATCTGATAAGGTGCAGCGATTTCTTCCATCGACTTTCCTGTCTTGAGTGCCTCATTATAGACTCTTGAAAGAAGATAATCGGCCACGCTCACAAGTGTATATTCTTCTCCGAAAGGCTTGCCGTCCTCGCAGATAAGCGCAAGACGGTCCACATCAGGATCCACTGAAATTCCGAGGTCAGCACCGTTCTCCACCACTGCACTGCAAAGTTCAGTCAGATTTGAAGGCAGCGGCTCAGGATTATGTGCGAATTCACCTGTCGGATCGCAGTTCACGCATACGCACTCGACTCCAAGACGTTCCAGAAGGCGAGGCATAATGATTCCTCCTACTGAATTGACAGCATCGAGAGCCACTTTGAATTTTGCATTACGGATTGCATCCACATCTACAGCAGGAAGAGCCAGGACAGCATCAAGATGAGCATCTGTAAAGTCCTTTTCCTCAATCATTCCGAGGTCATCGACCTGAGCGAAAGTAAAGTCTTCCGCTTCTGCACATGCAAGCACGGCAGCACCTTCCGCAGCATTAAGGAATTCACCCTTCTCGTTCAGAAGCTTAAGTGCATTCCACTGCTTAGGGTTATGAGAGGCCGTAAGGATGATTCCTCCATCAGCTTCTTCGAAAACAACTGCCATCTCCGTTGTAGGAGTAGATGCAAATCCTGCCTTGACCACATCCACGCCACATGCGATCAGAGTGCCACATACAAGATGCTCTACCATATCTCCGGAAAGGCGTGCATCCTTGCCAACGACCACCTTATATCTTTCTCCGGCAGGCTTCGGACGACGCTCACGCATCTTCTCGCAATAAGCATAGGAAAACTTAACAATGTCAAGCGGGGAAAGGCCCTCACCCGGAGCGCCTCCGATAGTACCGCGGATTCCTGAAATGGATTTAATTAAAGTCATAATATGGTTATCTTAGGTTCAGTCAATGTAGACAATGTAAACAACGTAGAACATACAAAATTATACTTTTATGCCTGCATTTACAAATTTAATATTACTTTTGCACCCCTAAAATATAAGACATGAAAGCAATCTGGACAATTATACTTCTGGTGGCCTCAAATATATTCATGACATTCGCATGGTATGGTCACCTTAAGCTGCAGGAAATGAAGATTTCCACAAGCTGGCCGCTGATACTGGTAATCCTTTTCTCATGGGCTGTTGCATTCCTTGAATATTGTGCACAAGTTCCGGCCAACAGGATCGGATACGTAGAAAACGGCGGTCCGTTCAATCTCATGCAGCTCAAGGTCATACAGGAAGTGATATCGCTTACTGTATTTACCGTTATAGTTACTGTAATGTTCAAGGGGCAGACACTACAGTGGAACCACTTTGCAGCATTTTTCTGTCTCATTATGGCTGTATTCTTCGTTTTTTTAAAATAACTTCATTTTTTTTCAAAAAAAATTTGGAGTTGTAAAAATAATTCGTACCTTTGCAATCCCAAACAACAACGGTCGGTTCGTATAACGGTTAGTACTCAAGATTCTCAATCTTGCAATAGGGGTTCGATTCCCCTACCGACTACCAAAAATGACTGGTTAAAAAGTTAGATGAAACTTTTTAACCAGTCATTTTTTATATAGTCAACAGGTCAGAAGGCAAGTCGATATAATTGAGATATAATTGATCATGTGCAAAACCCGGATCATCGTTATATGGAAGGTTGTTCTCACTCTCAACGACGCAATTCTGTCCGCGACGCAAGGTTTTTGGCTGATTTCCCTGCGTCGTGTCCTTGTTTCTTTCTTCCTGCGTCCCTCTCTGTCCGCGACGCAAGGTTTTGAATTGATTTCCCTGCGTCGCGATGCTTAATTGATCACATCTGCCGGTTTTTCGTCCGCGACGCAGGGTTTTTGCCTGATTTTCTTGCGTCGTGGTTCAAGCGGGGCTAATTATAGCGGCTCAATGACTAAATTTCCAACCAGTATTTTCACTTGATCTCAAGTCCGTAAACTGAATATCCCTTGAGTTCCTGTTCTATTTTCAAAAGCCTGTTGTATTTGGCGATACGCTCTGACCTGCTCAGAGAACCTGTCTTTATCTGACCGCTGTTGGTGGCAACGGCAAGATCAGCGATGAAGGTATCTTCAGTCTCACCTGAACGATGAGAGATAACAGCCTTATATCCGTGTCTCTGAGCCATCGCAATAGCCTCAAGTGTCTCGCTGAGAGTTCCTATCTGATTAGGCTTCACCAGCAGTGCATTCGCGCATCCTTCGCGTATGCCTCTGGAAAGATAATCCACATTAGTCACAAAGAGATCGTCTCCCACAAGCTGGCATCTGCTTCCAAGTTCGTCGGTAAGCATCCTCCAGCCTTCCCAATCGTCCTCAGCCATACCATCCTCGATAGAGTCGATCGGATATGCTTCAACAAGATTCTTCAAATAAGAAATCTGTTCCTTTCTAGTAAGCTTAAGCGCATCAGGGCCCTCAAAACGGCCATAGTCGTAAACACCATCATGGTAGAATTCGGAAGAAGCACAGTCCAAGGCAATCCTAACGTCATCACCTGGTGAATATCCGGTTTCCTCAATAGCACTTACAATGAGTTCCAAAGCATGCTCCGGGCCGGAAAGCACAGGAGCGAATCCGCCTTCATCTCCTACAGCTGTGCTTAGCTTCTTCTCCTTAAGAATCTGCTTCAAGGAATGAAACACTTCTGCTCCCATACGCAATCCGTCACTGAAGGAATCAGCTCCAACAGGGCGTATCATGAACTCCTGAAAGGCTACAGGCGAATCGCTATGCGACCCACCGTTCATGATATTCATCATCGGAACAGGAAGAACATTAGAATTAGGAGCTCCAAGATAATGATATAAAGGGGTCCTCATGCATGCTGCAGCTGCCTTTGCCACAGCCAGGGAAACCGACAGAATCGCATTTGCTCCAAGACGGGACTTATTCTGAGTGCCATCCAGATCACGCATAATGCTGTCAATATGCATCTGTTCAAATACAGTACGGCCAATCAAGGCAGGTGCAATAATTTCATTGACATTGGATACAGCCTTCAGAACCCCCTTGCCGAAATACCGGGTAGGATCTCCATCTCTAAGTTCTATAGCTTCATGGGCACCTGTCGATGCTCCTGAAGGCACAAATGCCTCTCCTTTTGCTCCATTGTCGAGAATGACTTCTGCTGCGACTGTAGGTGTACCGCGTGAGTCCAGAATTTCACGGGCGTAAATATATTTAATCTTCATATAAAATCAGTTTATAAACCAGAAACTATACTTCAAAATTCTCGCCAAACCGCATAAAACAAGACACCCCGTCAGAAACTCTGACAGGGTGTCGTAGAAGAAAGTGGCAGCTACCTACT
>CANBDX010000025.1 GCA_947367315.1 uncultured Bacteroidales bacterium | reverse complement strand
AGGAGATCCACCATACTCCTGCCGGATGCTTCCGCACGGTCACGATAGTTCCTCAAAGATGTGCGGCTGAGTTTCAGCTTCCGCTCCATCTCTCGTAGTGATGTCCCGCGTGAGAACTCGCGGATGATTACTCTGATGTCTGTCATTGTCGCTTTTACGTTTGCCATAGCCCTGTGGTATTATCATTACCACAAAGTTACACTGCCAAACCGTTTGCGACCATTCTGAAGGATCTGCCCCAACCATGCTGGCACTGGTTAACAGGGGGTACATTGGATTCCGCTACAGGCGGTACATTTCAAAGTGATACAGACGGTACATTTAATTCTGATATACCCGGTACATTTGAAAGTGACATGGGCGGTACATTTAAAGTGCTGCAATCACAGATGGAAGGAAACAAGGACACGATGCAGGGAAAACGGCCAAAAACTTTGCGTCGCGGACAGATAACAAGGATATAAAGAAAGAGACTGTATTCCTTGGAAAAGTCTTAGAATACAGTCTCAAGGTTTATGGACTACCGCCAGGGATTAGCGGTATTCTACTGTAATTGATTCGATATTGCTGTGGGATGATCCGTTAGGAGTGAAGACAATCTTTGATTTGCACTCTCCGGTCCATTCTCCGCTTGTTACGCTTGCTAGCGTGCCGCTCGTGTATCCGTCGTACTCCTTCCATTTGAGGTCAACAAGATATCCTGTAGGTGCAGTAAGTGTTACTTTGGTGATGATCTTGCCGTTCTGAGCTTCGATGCGGAGTTCATTTGAACTTGTACGGCCTATATAGATGCAGTCGCGTCCGTCTGTCTTATTATCTCTCCATGAACCTGTGGATGATACAAGGATGTTTGAGTCTCCCATATCGATTGTACCTACTGTATTTCCGCTCTTTGTTGTTCCGATAGGGAATTTGACTGTAACGGTTGTTACAGAACCTGAATCACCTGATGGAGCCGCCTCTGTGGTCACTTTTACGCTTCCTGCCTCAGAAACTGTGTTGGCTGTTGCATCTGCAGGATTGGCCACAACAGATACGGTGTATTCTGTATCGTAGTCAAGGTCAGTGAATGTTGCTGTAGTCTCTGTAACAGTGCTTGTCTGGGTGCCGCAGGTTACTGTGTAGTCCTTGGCTCCCTGTACTGCTGCCCAAGTTGCAGTAACGGTGTTTCCGGCTGCAGTTGCTGTAACAACTGGAGTTGCCAGAGGTGTTGCTGCTGGCTGCTCGCCACTCTCACCATCCATATAGAATATGTAATAGTTATAAGAACTGCTTCTGCTGGTTGCGTAATTGAATTTATAGTTGTCGTAATTGTTCAGGTAGCGGGTACTGGTGCCGTCATAGCTTGATGATATCTTGGCTCCATTGCTTATGAGTTCTACTTTCCATGATGCTCCAGCCTCAATTGTAGAACTGTAATTGAGGGCACTTGAACAGTTTGCGCTGTCGTAAGAACCGCAGAGGTAACCAGCTGTCTCGTTCTTGAATGCGAATGTTCCTTCAGAAGCGCCTGCTTCGAGAGTAAAGACAGCTCCGTCAGCCGGAATATCCTTCTCAAGAATCTCAATATCTGAAGTAATGGTCATGGTAGATGTAACCTTTATTTTGGTAGCGTCATATGCGGTTGTAGAAAGAAGTTTTGCAGATGAAGTAGCTGAATTGCGGTTACAGATGATGACTTTGTCACCAGCATTGAGTTCTTTAACGTCAGTGAGGAGCTTGTAGCTCTTTGGCTTCTCTGCCTTTGTAAGGTTTGCTACAGAGAATCTTGCAATGTCTCCACGCTCGAGCTTGAGAGTCTTGCCGGTAAGATCGATTTCCTTGATATAATTGTTCTTATCTGTAGAGACCTTGACTGTAAGATATGAACCGCTGAGGTCAGTAGGAACGGCAATGAACCATACTACATCGTTTCCTGTAGCTGCGCGGTTTTCCATGTTGAGTGTGATATCCTCGTAGTTGTTGTACCACTTTGCGTTCTCGAGAGTATTTGTCTCGTGTACCTTGAAATCTACAGCTCCGGCAGGCTTTGCTGGAGATGAGATTATTACCTTGTTGATGAGTTCACCTTCAGGGATTCCCTTGATGGTCATCTGGGCGAATGCCACCATACGAACGAGCTGGAACTGGATTTTGTCAGGAAGTCCTGATGTAACGACAGGCTGTACAGAAACCAGAATGTCAGCCTTAGGATCGTAGCTTGTAGCAGTCGGGGTCTGCTCCTGAGGAACTGTAAGGCTTATTGATGAATTAACAGACTTATAAGCATATGGATAAAATGCTCCAAAAGTGTATTTTTCAGCACCGTCTGTAGGGGTGAAGTCTGCAGTGAATGTAGCCTTGTTGTCAACCACCTTATAGTCAGTGTGAGTTGCTGATTGACGGCGTGAGGTTGATTCATCAGCAAAATAAATGATATTGAGCTGCTCTCCTGACTCGTGCCAATAGATTTTCTCACCTTCCACATAGGTCTTTGTAGCGTCATCTGCCACTTCAACGGTAATGGTATGAGTCTTTTCTGCAGGAGTGTATTCGTTTTCCTGTGCGCAGCCTGCCAGAATTGCGGCAACTGCAGTAAGTGATATAAATGACTTTTTCATAATCTCATGCAGGTTTAGAATTCTCCGAAATCATTAATAACAGGATCTTCTCCTGGTGTACCAAATGAGCCGGTCATAATCGCCTGCTCTGCTTGAACATCGATTGTTTCTATTCCAGGCGCAACATACAGCTGCTTCTCAAGGCCCGGAACTTCTTGTCTAATTGTCATATAGTCGTTTAAATTCAGTGATTGCGAGAAAGCCGCAAAGGTAATATAATTTAGTTACAAATTGTTACTATTTTTTGTCTTTGTTGTATTATGACCCCTGATAGAGAGTTTATATGGGTAGGATGTAAATTTTATTAATGATTTAAAACTTGTTTAAATAACACTTAAAATTGTGCAAATTAAGTAAATATGAATATAGTGAGATTTATTTCACAGAAAAATATTTATGATTATTTGAAAATGTAACTAAATTTGCGCCCTCATTATAAAACAGCTTAAGTTATTATGAAAAAAACAGGTCTTGTATTTTATTTTATGGCAGGTCTTGCCCTCTTGTTCTCCTCGTGTGATCCGGAGCAGGCTCCTGTTGAGGATTCAAAAGTTACCGTACTTGCAGCTCTTGAAAATGACAGAGTCTGGAATGCTGGAGACGAAGTAGTGATTAACGGAGTGAAATATATCGTGGAAGAAGGCGGTCTGTCTGTTGCAAATATCGAAGGTGTCGCTAAGGCTGAGTCTTATCATGCTGCATATGATACAGGTAACGGTTCAGTGAACGGAGATGTACTTACAGTGGATCTTCCTGCTTTGCAGAATGCTTCCATCGAGATGGCTTACCCTATGGTGGCTTCAAACGGATCTCCTAACCTTACCTTTAAGAATGTTCTCGGTACAGTACGTTTCGCAATTTCCGGAGAGGGTGCCGTAAAGAAGATTGCATTGACTTCAGTTTCAGGAAATATTTCAGGAACAGGTTCGGTTTCAATGAACTTTACAGGCAATCCTGCAATCAAGATGTCTTCCGATGCAAGCAATGTACTTACTGTAGATCTTGGCACGGGAATGACTCTTCCGGCTGAGGTTGACGCTGTGCTTCCGGCTGGAATATATGAAGGATTCATGGTGACAGTATATGACACCGATGGTGGAGCGATGACAGGAAAGGAAATATCTGCTCTTGAGGTACGTCGCGGCGAGACTGTTGATGCCGAGTTTACTTATGAGCCGGACGGAGAGGCTCCAGTATATGTTACAGCAACTGTAGAGAAGGCTGCTGACGGAACTGATTATGTGTGGTCTTCAATGTATCCGCTATATATTAATGGCGTTCCTGTGCTTATTGCGAGCGGAGAAAATACTGCTGTTGCTGAATTTGGTCCGGTGAAGGCTGCTGAAAAGTATTATGCTTCCACATCGTCTGCTTCTGCAAATGGTCTCAGCGGTAATCAGATGCGTATCAAAATTGCTAAGGATCAGTCTGTGACAGCTTCTTTGACAAGTTTAAATCCGGCAGTAGGTATGTCTACCGAGAAGTCTATCGCTATGAAGTATGTTGCTGGAGTTGCTGTTCTGGATGTTGCAGGTCCTCATGTTCTTCGTGAAGTTATACTTACAGGTAAGGGTAACAGGCGTATTTCCGGAAACGGTGTAGTTGATATGTCATCTGACGCATTCAGGACTTCTCTTAATGCAGATGCATCTAAGGAAGTGCGTGTGGATTGCGGTTCTGCAGGTGTGGATGTTTCTGCTGGCAGGTCTTTCCGTTTCGTTATCCCTGCAGATGATTATTCTGATGGATTCACCGTTTCGATGACAGATATGAACGGTCAGGTATACACCCAGGATCTTGAAGGAGTTATAGTAGGAAGGAATGTCCTTACTGCAATAGGTTCTGTGAACTGGGAAAGCACATCTGGAGATAATAACAATCTCAGCCGTATGGGGTATGCAAATTCTTATATGGTCCATATGGCAGGTACCTATACTTTCGGAACACGTCACGTGGATAATACTCCGATAAACAATATTTCCAAGGTAGACTGGCTTTGGGCTTCGAAGGTTGAAGGTGCTTCAGGAAATGCTCTTGTATCTGATATTACCTATAAAGAAGGCGAGGTTACTTTCACTGCTTCTGATAAGGAGGGAAATGCTCTTCTTGCAGCATTTGACAACGCAGGAAACATCGTGTGGTCATGGCATATATGGATGACTGACAAGCCGGAGACAATCGACCTTGAAAATAACGTGATTTATCAGGGCAACGGTCAGACTGACGGATGGTATATCATGGACCGAAATCTTGGAGCGACTGATGCTACAGTTGGCGGAGGATACCCTACATTCGGTCTTTACTATCAGTGGGGACGTAAGGATCCTTTCATCGGTTCAACAAAAGGTGAGCGCGTGCGTAACTCCGAGACAGGAAACTGGGATGTGATATACGATGTCTTGGGTGAACCTCTCACAGTTGTGAACACCAATTATGCACAGGCTAAATGGGAGAGTGTCAAGACTACCAAGGAGACGGGAACCGTAGAGTTTGCTGATGCTCATCCTATGCGTTTCATGTACTATGAGGAAGGAGCTAATCAGGCAAACTGGCTTGGACAGGGTAACTTCTATAAGTGGATGGACAAGGACGAAGCTATGTGGCGTCCGTTCCAGAAGACCAATTCAGATCCATGTCCTCCAGGATATCAGATTCCTCGTAATGGTGCTTGGAAAAATTTTGAATCAAATTATCAGTTCTTTGAAGGCAAGGGAGTTCTTTATACAAACAGTAAGGGAGAGAATGTATGGTATCCTTTTGCAGGTTACCGCAGTTCTCATCCATCAGATCAGGGAGCTCTTATAGATATCGAGAACAAGAATGGATGGCTTGCAATATGGACTAGCGAACTTATGGTGTCAGAGAGATCGTATGCTTTCAAGTATAATGATCCAACACCTCTTGAAAGTGACGCTTCATGGGCATACGGATACAATGTACGTTGTGTAAAGGAATACTAATAGTAAAAATCGGATAATGAAGAGTATTTTAAGATATGCAGCTATGCTGCTTGTGTTTTCAGGAACCTTCCTCTTCGCTTCATGCGAAGGAGAAGAGAACCCTGCGGATAAGAATGAGGATGTGAAGATTTCTCTTGAAGTGGCTACAGAAGAAATTAATTTCACTTCTGAGGGTGGAATTGAATATGTTACTGTTGTCACTGATGCGGAGCAGTGGGATTTCCTTGTTGCAGCCAGTTGGCTTACAGTGGAGAAGTCGGATGATGTATTGATGATTTCCGCTCCTTCATACAGTGATAAGGAAAAGTCACGTACTGGAAATATTATCATTTATGCTTCGACTGGCAATGTACGTGAAGAATTCAAGATTAAGGTAACTCAGACTCCTATGGGAGGTGGCACAATTACTCCTGAAGGTGTAATCGCATTTGAGTGTCCGGAGTTCAAGTCTTTGATGCTTGAGGCATGCGACCGCAACGGTGACGGTGAGGTGTCTCCTAAAGAGGCGGAATATGTTACTGATCTCGTACTTACATATGATGTTGAAAACACTGAAATCAATAAGATAACTTCTCTGAAGGGTATTGAATATTTCGTAAATCTTGTAAACCTCGACTGTGACCAGAATGCTATAACATATCTTGATCTCAGTGGACTTAAGAAACTTGAGTATGTGGATTGTGCATATAATGAAATCACGTCGCTTAATGTATCTGGTTGTGAGTCTCTTAAACAGCTTTATTTCTATAGTAATAAGGTTTCTGCACTTAATATAGATGGTTGTAATTCACTTCAACTTCTTCAGGGATATAAGAATAATGTTAAAAGGGTTGATGTAAGTGGTTTTGATGAACTTGTGTATTTCGATATGAGAATGAATTCTCTTACCGATTTAAAAATCACAGGCTGTCCTAAACTTAATATCATAGCAGTCGGAGATAATAATCTTACTTCTCTTGAACTTAAAGATATTCCTGCTCTTTATACTGTCGGTTGCTACGGTAATACCCTTTCATCTTTGGATTTGAGTAATGTTCCTGAACTTCAGATGCTGGAGTGTTATAACAACAACCTTTCGTCTTTGGATCTTTCCTTGAATCCTAAATTGACTACTCTGACATGTCAGAACAACCTTATTTCAGATCTTAAGATTGCTTCATGTACAAATATCAAGAAATTGGATTGCAGCGGAAATCGTCTTACTGGTGTTTTGGATGTGACAGCGTTCAAGGATATTTATCTGTTTGCATGCGGAGGAAACAAGCTCACTTCAATCAATATTGCCGGGTGTACCAAGATTCAGGAATTTTCTTGCGATAACACCGACATTACTTCCATAAATGTGAGCGATGCAACTGTCCTGGAGTCATTTGTATGTAACGATTGCCTTCTGACAACTCTGGATGTCAGCTCAAACGCAAAACTTGTCAAGCTTCATGCTCATGGAAATCCTCTGACTTCGGTTATAATGGCCCAAGGGCAGAAAATCAATGACCTTAAGCTTGACAATCACAACGTGATTTCATATAAGTAACAACAAAAAAAACCTGTCGAAATGACAGGTTTTTTTTATACGTTAAAGAGGAAGTGCATGATGTCTCCGTCCTGGACGATGTATTCCTTGCCTTCGATTCCAAGCTTTCCTGCGGCTCTGCAGGCTGATTCAGACTTCAACTCCACGAAGTCCTCATACTTGATTACTTCGGCTCGGATAAAGCCTTTTTCGAAGTCTGTGTGGATGACTCCGGCAGCTTTCGGTGCCTTGTCTCCCTTGTTGATTGTCCATGCGCGGCACTCGTCTGCTCCCGCTGTGAAATATGTGCGGAGATTAAGGAGGGAATATGCGCTCTGGATGAGTCTTACCACACCCGATTCTTCGAGTCCCATTTCCTCAAGGAACATCTGACGCTCTTCGTAGCTTTCAAGCTCGGCTATGTCTGACTCGATTTTTGCGGCAATCACGAGGATCTCCGCATTCTCGTCCTTAACGGCTTCGCGTACCTGCTCCACATACTGGTTTCCTGTCTTTGCGGATGCCTCGTCCACATTGCAGACATACATGACGGGCTTGTTGGTAAGGAGGAAAAGCTCCTTTGCAAGTTGTTCTTCATCGGCATTCTCGGGCGCTACGGTACGGCATGACTTACCCTGCTGGAGAGCGTCACGGTATCTGCAGAGAAGATCAAAAAGTTTCTTTGCATTCTTGTCGCCTCCTGTCTGTGCCTGCTTCTGCACCTTTGCGATACGGTTTTCGACTGTCTCGAGGTCCTTGAGCTGGAGCTCCATATCGATTACTTCCTTGTCGCGTACCGGGTCAACGCTTCCGTCCACATGCACGATATTAGGGTCGTCGAAGCAGCGGAGTACATGAAGGATGGCATCTGTCTCCCTGATGTTCGCCAGGAACTGATTGCCGAGTCCTTCGCCCTTGCTTGCTCCCTTTACGAGTCCTGCGATATCCACGATCTCCACAGTGGCAGGTACCACTCTTTTAGGGTTGCAGAGGCTTTCGAGCACCTCGAGTCTCTTGTCGGGAACTATTGTGGAGCCGATGTTAGGCTCTATTGTGCAGAAAGGGAAGTTTGCACTCTGGGCCTTTCCCGAGCTTACACAGTTGAACAATGTCGATTTTCCTACGTTAGGAAGTCCTACTATACCGCATTTAAGTGCCATTTCTATCTTCTTTTAAATCAGGGCGCAAATTTACGCCAACTTTTTCTTTTTCTTTAAATTATTTCTCTTTTTTATACTAAGTTTTTCTTTTTTTTATCATCCTTCCGAAGATTTCCTTTCACTTTTGCATATAATACTTTCACATTCGCTTCAGCGACGATATCGATCATACACGTCATTGCGAGAAGCGCAGCGACGTGGCAATATTTAAAGTCATATTTAATGAAAAGATTATCGATAATATTACTGCTGCTGTCATGCACCATCAGCACGTCGGCTTCCGGAAGTGATTCTCTTCTGACGGTGTTCTGGAATGTAGAGAATTTCTTTGACTATATGGATGGAGGAACGGGGGAGTCGGACAAGGAATTCTCGTCATTAGGGAATAGAAGATGGACAAAAATGAAGTTTCAGGCAAAATGCGATGCAGTGGCCAAGTCGCTGCTCTGGATAGGGGAGGAATATGGCCGGATGCCGGATGTGGTGGGACTGGCTGAGGTTGAGAACAGAGGGGTGCTGACAAGGCTTCTACGGCAAACCATTCTCCGTAAATATGACTACAGGATAGTTCATTATGATTCATCGGACAGGAGGGGGATAGATGTGGCTTTGCTTTACAGGGAGTCAATGTTCAGTAAGGTTTCCTCTTCGGTAAAGGTTCCGCAATACGAAGGGGAGAAACTCTGTACCAGAGATATTCTTCATGTCTGTCTTGAAGACAAGATGGGGCAGAATATAAATATGATAGTGAATCATCATCCTTCAAAATACGGAGGTTCTTCAGCTTCCGAGGGAAGAAGGAATGCTGCAATGGCTACTCTCAGGGATATGTGTGATTCTCTGCTGTCATCCGGACAGGGGCGGATAGTGGCAATGGGCGACTTTAATGACACCCCTGACGGTCATCAGTTCCGGATGCTTGACGGAGTGCTGCAAAATATGTCCAGCAGACTTTTGGGGGCAGGGGAGGGTACCATCAGATATCGGGGAAAGTGGGAACTTATCGATATGTTCATGGTGAGCCGGGGTTTGAGCCTGATTTCACGCATGGATATAGTCAGGATACCGTTTCTGATGACATATGAACGGAAATATCCCGGCCTGAAGCCACTCAGAACCTATTCCGGACCACGATATGTCGGAGGCGTCAGCGACCATTGTCCGATAGTGCTGATGATAAAAAAGTGATATGTTTTTATTTTTTGAAATTATACTTCCATTATTATTAATAGTTAATTAGTATATTTGACGGATTTTAAACTAATCCTTAAGCAAGGAAAAACAAACACTAAAATTTATAATAATGAAAACAAGAATCGCTGAAAAATTCCAGTCACTCTTCCAGACAGAGGGTGAATTCTTTGCATCTGCAGGACGTATCAACCTTATCGGTGAGCACACCGACTATAACGGAGGTTTCGTATTCCCTGGCGCTATCGACAAGGGTATGATAGCAGAAATCAAGCTCAACGGCACAGCTACAGTGCGTGCTTTCGCCCTCGACCTTGATGAATACTGCGAATTCGGACTCAATGAGGAAGATGCTCCTTCACAGGGATGGGCTCGCTACATCTTTGGAGTATGCCGTGAGATCCAGAAGAGAGGCGGAGTGATCGCCGGTTTCGACACTGTATTTGCCGGTGACGTTCCTCTCGGAGCCGGAATGTCTTCTTCAGCTGCTCTTGAAAGCACATTCGCATTTGCTCTCAACGAGCTTTTCAACCTCGGTATCGACAAATTCGAGCTTGCACGTATCGGTCAGAGCACAGAGCACAACTATGTTGGTGTGAAGTGCGGTATCATGGACCAGTTCGCTTCCGTATTCGGCAAGGCAGGACACCTCATGCGTCTTGACTGCCGTTCGATGGAGTTCGAATACTTCCCGTTCGCACCTGATCAGAACGGTTACAAGGTAGTGCTTCTCAACTCATGCGTAAAGCATGAACTCGTGGGTTCTCCTTATAACGACCGCCGCAATTCTTGCGAAAGAGTAGCCAAGGTTCTCGGTCAGGAGTTCCTCCGTGGCGCTACTATGGAGCAGCTTGAGGCTGTCAAAGACCAGATTTCTGAGGAAGATTATCTCCGCGCACGTTACGTTATCGGTGAGGAGAAGAGGGTTCTCGACGTCTGCGAGGCTCTTCAGAAGGGCGACTACGAAACAGTCGGAGCACGTATGTACGAGACTCACTGGGGCATGTCAAAGGATTATGAAGTATCTTGCGAAGAGCTCGATTTCCTCGCTACAGTTGCCAAGGAGTGCGGAGTGACAGGTTCACGCATCATGGGTGGCGGCTTCGGAGGCTGCACAATCAATCTCGTGAAGGAAGAGCTTTATGATAACTTCATAGCAACTGCAAAGGCAGCATTCGCAGAGAAATACGGTCACGAGCCGATAGAAATCCCTGTAGTGATCAGCGACGGTGCCCGCAAGCTCGCGTAATCCCGCAATCACATTATATTAAACTATACCATCGCTACATGTTTCAGCCGTTTCATGTAGCGATGGTATTGTTTTCATGTGTTTTATCCCGGTTTTTGGTACCATGGCTACACGATTTTGCGTTTTCATGCAGCGATGTTTTGTGCAATTATTATTGATTATCTTGCTGAGAAATTAGATTCACTATAAGCCTGGCTCTGGATAAGAATTATATCGATGTGGATTATTTTTCCAGGAATGGGCCACGGAAATTTGAGGCCAGGGACAGATACTATCTCGGATCTTGTTCGTCACGATATTATACGCTGATACATTTTATTTAGGAAGTATTTTTCAATCCTTTACGTTGAATATTGTAAAAGCATAGATATAACAATTATCCATTCATACTATAAATGATTATGAAAAAGTCATTGTTGATTATTGGTGTCGGAGCAGCATTCTTGGCTGTATCTCTTTGGGTATGCTTATCAAATGGTAAGAGCGCAAGGGCTGTGAAAGCAAAATTCCGACTGGGAGGAGCATTGCTGACACTTACCGGCATGATGACAGTCGGGGCTTGTAACAGTAACAATTTGGTCAGTTGTTATGATCCGGTGTCTACAGATGTGGTGTATATTGAGCGCGAAGGTGCTTATGATGAAGCACAGGATGTGAAGAATGGTGATCAGATTAAAATCAAGGTCAGTTATTTTAGTGCCTATGGTGTAAAGGTGACTATTGCAAAGGACGCTCAAAATGAAGAAGTTCTGCATAGTCAAGTGTATAAGATCACTGAGTCGAATACAGATGTAATCCATACTATTGATGTCGGAGACCATGTTGGTGAAGCTCATCTCAGAGTATATGTGATGACATCTGAGGAGCAAGGCTATGAATGCGAATATATGAAGCTGAATGTCCTCAAGTAAACACCATATTCCATTTATTGTCTTTGAACTGACTGACGCCTGCAACCAGCAATGTAAATTCTGTTACAACTATTGGAAAGGCGACGGTTGTATGTTGGGTGTGACTGTGCCGGATTTCCGCTTAGCACGTCGTACTTTGCGAAGGGTGCTCCGTCAGGCTACCGTTGGCAGCGTGTCGCTCTCTGGCGGCGAGCCTATGCTGATGCCACGCATACATGAACTCACGTTGAAAGCCAGGTTTGCCGGAGCTAATGTAAACCTCCTGTCCAATGGAACACTTATCAAGGATATGGACCTGGAGATCATGATGCAGCTTGGCGTTGGAACTATCCAGATTCCCATTCTGGCTACAGATTCCTCATTGCACGACTACACCACCGGGCTCAAGGGTTCATGGCAGAAAGCTGTTGATAATGCCCGAAAGATAAGTTCCATTAAGTCCGATTGGCTTCTGCCGGTATTAATTGTCAGCAAGTTAAATATTCACAATGTAGATGAAATCCTGCGGTTTTATCATTCCGAATTCGGCTCTACCAGAGCTATGGTCAATCGATTCAATATCGGTGGTCTCGGAAAGCTCTATGCCTCTGAACTCACTCTCACGACCAGTGAATTGAAGGATGCTTTTACAAGAGTCGACAGGGTTGCTGGCGAACTTGGTATGACTATCCAAAGCGGCGTCTGCACACCTATGTGTGTGCTCAATCCGGATGATTATCCAAACATAATGTTTTCACATTGCTCGACCGATCTGTCAAATCGTCCGCTTACTGTCAATTATAAAGGAGACGTCCGCTTTTGCAACCATTCTCCACGGATATTGGGTAATATATACGATAAGCCGATAGGACAAATCATATCTGAGTGCCAGGGTGACGGATACTTTGATGAAATCCCGACTCCGTGTATCACCTGCAAGTTGTGGTCTCGTTGTCGAGGAGGATGTCGCGCAGCTTCCGAGCAGTTATATGGCACCTTTAACAGGGTGGACCCTATACTTTCTGACTCGATGGATAGTTAAAATAAACGAGACCATCGCTACATGTTTCAGCCGTTTCATGTAGCGATGGTCCTTTTTTAACAGTTTCCGATGTCAGGCGAGCTTTGAGCTGAGCCAGTCGGCATCTATTTCGGCGAATCCTTCGGCCGGCTTTATCTGCGGGTTGCGCTCGAGGATGCCGGCACAGTCCTGATAGACATTCCATCCGATGTTCACTCCGAGCATCTGTCCGTCGAGGGCGTACATGAACGTAAGCACACGCTCGTCGCCGGAGCCTTCTGACTTGTAGAAATGGAATACGGAAGCCATGAAGTCTTCCCTCTGCTCGGCGGCAACGCTTTTCTGTAGCATTTCAAGCTTGGTGACGTATTTGCACATTTCCAGCACCACATCATCGAGTCCTGCGTCCGCAATCAAGACCTTTTCCATCAGCGAGCCCATGTCGTTCACTCTGCGCAGGGTGTAGCCTCCCATTGCCTTGGTGTGCATGGTGATGGCCTGCATCTGGGTCTCCGAGATTTCTCCTGAAGGTATGAGCCATACCATAAGCTTGGCTGCAGGATCGTGATAAAGTGTCTCGTACTTGGCGAGATTCACCTGTCCGCAGTGGGGGCATTCCCACAGGAAGAGGGATCCGTCCTTCACCTTGTCCTTGAGTTCAGGGTTTTCTGATATGTTGATGCTTCTATAGACGGCAACTTTGTTCTGCTGGCCGCATTTGCTGCATGGTGCGAGCGCTTCGTTGATTATTGACATATGAAAATGTTTAGAATGAAACATTGAATACGAATCCGCAGTGGTGACGGTCCATCTTGATCCCACTTTTGCTCATGATGCTTTCGAATCCGTTTCCGGTATTATATGAATAACTTGCTCCGATTGAACATGGCCATTCTATCCAGATGATGCTGTTCAGGTCAAAGAGTAATTCGGCTCCAACTGAACATAGATTTCTGTTCCCGACCATAGTATAGTCGAAATGAGGATTGAAAACCATTCTTTTTATATATACGCAAGAGCCACCTATTGGAATATCACCAATGTATATAGGGATTGCGTAATCTGCTGTAAATCTGGCCAGCTGAGGGTTTCTTATGGAAAGCCATTGCGCAAGTCCTCCATTGGCACTCAGACCTCTCGGAAGTACATCTATCAGCGGAAGGCTGAAATATGAGTCCTTGCGGAGGGTTGTCTGCAAGGAAGCCGTCAGCTTCAGACCCTGTGTCCTTGTGAATCCCGGCACATAACCGTAAGCATAGAGATATCCCATAGGAGCGAAATATTTGTAGTTTTCGAGACCTGTGGATGCTCCCGCTTCGATACCCAGACCCCATCTCGGATATACGGCCGAATTAGGAATAGCCAGCGATGTGTAGCCTCTGAGGGATGCGGTGACGCTCTGCATGAACATGTTCTTTCCTTCGATGACTCCCATGAATGTAGGATTGTCTCTGACGCTGCCATGTTCGGGAAGCGTGCTCATCACGGTCATCGCCGTATTGAACATATCGTTGCTGATGGTGTAAGTTACCTTAGGGATGAGTCCTCTGTACCATCCTCCATCAGAGAAGTTCCAAGGAATGTACATCGACAGCTTGCCCTGGAGATAAGGATTGGACAGTTCTGTGTTGCGTACTTCCATGCCTGTTCCCTTGTCCTGGATGTAAGCGCATGCATAGTACTGTCTTGCTGCCCTGTCATTGAAATCCACAGATGCTTCAATTACAGGATATAGTCCCGAATATGTAAGCCTTGCATGGCCGGAATGTCTCCATTTATCAGGATTGTACGGGTCCGGATGTGCGGAGTATCCGAACTCTCCGACCGTTGTGGCGAGACGGTTCTGCATGATGCCTGTGACTCCAAGTGATGCTGCCTGCCATATGTAGTCGAATGACATGTTCATGATCCTGTCCACATTCACATATACAGGAGCCCACGAATGGAGGTTGAACATATGAGCAAGCTTGCGGTATCTCTTAGGCTCGGAGTGCTTGACAATCACCTGAGGCACCGCTTCCGATGCACCGTCTTCAAGAGCGACTGCCTTTTCCTGCTGTGCGAGTTTCTCCGCTATAGGGTAGCTGTATCTTTCGAAGAAATCCACCTGGCGGCTGATGAGCGAATCCGCATGGGTGCGGAATATGCGCTTGCCCTTCATTGTCTGGGAAGTGTAGTAGAGATACTGCCCGTCTTCGCTCCATTGATGGTCTTCAGAGCCGTATCTGGTATTGGTCCTCTGTATTACTTTTCTGGTTGAAGGGTTAAAGACATACAGCTCATTCACACCTGTCCTGTCGGAGCAGAACATCAGTCCTTCCCTGCAGTCCTTGAAGTCTGTCATCATCACAGGGGACGGCTCAAGGAGCATTTTCCACTCCATATTGCTGTAGGAGTAGATTCCGTAGCCGTTTTCTGAGATTGCGGTGGCGTAAAGTATGTCGCCTCCTTCAACGATCTCCACAAGCTGGAGTGAGTCGGGAGCTTCTGCGTAAGAGACCTTTTCCCCGGTGGTCTGGTCAATTCTTACGACAGTTGACCTGCCTTCCACGAGATACTCTACAGCCGATATGCCCTCGGCATCTGCTACAGGATTGTAAAGAAGGCCCGTCTTTCCCTTTGTAAGGCTTTTCTTACCTGTCTTTGCCGGATCGGCATATCTGATCTTTGACTTGAACTTCATGCTCCATCTCGGGTCAGGAATAGATTCGCTCCAGTAGAGTTTTTTCTGCGTGTCGGACCAGTTGAGGTTGCTTGTCTCATGGGAGAAGTTAGAAAGAATCGCCTCGCTTCCGTCTGCTCCGATCTTCACAAGAGCCGGAGCGTTTACAAAGCCTTTCTTTATGGCATAGAGATCTTTTCCTGCAGTGGTCATGCCGACATAGTCCGTGTAGTGACGATTCTCCTTGGTTACCGGCTCCGAAGGCATGAAAGGAGCCCTTGCAGCAGCGTCTGCCGCCCATATTGCGGTCATAGTATCCCTCACTTCCTTGAATGCGTCATTGAATTTCTTTCCGGACACTTTCTTTGCAGTGGTGTAGAATGCTCCCAGGTCTAATGGGTTTCTTGCGGCAAGATGTTGAGCCTGGTCCGTGAAATCAGGGCAGTCGTAGAGATACCTGAATCCTCCAAGGGTGAGATATCCGAGAGCATAATAGTTCGGTGCGTAGTTCCTCTGCGAGCCATATCTCCATTGCTCCCAACTGCGGGTGTCGCCGTGGTCGAATGCCACCCGATAGTAGTTCAGGAAATCTGCAGTGCGTCCTCGTCCGGATTTGGTAAATGCAGTCTCGGCTATCACGGCATCACCCTCGATCATAGCCATGCCGGGATAGAGCAGCGATGCGAGTATGTTGAACATCTCTCCGAAGAGCCATGTGCCGTACTTGAGATATCCTGTCATTCCGAACTGCATCTGTGTCACGTGGCGGGATTCATGCACCGAGAGCATTGTGTTCCAAGGGAACGGCTCCGGCGAGTATGCCGACGGGACTGTGAACAGGTCCATTCTCTTAGGAGCCCATGCAACGGAACCGTTCGAGGTGTTATATGCATGGAGCACCACCGGCATAAGTTTTCCGTCTCCCTCTCCGGTAATGTAGCCGCTGGTCCTTGATACCGGAATCTTGAATTTCTCCAGCTTTCCTGCATACACCTTCGCCAGAGAATCGGTGCCTTCAGGATAGATGACTTCATAGCTATCTGTCTTGATGCTGTACCATTTCAGATGGCCCGGGTCGTCTCCTGTGACATAGAATTGCGCTGATGCGAGAAGTGGAATAAAAAGAGAAAGTATAGATAGTTTCAGCTCTTTCATTTTTTTAGGTTTAAAATTGTTTAAACAGCAGACAAATCTAAGGATTTTTTATATTTTTGCGTCTAATTACCCGTAATTCTTTATAAAAGGTTTATATGACAACTATTCTAAACGTGCTTTCCGTACTTGGTGGACTTGCAATGTTCCTCTACGGTATGGCACTCATGAGTGAAGGCCTTCAGAAATCCGCAGGCGACCGCCTCAGAGCCTTCATGGCCAGGATGACATCTAATGCATTCAAGCGCGTACTTACCGGAACCGTGGTGACCTGCCTCGTGCAGTCATCGTCTGCAACTACCATCATGGTGGTAAGTTTTGTGAATGCAGGTCTGCTTACTCTTGGAAACGCCATCGGCGTTATCATGGGAGCAAACATAGGTACGACTCTCACAGCATGGATCACTTCGCTCGGATTCTCGGTTAATATCGCCCTCTTTGCAGTGCCAATGATGGCTTTCGGCTATCTGATGCACTCTTCAAAGAAGAACGGACTCAAGAATATGGGTCAGTTCCTGATGGGATTTGCGGTGATGTATGTGGGTCTTACATTCATGAAGGATTGCTCGAATGCTATTCTCGGTCAGTACCAGACAGGCATGATGAGCTTCTTCGGAAGCATTAACGGCTTCGGCTTCGGTTCCATCCTCCTCTTCCTGATTGCAGGAGCTGTCCTTACAATCGTACTTCAGGCATCAAGTGCTACCATGGCCATCACCATGCTCCTTGCAGCTTCTGGTCTGATCGACTTCCAGCTTGCAGTGGCGATGGTGCTCGGAGAGAACATAGGAACGACCATCACAGCGAATATCGCGGCAGCAGTTGCCAATACTTCTGCAAAGAGAGCTGCCCGTGCACATACAATCTTCAACGTAATCGGAGTTGTATGGGTGCTGGCGCTTTTCGGACCTATCGTGAAGCTTATATGTGTGATTATGGAAGCATTGAACTTCTATAATCCGGTCGAGGCAAGCCACCAGCTTGCGGTAATTGCCAACAGCGGCACACCGGCGTCTCCGGAAACTGTGGAGATGTACAAGAACTCCCTCCTTTACGGAATCGCAATGCTCCATACCCTATTCAATGTAACCAATACCCTCATCCTCATATGGTTCACTCCTCTGATCGAGAAGGCTGTAGTCTGGCTTGTGAAGGAGCCTAAGGGCGAGACCGAGGTGTTCAGACTCAAGTATATTTCAGGAGGCCCTCTGAGCACTGCGGAGCTTTCCATCAGCGAGGCACAGCAGGAAATCACCCATTTTGCGGAAATCTGCCGCAATGGTTTCGGATATCTGCGTGAGGCAGTGAACGAGCAGAATCCAGAAAAGTTCGATGTCCTGAATGACAAGCTCATCAAGTATGAGGAAATTACCGACAGGATCGAGTTCGAGATTGCAACATACCTCAACGAGGTGTCGAAGGGAGGAGTCAGCGAAGAGGCTGCCGACAAGATAAAGTCCATGTACAAGATTATCGGCGAGATGGAGTCTCTCGGAGATTCAGGTGAGGCTATCGGAAGAATCCTCAAGAGAAAGAATGCTCATGGAAAGGTATTCGACAAGTCAATACTCGACCGTCTCAACAAGATGCTTGATCTGGTGCAGAAGTCATATGATGTGATGATCGAGAATCTCAAGACAGATAATCTTACTGATATCTCCAATGCGGAAAATGCTGAGTACAATATCAACGAGTGCCGTAACCATCTCCGTGAGGAGCATATCATAAACATCGAAAGCAACAGCTACAACTACCTTACCGGTGTTTATTATATGGACGTTCTTGCAGAGCTTGAGAAGATAGGTGACTTCATGATCAATATCTCACAGGCAGCGAAGTCAAAGCATGAAAATTAAGTTTATAATCATTTCCGTTGCTCTTATTGCGGCAGCGGCATGTGGGAATAACAGGAAGGCAGAGCAGTTCAAGGCTCTGCCTTTTCCCGAAACTGTGCCCCCGGCAATGATGGAGGACCCTCTTGACAGGGCTGAGTATATGGCATTGAACATGTGGAATGCCATTCTTGATCCTTCCCGCGATTATCCTTCAGATTCAATGCATGTCAGCGGAGTGCGCAGGGAAGATGTCGAGCAGAAGTTCGCCAACTGGACACAGATACTTGGAGCGATAGGTATGCCTGCTGCAGAGAAGGCTGTGGGAAGGCTTTATGACAAGGCTTTGGCATGTGAGAGGAAGGATACTTCCTCGAATGTGTTCGAGACCTTCAGGGATATGGTGGATAAATATCTTTTTGACCCCAACTCACCGCTGCGTAATGAGGATTTTTATGGCGTGTATGCTGCACGATTGGCGGAATGCGACCTTATCCCGGTGGAAATGCGGGACAAGTATGCGAGGGATGCACGTCTTTGTGCATTGAATAAGGTGGGAACCAAGGCTGCTGACTTCAGATTTGCTGATGCCCGGGGACGAATACGTAATCTTTATGGAATACAGTCCCCATTTACGCTTCTTTTCTTCAGCAATCCGGGATGCGGAGCGTGCATGGACATAATCAATGTCCTCAAGGGGGAGCCTGCGATAGCCCGGATGATAGCAGATGGTGTGATAGCCGTGCTGAACATTTATATTGACGAGGAACTGGATGAATGGCGTTCATATATGCCTGTGTATCCGGAAGAATGGTACAACGGCTTTGATCCGGACTTTACCATAAGGAATGAGACTCTCTATAATGTCCGTGCGATACCTTCCCTCTACCTTCTTGATAAGGACAAGACTGTGCTTCTTAAGGATGCACCGGAAGAAAGGATGTTCGCTTATCTTGGAAATATACGATAATTGATTAAACTACAGCCATATGAAACTAACAAAAGAACTCTGGGGTACGTCCCCATGCGGAAAGGAAATATTCCTTTATACTATTACCAATGAGAAGGGTGCTTATGTACAGCTCTCGAGTGTAGGAGCCGGCATCGTGTCGGTGGTAGTTCCTGACAAGGATGGTAACATGGCCGATGTCGTACTCGGATATCCCGAGGCTGCAAGCTATTTCGGTGACGGACCTTGCGCAGGTAAGATACCGGGACGTTACGCCAACCGCATCGCCCTCGGAAAGATCACTCTCGACGGTGTGGAATACACCCTTCCTATAAACAATGGCCCGAATCATCTCCACGGCGGCCCTCAGGGCTTCCAGAACAAGGTGTGGGAGAGTCGTGAGCACGAAGGCGGAGTGGAGTTCCTTTATTATTCTGAGGACGGTGAGCAGGGGTATCCAGGTGCTGTGAAGGCTGTGGCACGTTATGAATGGAGCGAGGACTGTGAACTCCGCCTGACTCTTACCGCAGAGTCGGATGCACCTACGGTGATCAACCTCACCAACCACGCATATTTCAATCTCAATGGTGAGGGAAACGGTGATATCCTCGGTCATGTCCTCAAGCTGAATGCTTCGGAATATCTTCCTACGGATGCTACTCAGATTCCTCTCGGAGAAAGCGCTCCAGTAGCCGGAACACCGATGGATTTCGTAAGCGGCAATCCTATAGGTCAGGATATCAAGGCCGATTTCGAACCTCTTAAGATAGGCAAGGGTTACGACCACTGCTGGGTCATTGACGGTGCCGAGCCAGGTCAGATCCAGTTCTGCGGAGAGCTTTATGCTCCCGAGAGCGGACGTGTGATGGAGGTCTTCACAACCCAGCCTGGCGTACAGGTATATACAGGCAACTGGCTTTCAGGATGCCCTGCAGGCAAGAACGGACACGTTTATGAGGATTATACAGGTGTTGCAATCGAGTGTCAGAACTATCCTGACGCACCTAATAAGGCAGACTATCCGTCACCTGTCCTCCGTCCGGGAGAAGTTTATGAACAGGCAATCATCTTTGCATTCGGAACACGTTAATCATGAAACAATACCTGGACCTGTTGCGCCATATCCGTGAGAACGGAACGATGAAGTCCGACCGCACCGGAACCGGCACCCAGAGCGTGTTCGGCTATCAGATGCGTTACGACCTCAGCGAAGGTTTCCCCCTTCTGACCACAAAGAAGGTGCATCTGAAATCCATAATATACGAACTGCTGTGGTTCATAGCAGGCGATACGAATGTGAAATACCTCCAGGACCATGGGGTGACCATCTGGGACGAGTGGGCCGATGAAAACGGCGACCTCGGACCTGTATATGGCCATCAGTGGCGCAGCTGGCCAACTCCCGACGGAGGTACCATCGACCAGCTTTCCAACGTCATAGAGACCATAAAACGGAATCCCGATTCGCGCCGTATGATCGTGTCGGCTTGGAATGTCGCAGAGGTGGAGAAGATGGCTCTTCCGCCATGCCACTCGCTGTTCCAGTTTTATGTTGCGGACGGAAAGCTGTCGTGTCAGCTGTATCAGCGCAGTGCGGATGTGTTCCTCGGTGTGCCGTTCAACATAGCTTCCTATGCGCTTCTGACCATGATGATAGCACAGGTCTGCGGACTTCAGCCGGGAGAGTTTATCCATACGACCGGAGATACGCATATCTATGTGAATCATTTCGAGCAGGTTGCAACCCAGCTTTCACGCGAGCCGCGCAAGCTCCCTAAGATGAAGATCAATCCTGAGGTCAAGAGTATATTTGACTTTAAGTATGAAGACTTCGAACTTGTGGATTACGATCCGTATCCACGTATCCCGGCACCGGTAGCTGTCTGATATTATGGAAAGAAACATTATAGTAGCAATAGCAGATAATAATGCCATAGGACGCAACAACGAGCTCCTATGGCATATTTCCGAAGACCTGCGCTTCTTCAAGCGTACGACCCTCGGAAGCCCGGTCATAATGGGCCGCAAGACCTTCGGATCTATAGGACGTGCCCTCCCGGGACGTGTGAACATCGTCGTGTCAAGAGGTTTTTCCACCGGTGAGGAAGTAGAGGTCGTGGGCTCCCTTGAAGCTGCATTTGCAGTGGCGGAGGATACCAATCTTGAGAAATGCTTTGTGATTGGAGGAGGTCAGATTTATGCTCAGGCTCTTCCTCTTGCGGACCGCCTGGTGGTGACGCACGTGCATACCGTGATTGAAGATGCGGACACTTTCTTTCCGGAGATAGATCCTGAAGTCTGGCATGTAGCCCAGCGCTCGGAGATGTTCACTGACGAAGAGACAGGATATCAGTTTGAATTTGTAGAGTATGAGAAGAGATAGTTTCGGAAGCAGGTTCGGTGCACTTGTGGCGATGGCCGGTTCAGCCGTGGGGCTTGGAAACCTCTGGCGTTTCCCATATCTGGTAGGAGAAAACGGTGGTGCTGCCTTTATAATCATATACATTCTTTTGAGTTTCCTGATATGTCTTCCTATATTCATATCGGAATTCGTTATCGGCCGAAGGAGCCAGAAGAACGCATTTGCTGCGTTCCGCGACCTTTCCGGAGGCTCTGCATGGCGTTTTGTAGGGCTCTTTACCGTCATAGTGCCGCTTATCGTTCTCTCTTATTATAGCGTCATCGGCGGCTGGTCGGTAGAATATCTGTTCAAGTCCCTTTCTTTCTCGTTTACGGAAAATGCATCCCAAGGTGCATTCCACACGATGTTTTCGGACTTCGTTTCTTCGACTTGGGCTCCTTTGGCCGGACATACTCTTTTTCTCCTGGCCACTGCCATGATAGTCATTGTGGGAATCAAGGACGGAATAGAAAAGTTCAGCAAGGTGATGATGCCTATGCTGTTCTTTATGGTCATAGCCATTGCGATATATGCGCTGACGCTTCCGGGAGCCAAGGCCGGTGTAGATTATCTTTTCAATCCTGACTTCTCGAAGATTACCGGAAAAGCTTGTGCGACAGCCTTAGGACAGGCATTCTTCTCCCTCTCCCTCGGATTCGGTACCATCATGACCTATGCGTCTTATGTGAATAAGAAGGAGAATATCCTCACTCAGAGTACGGCCACAGCAGTTTCCGACCTCATGTTTGCTCTTATAGCCGGAGTTGCCATCATGCCTGCCGTGTTTGCTTTCGGACTGAATCCCCAGTCGGGTCCCGGATTGGTATTCGAGACTCTTCCGTTCGTCTTCGGACAGATGCCTGCAGGCGGCTTGATTGCCATTATCTTCTTCGTAGCCCTTCTTGTCGCGGCTTTAACCTCGTCTATTTCGATGATGGAGGTTGCGGTGGCGTATCTGGTCGAAGAGAAGAAGTTTTCCCGTTTATGGGCATGTATAACGCTTTTTGCGGGATGCTGGATAGTCGGTGCGCTCTGCTCGCTGTCTTTCGGACCCCTTTCCCACATCAAAATTGACGGCGGGAGCATCTTCGATTTCTTCGACAACCTGTCTTCGAACATCCTGATGACGCTCGGCAGTCTGCTTACTGTGCTTTTTGTCGGATGGAAACTCAAGAAGACCGACATCTACGATGAATTCACCAACGGCGGCACCCTCCCTCTGAACGTCCGTATCTTCGGCGTCCTCTGGGTGCTCATCCGCTACGTGGCCCCGGTGGCCATCATATTCATATTCGTTTACGGCCTTATCTGACCTTCCTTGAACGGGAGGTGACAATCAATCCTGCGGAAGATATCAGGAGAAGCACAATCAGTGCAATCGAGCTTCCGCGGGATATGTTTTCCCCTATCCTGTAGGAATCCGGCTCGAAACGCATTATCAGCTGGCCTTCTCCCTGGGGGATTATTGCTCCGCGTAGCATCCAGTCTGCGCGGAAAAGGTCGATGGAACGTCCTTCTGCAGTAGGATGGTAGCGTCCGTTGCGGACCTCTCCATATGTTCCTGCAGGCTCTATCCAGGCCTTCCATCCCTTAGGATAATATATCTCGCTGAATATCGCGGCCCTATTGCTGTCGGTGCTGAAGCTGTAGCGCAGCTCGTTGGGCGCATAGTGGGTCAGGACTATTGCCGGTGAGAAGATTGCCTTGTCGCTTCCGCTACTCGCAATGACCTGTTCTCCAGCCCATGCGTAATCCTCTCCGATGACGGCAGTGTTTCTGAGGTCCGTCGAGGCAAGCAGCGCAATTTCTTCATCAGGAGTGGCCGCAGGTGTGAAATCCTCCACAAACCATGCATTCCCCATTGCATGTGGATTCACTATCGGTGAATATTCGCCTCCGAGAACGATATATTTGCCGTTTAGCATAGATGTTACCTTGAGCTCAGGGAGATTTTCCGAAACCTCCTGGATTGTCTCTGATTTTCCAACCACGTCATATACGCTGCGTATTTCCGGAGTAATATATCTTTCTATAAGGTCCTGATAGCGTTGAAGTTTGACAGGACTGTATCCTCCGATGGTCTTGTGGTGGTAGCTCGGGATTGAACTGTTGAAGGTGTTTACGCTGAGGTCAAGCACCCTGTAGTCAAGTTCAGGATCCTGAAGTATAATCCCGTCCACCGGTCTGAGCTGGTATTGTGCCGTGAAATCCTCAGGAGTTACGAAATGGCTGTCGTTGAGGTATCGCTTTCCTATAGGGATCAGGTCAAGCAATACAAGCAGAATGACGGCTATGCTGGTTATGCCCATCCTGCCCTTCAATGCCTTCTCTGTCGTTCCGCCCTTTGGTGTCCTATATGTCCACATGATGAGCAGGAATACGCAGGTCACGAAAAGGAGCGACCTGAGGGCATCCTTTACAAGCAGACTCTCCCTGTCTGCTGCCAGGGCATCCACAATCATTTCATTCATTCCGGCATCGGCTGCACCGGTGAAGCTGCCCGCAATGCCAGGTGCGAAGGCGCAAATGGCGCAGAAGCCGGCAGTTATGCCGAATGCTATGTACAAGGCCTTCATCACGGCTTTTTTCTCAAATCTTCCCTTCAATATCCCGTCAAGTACATAAAATCCGAGCATAGGTAATGTTACCTGAAGCACGGTAAGGGACATGGATACCGTTCTGAATTTGTTATAGAAAGGAACATATTCGAACCACAGCTTTGTAAACAACATGAAATGGTTTCCCCATGCAAGCAGCACGGCGATGACTGTAGCTGCTGCCAGCCACCATTTCTCCCTGCCTCTGCAAAGGATCATTCCAAGTATGAAAAGGAAAATTGTGATGGCGCCCATATACATGGGTCCTGCTGTGAAAGGCTGCGGCCCCCAGTACAGAGGCATATGCTTCAATGTCTGTCGGATATTCGGCTGACCAGCCCTCTTAAGGAGCTTTCCTGTCTCGGAGTCTGTGGCCAGTTCTCCTGACGACGAGCCGCCGTTGAAGTTTGGAATCAGCAGGTTAGGCATTTCCTCTATGCCGTATGACCATGCTGTGGCATATTCCAGGTCCAGACCCTTGTCATTGTGTCCAGGGCCTTCTCCGGAGAGTTCGGATCCTCCTCGCATGGTATATGGAGTGTATTCGTATGTAGGAATGAGCTTGTTTGCGTTTGTGGCAATGCCTATGCATCCCACGACCAGCAGGAGCCCGGATGCAGCAAGGAAGCGGCCTATGCTCTGTCTCCTGTTCTTGTCGATGACCAGGCTTATAAGAAGCGCTAAGGCGTAGATGAAAATCACAATCGCCAGATAATATGTTATCTGAAGATGGTTTGCCTTTATCTGCATGCTGAGCGCCATGGCGAAAAGCACTGTTCCGAGCACTGTCTTCGGCAGCCATGACTTCCATCCTGTTCCGCTGCCCTTTTCCGGACCGGCTGTTTCTTCTGCATCATTGCGAGAAGTTGTGCGACGCGGCAATCTTCCCTTCAAGGCTGCCTTATATGTGAAAATCACTCCGGCCATTACCCATGGAAAGTATGCAATGGCCTGCATCTTGGTGTTGTGACCCACCTGGATAATCTGCATATTATAAGAACAGAAAGCTATTGCAATGGCTCCAGCTGCAGCCACAAGGCCGTTTATTCCCATGGAAAGCATCAGCAGGAATGCTCCGAGTAGAGCGATGAACAGATAGCTTGCAGGTCGCTTTCCAATCAGCAGGAAGTCGTAGATGGCGTCCGTCCAGTCCCCCTTGAAGTTGTCGTACATGGCCGTGACCGGCATTCCTCCGAACATCGAGTTCGTCCATGCGGTCGGATCTTCCGGGTGGGCCTGATTATGAGTTATTGTCTCCTGGGCCATTCCTCTCCATCCTGCTATGTCGCTCTGGTTCACAATCCTGCCGCTCAGCACCTGAGGCACGAATCCGTAGGCGATTCCAGCAAACAGTAGTATGATTCCTGCATATATCCCTGTTTTCTTTAGTAGTTTCCTGTTCATATGTTGTGTATTATTTACCTGGCCACAAATACAGCTGTTTTTGTGGCCAAGAGTCTATTTTTTACTGTTTAGGGAACAAAAAGTGCCATTTTTGTGGCCGACTGTCCTGTCGAACAGTTTAGCCATACTTCTTGTAAGCTCTACCCTTGTAAACTGCTTGAGATCAGTATCTTCGACTCTAAGTTCTCCTTTGAGATGTCTTTCCCAGCACAGATTTACAAAGCATTCCAATGAAGCCTTGTCGTCCCAGTCCAGCACCACTCCTGTCTTTGTGGTGTTGAGGATTAAGGACATCGCGCCGTCTGGCTGTCCTATGCCGAGCACAGGCCTCCATGAAGCAAGATACTCGAACACCTTTCCCGGAAGAACGGCCTTGTATTCAGGCTCCTTTCTCAGCGGAAGTATCAGCAATGACGCCTTCCTCTGTTCCTGAATCGCCGCACTATGTGGCTGATACCCCTTATCCGTAACCTTTTCTCCAAGACCTGCTGCTTCTATTGATTCCAGAATCTGCGAATCCGTCTTTCCTACGAGATGAATCTGCAGTGCTTTGCCGAAGATTTCATCTT
Organism: uncultured Bacteroidales bacterium; assembly: GCA_947367315.1. GTDB lineage: Bacteria > Bacteroidota > Bacteroidia > Bacteroidales > UBA932 > Cryptobacteroides. The sequence continues at coordinate 8,371 of CANBDX010000025.1, read as the reverse complement.
TGGCGCATTTCTCCGAAAGGACTTTCCACAGTGTCGTCGGATTGCCGTCTGCTGCAAATAATCCTGTGTGGGTTATTATGAATGGCTTGTCAGGACCACCATCTGCCTCGTGGTCTCTTTCCCCTGGAAAGTCACATTCGTCAAAACCGTTGGTGATAAGCTCCACAGGCGTCTGTGTCATTGCCTGGAACTCCTGCTGCACCAGCGGTGACACGGCCACAACCACGTCGGCGGAGTCAAGCACCTTCTTCTCCATTCTATGGTGCCACTTCTCGGTCATGCGTGTCATCGAGAGGTGCTTGAAATAGAAGATTCTGGTCCAGGGATCCCTGAAATCTGCAATCCACGGCAGTCCTGTTTCCTGCGAAAGCTTCATGCCTATCATATGCATCGACTGAGGCGGTCCTGTGCTCACAATCAGGTCCACAGGGTGTTCCTTCAGGTAATTCCTGAGGAATTTTACAGAAGGCCTTATCCACATGCAGCGTGGATCCGGGCGGAAGAAATTGCCTCTGATCCACATTGCTGCCCTCTGTAGGAAGGATTTGCTCTGTGCATTCACCGGATTGACCTCAATGGCCTCCTTGCTGTGTCCAGAGCGGCGCAGCAGCTTCTTATAGATTTCGTATGGCTCTGTGATATGTGTCTTTATGATTTCAGCTTCCTCCGGAACGTCCTTTTCGAGAGTTGCGTCCACAGCGAGCTGTTCAGGATTCTCCGGGGTATAGATTACCGGCTGCCATCCTTCTTCCGGCAGGTATTTGGCGAACTTCACCCATCGCTGCACCCCCGAACCTCCTGTCGGCGGCCAATAATAAGATATGACAAGCACCCTTTTCATAGCCTGCAAATATACAAGATTTTATTTTTATAACTGCAGTCTGCCGGTGGAGAAGCGGTAGATGCAGCGGTGGCGGTAGGTTTCGTCTGGTCTGAGGACTGATGACGGGAATGCCGACTGGTTAGGAGAGTCTGGAAAATTCTGGGTCTCGAGGCATACGGATGTGCTTTTGACATAAGTGACTATGCCAGGCTGATCGGTATAAACATCCATCCTGATACCTGTGTCCGGGGCATACAGACTTGCGGCGACGACATTTGTGTCTCCAGGATGATTCAGCACCATATTGATATCGAATTCCCTGTCTGGAGGTCTTGGGACCGTATAATCGATGCCGCCATCGCGCGCCGGAAGAATCTCGCCGGTAGGCACCTTTCCTTCATTTACTGGAGTATATCTGTCGGCATCCACATACAATACGTGGTCCCATATCTCATAGTCGCGTTTTCCGGAGAGATTGAAGAAGGAGTGGCTGGTCAGGTTCAGGACAGTCGGCTTGTCTGTAGTGGCTGTATATGATATGTCCAGTGCATTGTCTTCAGTGACTTTATATGTCACTTCCGCATGTACGTTTCCAGGGAACCCCATTTCCCTGTCGGGAGAATCTATGGTCAGCACCAGGGTTGAAGAATCCGGCTGACGGGCGGAGAACATCTGCACTTTCCAGCTTTTAGTCCCGCCATGGATGCAGTTCTGTCCGCTGTTCCTGTCCAGGTCGTATCTCTGACCATCGAGAACAAAGGAAGCATAGGCAATACGGTTGGCATAACGGCCTATGACAGCACCGTGGCTTACAGGCTTGGCAAGGTAGTCGGCGATATTGTCGAACCCCACAACGACGTTGGTCATCCTACCCCTTCTGTCCGGCACCATGATCGAAAGGATTCTTGCACCATAGTCCGTTACGCATACTTCCATACCATTGGAATTGGTCAGCGTATAAAACGACGTGGTCTTGCCGTCCACCTCGGCACGGAAATCACCTGCACAAAGTCCGGAAAGCGTGCAATCGTGCGCTCTATCGCATGATAAGGCAGCCAGACACATGCATATAAGTATGAGACATCTCTTCATAATCTCAAATAATCGGTAATAACAATCCTGTTCAACAAATTTAAAAAAGGCCGGGATAATTTTTCCCGGCCGATATTCTTGAGCAGTAATTTATTAGAGACGCTCCAGTTTCACCGTGAAGTGACGCATGAGTTCTGTCTCCCATACGATCTTCACACCACGTGTAATCTCGTTGCGTCGGTCATATACGTTCTTGAGAGCCGCTGCAATCACGTCCATGTGATTGTTTGTATAAACGCGGCGTGCGATGCAGAGACGAAGGAGGTCAAGTCCGCCGAAACGGTTCTCGCGAGTTACAGGATCGCGGTCTGCAAGGATATATCCGATCTCACATCCACGTACACCAGCTTCGATATAAAGCTCGATTGCGAGTGTCTGTGCAGGGAACTCCTCCTTTGGAATCTGATCAAGAACGCGGTCAGCATCAACGAAGATAGCGTGTCCACCGACAGGACGCTGGTAAGGAATACCATACTCGTCGAGCTTTGCTGCAAGGTACTGTACCTGACGGATACGTGTCTCGATGGTCTCGAGTTCAGTGTTCTCGTCAAGACCCACAGCAAGGGCTGCCATATCACGGCCGTTCATACCGCCGTAAGTGAGGAATCCTTCGAAAGGAATGCAGAACTTCTTGGCTCCCTCGTACCAGTCCTCATGACGTGTAGCGATGAAACCTCCCATGTTCACGAGACCGTCCTTCTTCGATGACATTGTCATACCGTCTGCATAAGAGAACATCTCCTTGCAGATTTCCTTGATTGTCTTGTCTCCGTATCCTTCCTCACGTGTGCGGATGAAGTATGCATTCTCAACGAAACGTGCGGAGTCGAAAATCACGCGCTTGCCGTACTTGTCGGCGATTGCACGTACTTCGCGGAGGTTCTGCATTGATACAGGTTGGCCTCCGGCAGTGTTGTTGGTGACTGTTACGATAATGAAAGGAACAAGGTCTGCGTTCTCCGCGAGCACTTTCTCGAGCTTCTTAGGGTCTACATTACCCTTGAAAGGTACCTCGAGCTGAGTGTCTTTAGCTTCATCCACGGTGCAGTCCACTGCGAATGCCTTACGGCTCTCGATATGACCCTTGGTGGTGTCAAAGTGAGAGTTGCCAGGTACTATCGCGCCAGCCTTCACAAGGTGGCTGAAAAGTACATTCTCTGCTGCACGTCCCTGGTGAGTAGGGATGACGTATTCGAAGCCTGTGATTCTTGTGATAGTATCCTTGAGTTGGAAGAATGATGCCGAGCCTGCATAGCTCTCGTCTCCCATCATCATTGCAGCCCACTGACGGTCGCTCATCGCGCCTGTACCGGAGTCTGTGAGACAATCGATGTAAACCTGGTCTGACTTAAGCTGGAAAAGGTTGTAATCAGCTTCCTTGATCCACTGTTCGCGCTCTTCGCGTGTACTCATGCGGAGAGGCTCAACCATCTTGATCTTCCAAGATTCTGCAAAAGGTAATTCCATGATATCTTATAGTTTTAGTGTTAATTCCAATGGTTGTGTAAATCTATGCAAAATAACGAATTTTAATTGACAAGAGCAAAGATATGGGACTCTATATCAGAAAATAACGGTTCCTTAACCATGAAGCATAAATAGGGTCCTGAATCATAGCGGCCCCATCCCTGATATCTATCATATCGCGCTGCAGCAGGGCTGTCTTCGAGCGCGAAGCCGATGTGGCGGAAGAAATGCCGTAGCGGTGAAGCACATCGGCGGTGCTTATTGTTTTCTCTCCTGAGACGATAGCCTTCACATAGCTGATCTGCTGGTCTGTCAATGTGTTCGTCAAGGCACTGAAAACCATATCCAGCTGGTCAAGAAGCGCTTCATAAGCTTCCTTGATTATGTCGCATGTGCATACTACATATGTTCTTAGCCATGCAATCTGTGAAATCTGCTGCAGGTAATAGGGGTGTGACCCCGAGAGTCTGACCAACAATCGTGCGGATTCTTCATCTATGTATTTCGACGTGCGGGAGAATTCCTTCATGATGAACTCTATAAGGGCTGCCTCGTCAATGTTCCCCGGTGAAAGCACATTGCCGAATCCGGCCTCGGCTGCCGCCTTTGTTGAAAACCACTCGAGCATAAGGGTACGGTGGCTGCCTGCCAGGCAGTATGAAACGCCTTTCCCTTCCTTCCATTCTCCAAACATTTCATCGAGGAATGCCTGATGGTCCTTGAAATTGATTATATTATTGAAATCATCGGCCACAACAGCCAGTCTGACGCCCTTCTGTCCGGCCAGTATTCCGGGCATCTTCCAGAATATCTCACGTGACGAGGCCGTATCCCGTCTGTCGAAGGTCAGCTTCATATCGGAAAGCCGTCCCGTATCCATGGACATGCGTACGTCAATTCCTGCGAAATATTCCTTTACCAAGGCTGCTGCCTCTTCCCATGAAGATGAAAGGACTTTTACCGTCTGTTGGGCCAGGAGCGTGAAGAAAAGATGCTCGTCACGCACATTCGTGAGTGAAATCCAGCATATACGCAGCTCCGCGCAGGATTCCAGCGCTTGACGGGATGCTTTTTCCAATAGTGAACTCTTGCCGCATTTCCGAGGAATCGTAAGTACTGTGTTCTTTGACGCAATAAAGGACGAGGCCAGAGCTTCGGTCTCGTCCTTATATCCTATAAAATACTGATTTTCAGCAATGTTTCCAAATATAAAAGGGGTCTCCATTGATATTGCATATAATGTTTACACAAATGTAATACAAATTATGTAATTACACAAATTGTAAATCAATAAATGCAATATCATTATTATCAATACTTACAGTCCCATCTGTTCCTTCATGTTGCGCAGAAGGTCAAACGCCTGCAGAGGAGTCATATTATTGAGATCAGCCTTGTCCAGCTCGTCTTTTAAAGAAGACAGCAGCGGGTCTTCAAGCTGGAAAAACGACAGCTGGAGAGATCCGTCGCTTTCGACGCGTCCTTCCTTTACGTTGTGGGGCTTGATGGTGTGCTTCTTTTTTCCTCCTGCCTCCAAGGCTGCAAGTGTCTTCTCGGCGGATTCCAGCACCTGCTTGGGCATTCCGGCCATCCTTGCCACATGAAGACCGAAGCTGTGGGCCACTCCGCCTTCCTTCAGCTTGCGCAGGAAGATGACGTTCTTGCCTATCTCCTTCACGGCGATATGGAAGTTCCGCACTCTCGGATAGATGTTTTCCAGATCGTTGAGTTCGTGGTAATGGGTGGCGAAGAGGGTCTTTGCGCCGTCTCCGTACTCATGGATATACTCCACAATAGCTCTTGCAATGGACATTCCGTCGTATGTGGATGTTCCTCGTCCGATTTCGTCCAGCAGCACAAGCGATCGCGAAGATATGTTGTGGAGAATCATCGAAGTCTCGAGCATCTCCACCATGAATGTGGATTCTCCCCGGGAGATGTTGTCCGATGCTCCCACACGGGTGAATATCTTGTCGCAGTATCCTATAGTGGCGGATTCCGCAGGCACATAGCAGCCTATCTGAGCCATCAGCACGATGAGTGCGGTCTGGCGGAGAAGTGCTGATTTACCCGCCATGTTCGGACCCGTAAGGATGATTACCTGCTGCTTGCCGTTGTCGAGATAGATGTCGTTCGGTACGAATTCCTCTCCGGCAGACATCATGGTCTCGATGACCGGATGACGTCCCTGCTTTATATCGATAATCTTGCTGTCGTCGATCTGAGGGCGGCAGTATCTGTTTGTCACTGCGAGGTCTGCGAAGCCTGAAAGCACATCCAGACGCGCAAGTATGCGGCAGTTCTTCTGAATTACTGATATTTCAGACTGTATTCTTGCCACCAGAGCGGCATATATCTGTGATTCGAGAACGTATATTCTTTCTTCTGCCCCGAGGATCTTCTGTTCGTACTCCTTGAGCTCCTCCGTGATATAACGCTCTGCATTCACAAGAGTCTGCTTTCTTATCCATTCCTGCGGCACCACGTCCTTATAGGCATTGCGCACCTCGAGATAATATCCGAACACATTGTTAAAGCCTATCTTGAGGGAAGAAATACCCGTGCGCTCTATCTCGCGCTGCTGCACTTCCAGCAGATAATCCTTTCCATGGCGTGCTATCTTCCTGAGTTCGTCCAGTTCCTCATTCACTCCGGAAGCTATCACATCTCCCTTTCCGAGCTGCGAAGCCGTCTCCGGATGCATGGTTTTTCCGAGGTAGTCCAGCAGGGAAGCGCAGTCTCCCATGCGCGAAAGCATGTCGTCAAGGGCCTGTACGCCCTTTCCGGAACAGATTTCCATTATTGGTTCGGTGCGGCTAAGTCCTCTGCGCAGCTGCATCACCTCTCTTGGCATAATCTTGCCGGCAGCGGCGCGCGATATGATTCTTTCCAGGTCTCCGATGTCGCCGATGAGTTCCTGCAGGCGCACCAGGTCATCCCTGTTATCCACGAAATGCTGCACGACAGAATATCTGTCCTCCAGTTCCGCGAGATCCATCACAGGCATCGAGAGCCATGTCCTGAGAAGTCGGGCTCCCATAGGCGACGAGCACCTGTCTATTACCTCTACGAGTGAAGTGCCCTCCTTTCCTGCTGTGGATGAGAATATTTCGAGGTTGCGGAAAGTGAAACGGTCCATCCATACAAACGATCCCTCGTCTATGCGCGAGATCGAACATATGTTGGTGAGTCCGGTATGCTGGGTCTGCTCCAGATATATCAGAAGGGCGCCGGCAGATGTGATTCCGAGAGGGAACGAATCTATGGCGAATCCTTTGAGCGAATCCACACGGAGCTGCCTCTTGAGCTTTTCCATGGCATTGTCATACACAAATGCCCATTCCTCGAGGGTCGATATATAATAATGGTCTCCGTATCTTTCCTTTACGCCTTTTTCATATCCTCTGGCCACAAGGAGTTCCTTAGGTGCGAATGAGCTCAGAAGCGTTCCCACATAATCAAGGGATCCTTCCGCCACCTGGAATGTACCTGTGGACACGTCCAGAAAGGCAGCTCCGCACTTGTCCTTATGGAACGTAAGTCCGGCAATGTAATTATGCTCCTTCTGTTCCAGAAGCTGCTCGTTGAAAGCCACACCCGGCGTCACGAGTTCAGTGATGCCTCTCTTAACTATCTTCTTGGTCAGTTTCGGGTCCTCGAGCTGGTCGCACACCGCCACCTTATATCCGGCACGCACAAGGCGCGGCAGATATGTTTCAAGGGAATGGTGGGGGAATCCGGCCATGGGAATGGAGCCGGGAGTGGCGCTGGAACGCTTTGTGAGCACGATTCCGAGCACCTTGCTGGCCGTGAGGGCGTCGTCCCCGTATGTTTCGTAAAAATCGCCGCACCTGAAAAGCAGCACAGCCTCAGGGTGTTCCGCCTTTACGGCAAAGAACTGCTTCATCATAGGTGTCTCGGTCGGTTTCCTTTCTGCCATATATCTGTAGGATACTGTTACGATTTATAATTAAAGCGTATTTGATGCAACTTTCTCGGCAAGACCCACGAAGGCAAGGCCGTCGGGACGTGACGAGAGGGCTGCAGGTTCGCCGCTATCTCCTCCTTCGCGGATGCTCTGGACGATCGGAATCTGTCCGAGGAGCGGAATTCCGTATTTCTCTGCCATGCGGATGCCGCCGCCCTGGCCGAAGATGTAATATTTCTCATCCGGATGTTCGGCAGGGGTGAACCATGCCATATTCTCCACAAGTCCGATGATCGGCTTGTTCACGCTTTCGTTGCGGAACATGTTCACACCCTTTTCCACGTCTGCAAGGGCCACGTCCTGAGGTGTGCTTACAATGACCGCACCTTCCATAGGGATGTCGTGCACGAGGCTGATGTGGATGTCTCCTGTTCCCGGAGGCATGTCTATGAGCAGGAAGTCAAGTTCGCCCCAGCGTACCTGCAGGATCATCTGCTTGAGGGCGTTGCAGGCCATGGGACCTCTCCAGATGAGGGCCTGCTCAGGCTTTGCGAAATATCCTATGGACATCCACTTGACTCCGTATTTCTCCAGAGGCATGATCACTTCCTTTTCGCCCTCCTGGAACGCATCAGGCATAAGGCCTTCCGTTGCCGTCATCTTTGGAACTGACGGACCGTAAACGTCCGCATCTGCGAGTCCTACCTTATATCCGAGACGTGCGAGAGCCACGGCCAGATTGACCGAAACGGTGGATTTTCCCACACCGCCTTTGCCTGAGGCGATGCCTATGATATGCCTTACTCCAGAGATTTCCTCGAATCCGAGGTCGAGTCCGGGCTTCTTCTTAGGTGCAGCCTCGTTCTTTATTATTGACTTCACTTCCACCACAGTGCCTTCTGGAGCATTCCTGATAATGGCGGCCTTTGCGCTGCCGATGAGGTATTCAGCCAGCGGGTCACGGTGCTTTGAAAATCCAAGGGTCACAGTCACGGGGCCCGGCGGGGTCCCCACCGTTTACCCCATACCGAGCTGGACGAGGCGGGGGTGCCCCGGGGCTG
>CANBDX010000024.1 GCA_947367315.1 uncultured Bacteroidales bacterium | reverse complement strand
ATCACCATCAAGGGTATCGGCTCCGAGAGCGGTGCAAGCCGTTTCGAGTGGGAGAAGGAAATCCCTGTAGCAGAAGTACAGGAACTTCTGAAGATCTGCGAGCCAGGCGTGATCGACAAGACACGCTACCTCGTTGAGGCTGGTGACCATACTTATGAGGTAGACGAATTCTACGGTGACAACGAAGGCCTTGTCGTGGCTGAAGTTGAACTTTCTTCTGAGGACGAGACTTTTGTAAAGCCTGAGTGGCTCGGAGAGGAGGTTACCGGAGACGTGAAGTACTACAACTCCATGCTCATGAAGAACCCATATAAGAATTGGGCTAAATAATTATACTGAAGATTTCTCGACTCACTTCGTTCGCTCGAAATGACAGTCTCCGACCGTCATCCCGACCGTTCTGACTGTCATTTCGAGCGAGGCTGCAGGCCGAGTCGAGAAATCTTTAAAACCAAACCGACCACACTATGACTGACAAGAATACCGAACTGGAACAGGAGCAGGCATTCGACCCGCTGGATATGAACAATTACAAGTTGGAGAAACTCCCGAAGATGGAGAAGACCAATTTTGAGAAGTGGATGGCCCGTCTGGGTGCTCCGCTTGCCATATTGTCATTCATCCTGATCTTCTGGGTCTTCAAGATACCGTTCCTGGAGAATATGAATTTCGACAGTCTTCCGGAGAAAGCCGCGAAGAACCTGGCAAAGATCGGTGATGCAGAGTTTCTGCGCGCCAATTATGCCATGCTGGCGATATTCGTAGCTTCAATCATCCTATGGATAACCGAAGCCATTCCGAATTACCTCACATCTTTGTTCGTCATCCTCGGCATAGTGCTCACAGGAGTCACTTCCCAGAAGGAGGCCTTTGCCCAGCTCGGCCATCCTGTGATGTGGCTCAATATCCTTTCCTTCATCCTTGCAAGCATGCTGGTGAAGACAAAGGTGGCCAAGCGTCTTGCCCTCTGGTTCATAATACGCTTTGGCAAAAGTGCTACAGGTATATTCCTGAGCTTCATAGTCATCAACCTGATTCTCTCGGCCTTCATTTCGGCGACCACAGTCAAGGCTGCAATCCTTCTGCCTATATTCATGACTGTTGCTGCGATCTACGGCGCATCGAACGGACATCGAAACAACTTCGGACGTAACCTCGTGCTCCAGAACCTTTTCCAGGTGAATGTGGGTGCAAGTGCATTCCTTACCGGCTCGGGAGCCAGCCTTCTGGCATATTCGCTGATCATAGGCGCTACCGGAGATACAGGATATGGATATTCTGACCGTCTCTGGATATCCTTCCCTCTTGCCCTCATCCTTCTTCTCATAGGCTGGATCGTGGGTACCAAAATCATATTCCCTATCAGCAAGGAGGAGTCCAAGCCAAGCATTGAAGGTGGTATGGACCGTCTGAAGGAGGAACTTGCCGCAATGGGAAAAATGACGCTGGATGAATATAAGGCGGTATTTATCTTTGTCGGAGTCCTTATTCTGTGGGCTACTGACAAACTGCATGGAATAGATGCCACGACTGTCGCTTTCATCGGTGCAGTAATCGCGCTCCTTCCGAAGATAGGTGTCGTGAAGTGGAACGATGTGGATATTCCATGGCACCTGATGCTCTTCTCGGCCGGCGCATATGCAATCGGAGTGGGACTCAATGTGACAGGCATTCCTAACACTCTGGTGGACTCTGCCTTCAGTGCGATGGGTGTGGCTGCGGACACACCGTTCTGGGTGTTCTATCTCCTTTTGACAGGTATGATGCTGTTCAGCGGTCTGCTGTTCCAGTCCAAGACCATCAGAACAATGATATTTGTACCGATAGCAATCGGTATTGCACAGAAATACGGATTCGAGGTGATGAGCCTTGCCATTCCGGTGTCCCTTCTTATTGAACATGTTTACGTGCTGCCTTTCAACAGCAAGCCGGCAGCGCTGCTATATACAACCAACCAGTATAGCTGGAGCGATACCTTTAAGTTCGGAATCACCATGATGCTCATAGCGTGGGTGATGATTCTCGTGTGGGGCGAGACCGTTCTCCATTGGCTGGGTTACACCCCTGGATTGTTTTAAGATATGATTTCAATACAGGCGAAAAAACACGATAATTTCTCGGTCGAGTTCAAATTCGGATTCGACTGCTGCGAGGACGGAATCCGTGACGACTTCTCCGTAAACGCATGGATATTCGTGCCCAACAGTCTGGATATCAATCCGGAGAACTACGGAAAAAAGCAGTTCTATCGCGATATCAAGTCCAATGTCCGTCTGATTACTCCTGTCTATCTTCTTCGCGATATCGCTCAGGACACTTCCAAACCGTTGACTATTCTCCGTCAGGCTCTGGAAAATGTCGTCGGCAGTCATCAGCAGACAGATCTGGATGCCTACGAGTATCATCTCAAGATGTTCGCAGCCATATTCAAAAGCGCACTGCGTGATCAGGCTGCCCATATCCGTGCGGCACGCTCCCTTGATTCGGCGGGGTATCTTGTGGAGGACTATGTGAAGTCATCTTCGGAAATCCTGAAGAAATTCCGTGCGTTGTATCAGATTATAGATGTTCCGACAGTCTCAGACAAGACCCGCAGCTACTTCCGTCTATGTGACGAGTTTATGAGCCATGTTGTGGAACTCCGGACCACAAGGATAATCCGCGCCATAGACTCCTCCATGAATCCGGCGGCATATGCAGACATCCGAAAGGGATTCATGGAACTCATCATGTCCGAAAGACGCTACAAGGTGTCCAACGATTACGGCATTCTCCACAATGATCCGGAACATGACCGCCAGCTCGTCTATCATCACGGCATGCTGAAGAAGTTCATCGAGAGCGAACTTTACATACGTCTGGACAAGAAAAAGGACGGGGTGGCCGTGCAGCAGATATATTACAGCATAGCTGCAGGTGTGGCGATGATTTTCGCTACGGCGGTAGGATGGTACAGCCAGATGAAATACGGCAACATCACCTGGCCTCTTTTTGTAGTCCTCGTAGTCAGCTATATGCTTAAGGACCGCATCAAGGACCTTTTGCGCTACTATTTCGCGCACAGGCTCGGCAATAAATACTACGACAAGAAGGCCAGCATCGTCATCGGAAAGACCAAGGTGGGGCAGATGAAGGAAGGATTCGACTTCATATCCATGTCCCGCACCCCTCAGGAGGTGATGGCCTTGCGGAACAATGCTTCCTCGGTGGAGGATGAGCCTCGCGTGTTCGAAGAGAAGATCCTTCTATACCGCAAGCATCTGACTATAGATGATGTGGTTCTCAAATCGGTGGACGAGTACCCTATGCGCGGAGTCAATGAAATCATGCGCCTCCACCTGACCCGCTTCACCCAGAAGATGGACAACCCTCAGGTGCCGGTCGATATGGTCGATGAGAACGGAGATATCCGATGCATAGATGTTCAGAAGATATACTATGTAAATATAGTCTTCCAGCTTCAGCACGACGGCTCAGTCGAATACCACCACTTCCGTATAACCATGACCCGCAACGGAGTTCAGGACGTCCGGAGGATGTAGTATCAAAAAAAATGATTAAATTCGCATGATTTCGAAAATCTTGCGGATAATTAATCATTTAAGATATGGCACTACTGACCAAAGACAAAAAGTACAAGTGGGACTTCGATAATATCGGGGGCACCTCACGCGTGAAGATCACAAAGGGCGAGGATATCGCTCATCTTTCTGAACTTGACCCTAAGATGTGGACTGTCCTCTCTTGTCCGGTGAAGGGATTGGAGATCGATGAGAAGAGTCTCTCCTACATGGACTGCGATTCAGATGGAAAGCTTCGTATCAATGATGTCATCTGCACATCAAAATGGATTACCGGACTTCTGAATGATGCCGACCTTCTTCTCGAAGGCAAGGACAGCATCGACATCAAGGATATCAATACAGACTCTGATACCGGAAAGAAACTCTACAACTCAGCAAAGCAGATTCTTGAGAACCTCGGCAAGGAAGGTACTGTAATCTCTATAGCAGACACAGCTGACAATGCTGCAATCTTTGCCAAGACCCGTTTCAACGGAGATGGAGTCATCACCGAGGCTACTGCTGAAGATGCTGCCGATAAGGCTGCTGTGGCTGCCGCTGTGACATGTCTTGGCGGCGTGGCTGACAGAAGCGGCGCAATGGGCGTAAATGCCGATCTCGTAGAGGCATTCTATAAGGCTCTCGCGGATTACGTGGCATGGAACGAGGCCACTGTAGAGGCTCCTTACGGGGACAGGACTGATGCCGCCATTGCTGCATATAATGCTCTTGATGCGAAGGTGAAGGATTTCTTCGTGCGTTCGAAGCTTGCTGCCTTCTCTCCTGACAGCACTGCATCTCTTGACGTGCAGACGGCAAGCATCCAGGCCATCAGCGCGGATAACCTCACAGGCAAGACTGACGAGATCGCTTCATATCCTATAGCGCGCGTGACAGGAAAAGCCGAAATCGACCTCTCTGAGCCGGTGAACCCTGCATGGGCCGCTCAGTTCGAGACATTGAAGGCAATTGCAGTAGAGCCAGGCGCCAAGGTGCTCACTGAGGCTGACTGGGCCGCCATCGGAGCGAAATTCGCTGCATATACATCATGGAAGGCTGCCAAGGCAGGAGCTGCAGTGGAAGGTCTCGGCCTTGATGCAGTGAAGACCCTTCTCGAGCAGAACCGCAAGGAATCTCTCCTTGCACTCGTGGCTCAGGATGCAGCACTCAAGGAGGAGGCCGAAAATATCGACACTGTGACCAAGTTCCTCCATGTTTACCGCGACTTCTACCGTCTGCTCAGAAACTTCGTTACTCTTCAGGATTTCTATAATAAGAAGGAGAAGGCTATATTCCAGTCCGGAAGACTCATCATCGACCAGAGGGAATGTCATTTCTGTATGCCTGTGGCCGATGCCGGCAAGCACAATGCAATGGCTCCTTCCAGCGGAATGTATCTGGTTTACTGCGACTGCACCACCAAGACTCAGGCCGGCAAGATCTCCATCGTGGCGGCTGTGACGGTGGGCGATGTAGGAGACCTGATGGTAGGAAAGAATGCTGTCTATTATGACAATGCAGGCGTGGAATGGGATGCGGTAATTACAAAGATCATCGACAATCCTATCAGCATTGCACAGTCGTTCTGGTCTCCTTACCGCAGGATGGCCACAGCTATCGAAAATCTCATAAGCAAGAGTGCGGCTGACAAGGATGCCAAGATCATGAGCGACGCCACTGCAAAGATCAATGCTGCTCCTAAGGCAGCCCCTGCAGACGGCTCGGCTCCGGCAGCTCCTCAGGCCTTCGACATCGGAAAATTCGCCGGTATCTTCGCTGCCATAGGTATGGCTCTGGGCATGATCGGCTCGGCTGTTGCAGCTCTTGCAAAAGGCATCTTCGCACTTGCCTGGTGGCAGGTCATCCTCGCGTTCGTGGGTGTGCTGCTTGTAATCTCAGGACCGGCAATGGTGATGGCATGGCTCAAGCTCCGCCGCCGCAACATCGCACCTCTCCTGAATGCCAACGGTTGGGCTGTCAATGCGGCATCCAAGATCAGCATTCCTTTCGGAGAGACCCTCACGGATGTTGCTAAGTATCCGAAACTCAAGCTGAAGGACCCATATGCAAGAAAGGGTCTTGCACCTTGGAAGAAGTGGTGCATCTCCATTGCAAGCATTGCAACGGTGCTTGTAGGCCTCTGGCTCGGCAACCTCTTCGCATGGGCAGGGTTCCCTTCTCCGCTTCCTTGGTTTGAGAAGACGGAAGTAGTAGAGGAAGTCGTGGAAGTTGAAGTAGCAGCAGACACCACCGTTGTGGTAGTGGAGTAATGCTCTTGACTATAATTAAAAACCTCCGGCAGCTTGTTGAAAGCCATGCCGGAGGTTTTTGTATATTGTCAGGTCTTAGTTCCTAGTCGTCTATTGCCTGACTGCCCCACCAGGTCTTGTCCGGCTGGTAGTCGTCCTTGAGCCTGGCATCCCTTTTCCTGTTCTGCTCGTCAAGTATCTTCTTGCGTTCTTTTTTCAGGAACTTCTGCCTTTCATCAGGATTGTATTCAGGGTCTGGTACCGGCATTCTTGCTCCGCTGTCCTTGAGCCATTGCATGAGGCTGATCCTCATGTCTTCTGCCTTCCGGGCATTGTCCGCAATGACATCGTGCTGTTCCATCATGTCTTCCCGGAGGTTGTATAGTTCGCAATGGCCGTCTTCATGGTAGTAGATAAGTTTCCAGTCACCGTCTCTGATGATTGAAGTAGGGTCTCCGCCAGAGCCTCCGTAGTGAGGATAATGCCAGAACATAGGACGCTCCTCAATATCACCGCCTTCTATGACAGGCCTGAGAGAGACACCGTCCACATCAGGACATTCCACCTGAGCGTAGTCCAGGAGAGTAGGGTAGATATCTACTGTGTTTACAGGGGTCATGCATTTGCGCCCGTTATCCTTTGCCATAGGAGCATAGATGAAGAACGGAATTCGTGTGCCGCCTTCCCACTGGTATGACTTGCCTCCCCGATAAGGGTAGTTTGAGGTGGAGAACCATCCCAATGATGCGAATCCTCCGTTGTCCGACATGAATATGACTATGGTGTTCTTATCCGCTCCGAGTTCCTTGAGTCTCTGCATCACACAGCCTACTGCATCGTCCATCTGTCTTACAAGACCGGCGTATAGAGGATTATCCTGTATCTGCGCCACTGTCCAGTTTCCGTCCAGTTTGAACGCTTCGCGGTCTGTCACCGGATTGTCTATGGCTTTCTGGCGGAAATATTCCCAGTTCTCTTTGGTGGTCTCTACAGGGGTATGGGTGGCATAGAATGAGAGATATGCCATGAATGGTTTCCTGTCACCATTCTCTTTGAGATGATTCTCAATGAATGCGTTGGTCTCCTGAGCCAGACGCATCGAAAGATTTTCCCCGTCAGGGCCGTCTTCAAGCTTAGGGTTCTGATATGGTGAGAAGTATCCGCCCTTAGGCTGTCCGGCATGATAGCCTCCCTTGTTGATTTCGAAACCTGCCATTTCCGGGGTGGTGCGGTCTCCGAGATGCCATTTTCCTGCCATGAAGGTGCTGTATCCGGCATCCTTGAGTGCCTGAGGAAGGCATAGGAACTTCTCGGTGTCGAGGTTGTGCTCGTACTCAGGAGGAAGCATCATGTTGTGCCATCCCTTCTTGCGCCATGCCTCCCCGGAAGGAGAGCCGATCCAGTCGGTAATTCCGTGACATGGAGTGTACATTCCGGTCATGAGAGATGCCCTGGTAGGGCTGGACACATTGCATGCCGCATATCCGTCAGTGAAATGGATGCCTTCAGCCGCGATGCGGTCGATGTTTGGGGTCTCGTAATATGTGCTTCCACAAGCTCCGGTGTCCATTCCTCCGAAATCATCTGCCAGGATGATAAGGAAGTTTGGGCGCTCGTTTTCCTTACATGAGCCAAGGCCTAGGGTAGCTCCTGCCATAAGCGAGAAGGATGCAATTCCCTTGGCTGAGATGTTCATTTTCTTCATATTTTATCTTTGTTTCTTTAGCGGTATGTCATAACTCCTGGCTTCCGAGCATCTTACCGTGATGACGGTATTTCCGTTTTCCTGACGTGAGGATACGTATTCTGAAGCCTCGATAATATCCCATGATCCCTTGAGGGTCACGCTCACAGGAATTTCAAGACTCGGGCTGTCTTTCCAAGGTCTTGAATATATGCTTCTCTCGACTCTTTTCCCTTCCTTATCGAAGAGTTCGTCGCTTCCACCTCTGTACAGTGCGAGGTCAGGCTGTGCGACAGACAGGTTCATATAGTCTTTCTTCTGTGTGGTCATCACCAGACATGACGTGTCCGCGCTGCATACCACCCCGTCAAGCCGGAAGTCAGGCCTTTCGAAGAACACATATGAGCTTATTCCTGCGTCAAATTCCACGATATGTGCCTTCCTGTCCTGCCTGAGGACCTTGTATGAAGGGTTGCGTGAGAATTTCTTCAACGATCTGCTGTCAGTTCCCGGCATTACGGCATATTCATAAGATGCTCCTTCCGGTGCCTTTCCATGATCGATTACGAGCGATACCCAGTCTCCCTGCGACTGACCTTCCTTTCGCTCCCATACGGTTACCTGGGGATATGCTGCAATGAATTTCGCATTTCCACGCGAAGCCTTGCCGATATAATAGCCAGTGCAGTTCCTGTCGATGAAAGTGACGTCAGACGAAGAAGCCTTGCTCCAGTGTTCCTTGTCCTGGTCTGTGTCGGCTGACAGTTGGAAAACTGCAGTCTCGGTGCTGCGTCCGATCTCTGTGTTGGTGATGTCGCTGCCTAGACAGACTATCACATTATCCACGACGTGGTATGACTTGCGTGCGCGCATGCTTCCGTCATATTTGTCATGTTCGTGGAGGATCATGCCGAAGTTGCCGTTCCATCCCTCTGATGACAGTCCTCCGGCAAAAGCCTCGTCAGAGTAAAGCATCTCCTCGAATCCTGAGAATGTATCCACGTTGAGCACTTTTGCCCTGAGCTTTTCGAAAGGCTGGTGGATGTATGTGGCTCCCGGTATGCGGTTCCAATCGAATCCCTTTTCTTTCCATCCGCTGGTGGCAAGGGTTACCGGTGCACCCTCTGGCCCAGTCATGATTTCCAGTGCTCCGTATCCGAGATGACGCCCGTAGAAATTGGCGTTAAGATACTGCTCCGAGGTCCATATATATCTGCTGTGTCCCCTGAATACAGCCATCCAATTACCGCGACGGTGGATAAGTGTACATCCATATCCGAGAGACTTGCTGCCCTGTGGAGTATCTTCGGGTGTGATTCCGGATGCAAGCAGCTCTTTTTCAAGCTTCTTTTCGTAACGGCTTTTTTTCTTCAGCGGAGCAGTCAGTCTGAGGAAGGCCTTTGCCATCTCTGTGTCTATGGCGGACGAGCCGTCAGGGGTTCCTGCCTTCGCCATGAGTCCGTAATGAATCGGAACCAGCCTGTTCTTTCCGTTAGGATGTCTTCCGGACAGGACCAGAGGCCATTGGTGTGTATTGCAGTAGAACCTCATTGTCAGGAGCACGTTCTTGATTGTGGAGTGTGCGTATTCGGATATCCTGAAGCCGGTTCCGCTGAGGCAGTAGAGGGCATTTACTGCACCGTCAAGCCCTCCGGTGGCATAGGCAGGGTAGTGGTTGCAGTGATGGAAGCATGTGCCGTCTGTCTTGAAGGATCCGGACAGACCGTCCGAAGGCCGTGATCCGTAGTCCAGCCAGCGTGAGAACGAACGCAGGTAGCGCACCTTTTCCGGAGAGTCCTCCATGATGAGCATGCTGGCTATTCGCCCTTCCATATGGGTGTTGAACTGGTCTATTACGATTCCGTTTTTTGCCGGTTTGGGATAAACTTCATTGGTTATGGCATACCAGCACATGGTCTCTTCCGCCTGCTTGAGCTTTCCAGCCTCCTTCAGCACATCCTTCATGAGGAAATATGCGGGGTATAGTCCTCGGATATTGTAGCCGTAGTGGTGACAGTAACCCCAGCTGCTTCCGGCAGCGACTCCGAGGTCTGTTATGTAGTCATACATGGATAGGAACATCCTTTTCAGTTCCTCCTTGTCTCCATGCTCCTTGGCATCGCAATATCCGATGGCTACTGCCTTCATCAACTCGAAGAAAGGATCGAATTCATTCCCGTCCTGAGCAAACATCTGCTTCCTCCAGTTAGGGAAGAATCTCTCATATATTTCCGAATGGCGTACCATGAATATAGGACGTCCTGTTACGGCACCGTCACCATCATAGCTAATCCTGTAGTATCCGAAGCCTTTTCTCAGTTTCTCCATCCTTCCTGCCGTGAACGGCTTCGGTTCATAAAGAGTGCTTCTGAAACGTTCTGACATGATCTCCATGTCCGCAACCTGCATGTCTGTAAGGGGTGTGAGTTCGATGTCCGGCTCCATCAGCGAATGCCGGTATACCAGAAGCCAGTGGTTCTTCGTGTCTTTGTTCACGAAAGGTAGATGCACGTCCGGCGACTGAAATCTGGAGTCTATTTTCGAAGCCGTCACCAGATGGTCGATATAGATGGTTCCTTCGCTTGCCGGAGAGCTCATCCGGATCTCGTCCATTCCTGTTGCCGGACAGCCCTGCATGTCCCGTTCATATGAAATGCACGCTCCCCTCCATCCTGTGAAATCCATGCCCATTTCGAACCATGAGCATATCTTGCCTTCCTTAAGGAACTCCACGGTCATCTTCTCCTTGAAAGGTTTTTCATTATAGACCCAGAACACGAATGAAGAAAGGTATGTATCCTTTCCTGTCGTGTCCTTGTGTTCAAACATCAGGTCCTGTCTGAGTGAAAGCACATCCTTTTCGGAGAAGTCCCATCTGAGAGAATGTTCCCCTTCGCGGAAATGCTTGCCGGATATGGACAATCTTCCGTTCCCGGCTGATATCGTTGCAGGGACATCGTCGCATTCGAATGTATAGAATCTGTCGAGTTCTATTCCCTGTGCGTGGGCGTGTGACCCCGCCAGTATGGCTGCCGCTATAATGATTGTCAATTTCTTTATCATATCCCTGTTTTTTTTACCTTTGCTAAAGGTAGTAAATATGACTTATTAAGTTCGGCAAAAATAGAATAAAAAAATACAAACTAAGTGTAAAATTATACAAACATCCTGTCGTGTGTTTTGCGAAGGAAAGGGGTTGTCTAATTTTGTGTAGTTATAATATAGGCGTTTTATTATGTGTGCTAAAAAAACTTTCGGATCGATTATTCTGACAGTTCTGTTAATGTTCTGCTGCAGCTATGCTGCCGGTCAGCCGATTTCCTATTCCAACCTGACTGCCGGGACCAGCTTTTCGCAGTTGCAGATAAATGACTTATATGTTGATGAGTATGGAATCATATGGGTCGGTACGCGCAAAGGACTAGGAAGATATGACGGTAATGAAATGGAAATGGTCATGAATGGTGAGGTGCTTCGCGTGGTCGGGGATAAGAACGGACACATATGGATGCTTTGTGGTGAAGGAGTGTTTTCCATGGATCCCGTAACAAGGAAGACCGATATGCTTCCCATTGAAAATGTCCGTACAATCAACTGTCATGATGGGATACTGTACACATGCTCAGGTAACATGCTCTATAAGTGGAGTCCGGATACTGAAGTATTTACACCTATAAAAAAGAAAGGTTTTCCGGCTGTCATCACAGATATGGTTTTCCGCGATAGTGAGATCTGGGTTGGAACAAAAGGCAAGGGAATATGGAAGTTCAATGAAGAGGACAGGTCTTGCAAGTGTATCGTACCATCTGTGTGCTCCAACAGAATGTATATGGACTCGGAGAACAATATCTGGGCTGGTACGTGCCATGAAGGTCTGTATCTGTTTGGGACGGACGGGCGGATTTCAGTGTTTGATGAAGAGGAAGCATTGTCTCCTGCAATTCTAAATATCCGAATTATGCCTCCGTGGTACTTCAGGTGGTGGGCATTGCTGATATGGGCGATTATTATAGGTTTCTTTATAGTCGTTGTCATGGTGACATATAATAGAGGACAGAAACTCCGCCAATCTCTTGAATATGAAAAACGCAGGAATAATGATATTGAAATCCTGAACCAGTCAAAACTCAGATTCTTTACCAATATCTCGCACGAGATACGTACGCCTCTTACGGTCGTAATATCCCAGATAGAGAATCTGATGTATAGTAAGGAGTTCACTCCTTCGCTTTATAATAAGGTCCTTTCAATTTATAAGAACAGCGTGCATTTGAAGGAGCTTATTTCAGAACTTCTGGAGTTCCGTAAGCAGGAGCATGGCGAACTGCAGATTAAGGTCGCTCCACACGATATCATCAAACTTGTAAAGGAGTTTTATCTTGTCTTCGAGGAGTATGCGAAAATGCGTAATATCTCTCTAACGATGGAGACTGAGTCGGATCGTCTGGAGGTATGGTACGATCAGTCGCAGTTCCAGAAAGTCTTGAGGAATCTGTTGGCCAATGCGCTCAAATATACCGAACCGGGGGGGGCAATAAACATCTTTGTAGGCTTGTCCGGAACGGACATGGTGCTGTCTGTCAGCGATACAGGGTGTGGGCTGAGCGAAGATGAGAAGGAGAATATATTCAGACAATTCTACCGTGTCGATAACATAGAGTCAAGAGCTCAGGATGGTACAGGTATCGGTTTGGCGATAGTGAAGGGCATTGTGGAACTCCATAAGGGCACTGTAACGGTTGAAAGCGTAGAAGGGAAAGGTTCTTCATTTATTGTAACCCTTCCTTTAGGATACTCTCATTTTACCGATAATCAGTTTGCTTTAAAAGAGGATTCTGATGTCCCTTTGCCTTTATTGAAAGAGCCGGGTAATGGTGTAGAGACAGAAAATAAAGAGTATACGATGCTTGTTGTGGATGACAATGAGGCGGTCAGAAAACTTCTGGAGGAGATATTCTCTCCATTTTACAATATAATAACAGCTTCTGATGGTGCCCAGGCATGGGAAGAGTGTCTTGCAAAGTTGCCGGATATCGTTGTGACCGATGTGTTGATGCCAAAGATGAATGGAACCGACCTATGCAGGAAAATAAAGTCCGATGTCGCCACATGTCACATCCCGGTGGTACTTCTGACAGCACGTGTTGATGTGGAACACAATATCGAGGGCATACTGATAGGTGCGGATGACTATATTGCCAAGCCTTTTGATACTCGTCTATTGGTTTCACGATGCAATAATCTGGTCAATTCGAGAAAGATGCTACAGGAGAAGTTCTCGCGTCAGCCGGATATGTCTTCCAAGATTTTGGCTACAAACTCGCTGGATCAGGTGATGATGGATAAGGCCACTTCCGTTATAGAGGAAAATCTGGACAATCCTGAATTCAATGTCAATATGTTTGCCCATGAGATGGCTATGAGCCGTACGAATCTTTTTGCAAAGATAAAGGCTATAACGGGACAGACCCCGAATGAATTCATTATGACACTCCGTCTGAAGAGAGGAGCATATTTGCTTAAGAATAATCCGGAGTTGTCTATCTCGGAAATTGCCGATAGAACAGGATTTGCATCGTCAAACTATTTCTCCAAGTGCTTCAATGACCTTTATCATGTACGTCCTTTGAATTATCGAAAGGGTAAGGTCGAATAATAATAGAGCATTATACAAACAAAGCACCCCGGATTGATTTCCGGGGTGTCTTGTTTTATGATCAGGGGAAGTTTATTTCCAGTACTTGTTCTGTTCAAGCAGCAGATTCACTGCGAGTTCCTTTTCAGGAATAGGGAGGAACTGATGCTTTTCTGCGGTTCTGCTTATGAATGCAGATACGCCGCCGTCGTTATTTTCTTCAACTGTACCATTTTTCCAACGCTTGTCCTTGACAGCTTCTCCAAGGTCATTCTTGATGCGGTCTAAATAGATTCCCCAACGGATCAGGTCGTATTTGCGGAGAGCCTCGAAGGTAAGCTCACGTGCTCTTTCATCCATTACTTCCTGCTTGAATGCCGCATAGTCCAGTCCGGCTGTAAGCTCAGGCTGCAGGGCGCGTGCGCGTACGAGGTTCATACACTCATAAGCAAGAGCTGTAGGGCCCTGATTAGCTTCGTTCTCAGCTTCAGCAAGCATAAGGAGTACATCCGAGTAACGCAGGAGAGGGAAGTTCTCTGGAGTCCAGTTCTTGTTTGCAGAATATGCCGGCTCCCATTCTCTTCTGAACTTACCGCATGTGCGCTTGATGATCTGGCTGGCCGTCCAAGTCGTCTTCGTAAGCTTCTCGGTTTTTTTGTCATATTTATAATAATAAGGACACATTGTCACATCTCTGCGAGGGTCATCTGCAGAGTAGAGATCCCAAAGGAGCAATGTTCCTGCGCAGAATCCGCTGGATACCTTGGTAGGAGTTTGATCGAGATTGCCCAAAGTGTTACCGATACGTCCCATGGTCATATTGCCATCATCACGTGAGCCGTAGAATTCAGCCTCCCAGATAGACTCATTGTAGACTGCATCATACTGGTCTCCACACATCATTTTCCAAAGGCTTTCAAAATCAGGGTTAAGCTGGTGCTTTCCGGACTTCTTCACCTCATTTGCCCAATAAGCGGCCTTTTCGTAGTCATCCTTGCCTCCGTTGTTAGGATAGCCTGCGCTCCAGAGATATACTCTGGCGAGGATACCCATGACAGTGTTCTTCTTTACATATGAAGGAGACTTGTCGTATTCAGAGTCATCCACCATATCCACACAGTCTTCCATCTCCTGGATGATCCATTTCAGAGCTTCTGCGTGGCTTGTAGCTTCCAAAGATGCACTGTTCACGTCATTGATGGATTCTGTCCTGATAGGAACTTCATACCATCCCTGGACAAGAAGGAAGTGGTAGAATGCACGGAGGAATTTTGCCTCTCCCTTATACTTAATCTTAAGCTCGTCACTCAAATCCGAAGCATCAATCTTTTTCATAAAGATGTTTGCACTATTGATGCCGGTGTAGAAATCGGCCCAAGCCTCAAATATATCTGCATTTGCAGGAGTGTGGTCATTACCGCATACGTTCGATGCAGTTGATGAAGCCTTGCGGGTCCAGAATGACATGTCGTCGCAGCCTGAGATGTAAACTGAATAGCGGTTGCCGTATGTTCCTGCCTGAGTGATAGCGCTATATACTCCGGCGAGAGCCATCTTGCAGTTTTTCTCTGTTGTATAGAATGTCTCCGGGTTGTCGAAATCGTATGGCGTCGTGGTTAGAAAATCCGCGCATGAGCAGATGGAGAGTACTGACGCGACAGCCAATGAAATGCTGATTATTGTCTTTTTCATTTTCTCGTTCTTTAGAATGTTACATTAACTCCGAATGAAGCGCCGAAGGCTCTTGGATATGACGACCAGTCGAATCCTGGAGTAAGGACGCTATGTCTTACGGATACTTCAGGGTCCATTCCTGAATAGTTTGTAAGGGTTGCGATATTCTCAGCAGCAAGATACAGTCTAAGATTGCTTATCTTCATCTTCTTGAGGGCCTTCTTAGGGAAGGTATATCCCAAAGTGATGTTGCGGAGTCTCAGGAATGATCCGTCCTCTACATAGCGTGAGCTATATACTGCAGCACCCTGAGCTTTTGCCCTTGGCATAGTTGTGTCCTGGTTGTCAAATGACCATCTGTCAGTGAATGTCTTGAACATGTTACGGTTAGCCTTTCCTCCGCAGTTCTCGAATACCAGACGGTTTGCATTGAGGACGTCGTTTCCGTAGCTCCACTGCATGAAGATGTTCAGGTCGAATCCCTTCCATGTGAAGTTGTTTGTAAAACCACCGGTGTGAAGCGGCTGACCGTTACCGATTACAACCCTGTCGGACTCATTGATTTCATCGTCATCATTGGTATTTCTGTACTTAGGGTCACCTGGCTGTGTTGATTCTACATATGCTGGAATGCCCTCCTTGAGGGTGTATTTTCCGGTTTCTGCATTGTAGTCGAAGTCCTCAACTGTATAGACGCCATCATAAATGTAACCGAACATGCTACCTGCAGCCTCTCCTACGCGGCTCACGTATGCCACCATGCTGTTGTAGTTGTTGTCCCAGTGTACAAATGACTGCATCTCGGTCTGGCCTGAGTTGAGAGCCATGATCTTATTCTCATTGAAGGCGATGTTGAAGTTGCTGGTCCACTCGAAGTTCTTGGTCTTGATGTTTACGGTCTCAAGGGTGAACTCCCATCCGCTGTTTCTGAGCTGACCTACATTTATGACAGCTGTTCTGAATCCTGAACTGGATGCGATGTCAGCATCGAGGAGAAGGTCACGGGTATTCTTTACATAGTAGTCCACTGTAAGGTTGATCCTGTCGTCGAGGAATCCGAGGTCGATACCGAGGTCCATCTGCTCTGTAGTCTCCCATTTCAGAGACTCGTTCGCCATGTTTCCGAGGATGTATGCGGTTGTAACGGTGCTGTCCCAAGGATAGTAGTTGGCGTTGCCGTATGTCATGTTGCCTGTTACCAGCTGAGCCATCCAGTCGTAGTTTCCGATACGGTTGTTACCGGTCAGACCGTAGCTGGCACGGAGCTTACCGTTGGTCAGGAACGGAAGATTGTCCTTGATGAAACTTTCTCTACCGAATGCCCATGCAACTGATCCTGAAGGGAAGTAGCCCCAACGGTTCTTTGGTGCGAACTTGCTGGATCCGTCGGCACGCATTGTAAATGTAGCGTAGTAGCGTGAGTCGTAGTTGTAGTTTACACGACCGAAGTATGACATAAGGGCATTCTCTCCCAATGAAGACGTTACGGTCGGCTTTGTGTCTCCTTCGCTCTTTCCGAGTCCGGCCATCCAGTAAGACTCATTTGTAATGTGCTCTGCTGTGATAGAATGCATATATGCAGAACTCTTCTGGAATGAAAGACCTACCAGAGCGTTGAAGCCATGCTTGTTCTTCTTGAGGGAATAAGACAATGTGTTCTCGTTGATAAGGTTCTGTGTCTTTGTATTCGAGAGCTTTGCATTGATACCCTTACTTCTGGTATTGTTAGGATGCTCGTTTCCGGTAATTGTGTTTCTTCCGTTGAACTCCTTGTTGGTGTAGTCACGCAGGCTGTATCCTCCCATCACCTTGAGCTTGAGGCCTTTGATGATTTCGTATGTCACTCCGACATTTGCCTGGAGGTCTGTGGTGATCTTGTGTCTGTATTCGTGTCTTGCTGAAAGCACAGGATTGAAGCGATAGTCGTCCTGCATGCTCACTGATTCGTCAAATGGTGCAGCAAGAAGATCAGATCCCTTAGGTGATACAGGTCTGTAGCCCCATACACTATACATATAGGCTGATGACATCGCTGTCTCAGTGGTAGAAGCTGTAGGACCGTCCTGTACTTTGGTCGAGTAGTTCGTTGTGAAGTCTACAGTGAATTTCTCTCCGACTTTCTGCTGGAGGTTCACTCTACCCTGGTAGCGCTTTACTCCGGAATTGATGATTACACCCTGCTGGTCGCTGTAAGAGAGTGATAATGCATACTTGGTACCTCCGTTCGATCCGTTAAGGGATACATGGTGGTTGTGGCTTACAGGAGTGCGGAAGATATACTGCTGCCAATCATATGAAGGAGCATTCAAGTAATCTTCCAATGACTTGTATTCCCATGCAAAATACTGCTCAGCGAACTTCTCCTCATCATAGAGCTCCTGCTGGAGAGCTACGAATTCATATGCGTTCATCATTTCAGGCACATTCTTCACAGTGCTGAAAGTGACGTTACCGTTATATGTTACTGTAGGCTTGCCTGATGCACCTCTCTTGGTAGTGATGATAACTACACCGTTTGCACCTCGTGCTCCATAGATTGCAGTTGCAGAAGCGTCCTTGAGGATATCGATCGATTCGATGTCGTTAGGGTTGAGGGCGCTCATTGTGGATGTCTCCTGAGGGAAGCCGTCAATAACGTAAAGCGGAGCGGTACTTCCTGTAAGGGAACCGGCACCACGGATCACGATGTTGAAGTTGTCGCCGGGACCACCATCCTGAGATGTAACCTGCACACCAGCTACACGGCCGTTGAGGGCGGCTTCAACATTTGTCACAGGTATTTTGACAATGTCGCTGACGTTGGCCTTGCCGATGGAACCGGTGAGGTCTCTGCGGCGTACGTCACCGTAACCGACTGCCACAACTACAGCGTCGTCGATGGTGCGTGCGTCAGCTTTCATCACCACGTTGATTATGGCGCTTTTTCCTACCTCAATTTCTTCGGTAGCATAGCCCATGTAAGAGAAAACCAGCACGTCGGTCGGTTTTACATTTTGGATTGTGTAGTTTCCGTCATTATCTGTAACGACACCGGTATTTGTACCTTGAATCATTACACCAACGCCGATAAGCGGAGCTACGTCGTCAGAAACATTACCATTGATGATTCTTCCCTTTTGGGCGTGCACTGTCATGCTGAAGCACGAAACCAGTGCAATCATCATAAAAAATAATTTTTTCTTCATAGAACTGTGTTATTAATGATTATGGTTTGCAATTTTGCATGAATGTAAAGTTACGCCCTGGTTTAATTTCGTGTTAGCTAAATTATCCGGAAAAGGGGTAAAATAATACAAAAGTGCGCTCCAGTATCCAGGAACGCACTTTTATATTATGCATATATCTATTTATTTCAGATGTTTAATAGCCGCTTCAAGTTTTTTCATCGCTTTCTCAAGAATATGTCTTGAAGTTCCTACGTTGAGTCTCATGAACCCTTCTCCTCCCGGATTGAACATCTCCCCGTCGTTGAGGGCCAGGCCGGCATCCTCGGCGAAAAGACTGTTCAGTCCTTCATGGCTCAGGCTGAGTCCGCGGCAGTCGAGCCATACCAGGAACGATGCCTGAGGGCGAAGCGGCTTTATCTGAGGAATTCTTTTCCTGCAGAACTCCACCACGTAGTCGATATTTGCTTCCACGTACCCGATCATCTGTCTTCTCCATGGTTCCCCATGTCTGAATGCGGCTATGAGGGCTATGCTGGAGAAAAGCGGTGCGGATCCCATTTCATTGGCTTCCATCCAGTCATAAAATCTTTTGCGCAGACCGTCGTCAGGCACTACAGCATAGGAACATACTATCCCGGCGATGTTGAATGTCTTGGAAGGAGCTCCGAATGTGATGCTGCAGGCAGCCGCTTCCTCCGACACGCTGGCAAACGGGATGTGTCTGTTGCCGTACAGGGCCATGTCGCTGTGA
Organism: uncultured Bacteroidales bacterium; assembly: GCA_947367315.1. Classification (GTDB taxonomy): domain Bacteria; phylum Bacteroidota; class Bacteroidia; order Bacteroidales; family UBA932; genus Cryptobacteroides. Next base: position 15,885 of record CANBDX010000024.1, on the reverse strand, counting down.
ATCTCGTCGGAAATAACGATGAGGCCTTTGTGGTGGCAGAATTCTGCAAGCCTTTCAAGAGTCTCGCGAGGCCATGTGATTCCGGCAGGGTTGTGCGGGTTGGACAATATCAGCATCCGGCAGTTTTCATCGCATACGGCTTCCAGATTTTCGAAATCCATCACGTATCCGCCGTCAGGCATTTCCTTCAGTGGGTTGAATACCACTTCATGGCCGTTTTTCTGAGGTACCAGACGGAACGGATGATATACAGGAGGCTGTATGATGACCTTGTCATCCTTTTCCAGAAGGGCATTTATGGCCATGCCGATACCTTTCACAATGCCTGGAATGAAATTTAACCACTCGCTTTCAACCTTCCATCCGTGGTGGGAATATATCCAGTCGGTAATGGATGGACGGAAATCCTCCGGCTCTGCGGTATAACCGAATATAGGGTGGTCGAGGCGTTTCCGGATGGCATCTGTGATGAAGTCCGGCGTTTCAAAATCCATATCCGCCACCCATAGGGGTATAAGGTCATCCATTCCGAAGACTTTGTTCAGGGCGTCTGTCTTGATGGCTCCGGTTCCTCTTCGTTCTATTATCTTGTCGAAGTCGTACTGTTTCATGTGTCCGGTCGTTAGTCAGTGCTTGCAAAGGTAGTGTTTTTATCGTAGCTTTGCGTAGATAAACATTAATTAGGATAAGTATGAGTGATATCAAGCTTATGAGGGTCTGCTTCGGTGGAGTAGAGATCCAGGTGCCGGAGATATGGCATGTCGAAACTGAAATGTACACGGAACCGGATCGCAGGGAATGCGCCATGATAGATATATCGGCAGTGGCAGGAGATCCGCGGTCTGTAGTGGTCAGCTATGGCCCTATGCCGGAAGGCTCTGATGCGCTTATCGAGGCAGAAGACACTTATGCGGACCTTATCGGTGAAGCCGGTACCCAGTCAGAGGGAAGTCCTGTATGCGAGTATGATTTCCTCGGCAGGACTGCATTCGGGTTCGAGCTTGAGACAGAAGATAACCTTGCCTGCAACTTCATCTGCACGGCCATCGGAACTGAAGGCTCGGGGGAAGGCTGCAAGCTCCTGACGGTCCTTACCACTGCTCGGTCCTACGAAGACATAGATGACCTTCTTGACCTCCTTGAGGAGAACATCGTCCTTCAGTAGTGACATGTGCTTTCAGATCGTGATAGAATGATGCTTTTGCCATAACTTTGATTGCACACTTTTTGCACACTTTTTATCCGAAACTATCCAAATTCAGACAGGTTTTGTATTGAAATAAGCCTCTGAATTGTGCCAAAAAAGAAAGAGACTGTAAATCTAAATCATTGATTTACAGTCTCTTTCTTTAAGTGATCCGGACAGGATTCGAACCTGTGACCCACAGCTTAGAAGGCTGTTGCTCTATCCAGCTGAGCTACCGGACCAGTCCCTACATTTCTTGTCAGTTAATACGCTGACTTCGAAAGTGGATGCAAAGGTAATACTTTTTTTTGGATTTGCAATAGCTTTTCGGACCCTGGTGTCTCCGTAAAAATTGCAGTCTTCACATCGTTGATGCTTGTCGTTGCTTTTGCAGAGTCTCGCGATGACTTGACGCAATGTCGTCTGCAATGTTTGTGGAATGATCTCTGAACAAATCTTCGCTTATGCCGGGTGACCATTGGGTCGCCATGATTCTTTGTGCTGACAAGCAGGTCACCCTTTCCGTTTCATAGCTGTCGTGAAGGGGTAGAGAATGTCCTCCGGACGCCATAGTAGAAAGAGGATGCCATTGCTAAGGTGAGCTTCCACGAAGGTTACAGCTATTCCGTCAATGACGGTGCTCATGCCTCTGAATATGGCGCACCGGCCGTCATTGTCATAACATCCTTCTGCAATGACATTCCCTTCGCCGTCGCTTAATATAGCCTGGTCTTCAGTGAATTCGATGTTGATAATCTCCAATGACAACGGCCCTAAGGGTACCTCTGTTGCTGTCCAGATGGTTTCATTGAATTCGTCTCTCAACGGATCTATGGTGCAAGAGCCGAACATGCATGCTGTGGCTAAGAAAGGGATGGCTCCTGCTAAATGGCTTCTTGTAATCCTTCTCATGGTTGTGCAATCTGTCTGTGACAGGCTGCATACCAAGGATTATGCCTGATTTTTCATGCTGATAGCCTTGCCGGCAAGTTCGATGCCTGTTACAATAAGGAATCCTACCAAGGCAAATGCCGCTGCGCTGCCATAGAGCATGCTTCCTGCCGCTTCTGCCTGGACAGCGGCTTCGGCATTGCTCCAAGGCCATACCTTTACAAGAGATCCTATTATGAAGCCTGCCAGTACTATGAGGGTCTCCTTATGCCAGCGTGCCAGCAGCCAGTGGAGGAACTTTGAGAATCCGAGTATGCCGGTTACGGCTCCCGCGAGGAATACAGCCAGAATTGCAAGATTGCCCCAGAAATTTACTCCTGAGACAAGGTCGGATATACATCCCATTATATACTGGTACTTCCCTAGGATAAGCAGTATGAAACTTCCCGATATACCTGGCAGGACCATGGCGCAGATTGCAATGGCTCCGCTGAGGAATATGAACCAGAGTGCGTCAGGGGTCTGTGTGGGCGATAGGGTGCAGACAACGACACCCAGCACCGCTCCAAGAATCAGGAAAAGTCCCTCGCGTGTCCGCCATCCCGAAATGCCTCGCAGGATGAATATCGAAGAAGCCACAATGAGTCCGAAGAAGAATGCCCATGTCTGGATGGGGTAGTCGCTCAGAAGTGTTTGCATAAGACCGGCAAGGGCCACGACGCTGAATCCGATACCGACCGCTATGGAAAGCAGGAACGCCCCGTTGATGTGCCTCCAGAATTCTCCGAATCTGCCTTTGATAAACATACGTACAGCCTGAGAGTCTATGCGTGCGATGGACCCTACAAATTCATCGTAGATTCCCATGATGAATGCTATTGTCCCTCCGGACACACCGGGAATGACATCAGCTGCCCCCATGCATGCGCCTTTTATGGCCGTCTTCAGATACTTGAGTAGTTTCATTATTGGATCTTGCCTAGGAATTCCGTGATTTTGGAAAATATTTCGCGTGCGTCAGAACGCAGGTCGGCTGTAGGGCTTCCTGAGATGACAATGTTGAAGATATTACCCTCATAGGCATATCTTCCGATCTTGAACCTTGCCTTTGCACATTTGCTGAGAAAATCGATAGGGAAGTCCCCGTTTTCCACAAGTGAGATGAAAAGGTCGCTCTTGTCCTCTATCAGCGGAGCCACTTTGGCGAGGTCAGGGGTTCCGATCCAGTCCAGTTCTCGGCGCAGAAGAGTGGTCTGTATGCTTGTCAGGAGCAGCTCTTCCTTGCCGAGCTTTCTGAAATCGAAAAAGAAGATGTTTATCTTGATTCCTGTCTGGCGTCCCCATGCGAGGATATCCTCCTTCAGCAGGTCAAAACCGGGCTCCTCAACGTCCACGACTACATTTACGGATGAAATTTCAGCCAGTGGAACAAAGGTCGTCGGGATGTCACTGGCCATTCTGTGTATCCTTCTTCTGCGGAATATGTCTTTAATGGATTCGAACATGGTATCAGCTGTTTGCCGCGATGAGCTCGCGAATTTCTGTCTTTGCCGCCTTCCAGCGTGGAATGTCTATCTTTGTTCCGATTACTTCCACCACCTTTGCAGCTATGATGGAGCCTATCTCTCCGCAAACCTTAAGCGGCATTCCGAGGGAATGTGCATACAGGAATCCGGCTGCGTATGTATCTCCTGCTCCTGTCGCGTCGATAGGTTTTGCGGGCCAAGCCTGGATGAAATGGTATTCTTCTCCCTTCTTCACCATAGAGCCGTCCTTGCCAACCTTGACTACCGCAATCTCGCAGTGCTGAGCAATCTCGTCCAGAGCCTCTCGCGGTTCCTTGCCGGTGAAAGCCTTGGCCTCGGTCTCGTTTGCGAATATGATGTCTACATAATTCTCTACGATGTCATGAAGGAATGCACGGTTGGATTCCACTACGTTGTATGATGCCATGTCGATTGAAATCTTGCAGCCTGCCTCCTTGGCCAGCTCCACCGCTCTGCGCATAAGCGCCTGGTTCTGCACCAGATAACCTTCGATATGGAAATATTCATATCCTTCGAAATACTCGGGCTTCAGGTCTTCCGGTACTAGTTCGAGGGCTGCTCCGAGATATACGGCAAAAGTCCTTTCTGCATTCGGGGCAGTAATGAATACCATCGACCTGCCCGAAGAATGGACTCCCTTCAAGAGATTGGACTTGATGCCGTACTGGGCCTGATCGCTTTTGAACAGGTGTCCGAGGTCATCATCTCCCACCTTGCCTATGAATCCTGATTCCATGCCGAAGATGGCTGTGCCGGTGATGGTGTTGGCTGCCGAGCCTCCTGCCACGAGCTGTACGCCCATAGGCTTGAGGGTCTGCCAGATCTTGTCTCCGGTCTCCATGTCCACATGCTGCATGCTGCCTTTGGGAAGATGGAATTCCGTGAGGAACCTGTCGTCCGGAAGGACGGCCAGAATGTCGGTAAGAGCGTTTCCGATGCCTAATATCGAAGCCATATCATTTGGTTTTTTGTCAGATTTTTGCGAAAAGTCATTTGAACCTACAAAGTTATAAAACTTTTGGATAACTTTGCGTCTTTAATAATATGAAGAAGCGACTTAAGAACATAATCAAGTATGCCGTGTCGGCCTCCCTTGCGGCAGTGCTCCTGTGGTTCTCTTTCCGCGATGTGGAATGGGCTTCATTCATGGAGTCGTTAAGGTCGTGCCGCTGGGAGTTCGTGCTCCTGTCCATGGCGGCAGGTTCCTTTGCATTCTGGCTCCGTGCCCTGCGCTGGCGCCGGCTTCTGTTGCCCATAGCTCCGGAGATATCCCGTACAACGGTCTTCAACGGCATAAATATCGGCAATATATCCAACTTTGTCTTTCCCCGTATCGGCGAGTTCGTGCGTTGCGGAGTCATAACTCGCCGCAGTACGGCCACTTATGACAAGGTGCTCGGAACCGTGGTGCTTGAGCGAAGCTGGGAACTTCTGGTAATGCTTCTTCTGCTTGCTGCCGTGCTCGTCGGTGGTGCAGAGCGGTTCGGGACCTTCTTCATGGATGAAATATGGACTCCGATAGCTTCGCGTTTCAGTCTCGGGATGTGGCCAGTTGCCGCAGCGGCTATAGTGCTGACGTGTGGTGCCGGCTATGCCTTGTGGCGCTTTCGGGAGACCAGCCCTTTCTGTGCTAAGGTCACCGGCGTTGTCCGCGGGCTTCTTCAGGGCTTCTCGAGCTGTCTGCGCATGGAGAAGAAATGGCTCTTTTTTGCTTATACTGCGGCCATCTGGGCGACTTACTGGCTGATGGCCGCATCCACAATGTGGGCAGTGCCTTTCATCGAGGGGCTCGACCTGCTTGACGCCCTCTTCCTTTCGCTTGTGGGCGGTCTCGGATTCGCTGTCCCTGTTCCAGGAGGCATTGGGGCGTTCCATTTTGTCATAAGTCTTGCTCTGTCAGTCATTTATGGCATCCCTCCGGAGATGGGTGTGCTTTATGCGACCATTTCCCACACCTCTCAGGCCGTAACCCAGATCTTCTTCGGCATCGGCTCATATGCATATGAATCCTTGAAGAAATGAGAGTAATTACAGGTATATTCGTTATTCTGGCCCATCTTGTCGCAGGGAATCTGCTTTCCTGGCTTATCGGGGGATTCATGCCTGGTAGTGTGATAGGAATGGTCTTGCTATACATTACCTTGCGCACAGGCATCGTCAAGGAGCATTGGATACGTGTCGTGGCGGTTTTCCTGACTGACAATATGACTATGTTCTTTATGCCTGCCTTCATAGGGATAATGGACCTCTGGGGAATTATAAGTATGAATTTCTGGGCGTGGATAGCTGTTCTGGTGCTGTCCACCATAGTGGTGATGATATCTTCCGGCTATGTACATGACATAGTCGAGAGGCTGTTGCAGAAGAAAAGTTCACAAGGAGGCAGGTCATGCAGGAGTTAATGATGAATGTCCCGTTTATGCTTGCCTTGACTATTGGCGCATATCTTATGGGAGTCTATGCAAGGAGGAAGACCGGCATGGCTCTTCTTCATCCATTCATAATAAGCATCCCTGTTGTCATTGCAGTCCTTGAAATGGCTGATATCCCATGCGTGTACTATCAGGATTCGACAGCTTTTATAGACTTTCTTCTTGGGCCAAGCGTTGTGTCTCTGGCACTTCTGCTTTATGACCATCGTGAGACTATAAGGAAAAACCTGGCAGGAATCCTTTCTTCAATCACTATTGGCAGTGTCGTGGGCGTGGTGAGTGTCTGGGTTCTGTGCCGTGTTTTCGGACTTGATGACATATTCATGTATTCTCTGGAGCCTAAGTCGGTAACAACACCGATAGCTATGGATGTGGCCGAGTCTGCCGGTGGAAACCCTTCTCTGACAGCAGTTTCAGTAATCTTTTGCGGATTCATTGGAGCTGTTATCGGCCCTTTTATACTTCGGATAATCCGCCTGAAATCTCCTGTTGCCCGCGGAATTGCAATGGGGACCTCCGCTCATGGGTTAGGTACGGCTCGTGCCATCGAAATGGGTGCTGTCGAAGGTGCAGCCAGCGGTCTGGCCATTGCTTTGATGGGACTGATGACAGCTATTGTCGTTCCTTTATTCAATCTCCTTTTGGCACTTTGAGAGACCTGAATTGATGTGCCTTCTTTCACTTTTGCTGATACGGGTGGATTCTAATCACGGCTTGGGTATAGGTTGGCACCCGTTTTGAAAAGCGTGCAGATTCAATGTACAAATGAAAGAGTTATGAATCTCCGTATCAGACATCTTGCTGACAGACACCGTTTTGCTGTCACCGTTGAAGGCCATGAAGCCTTCCTGTCATACATCCTCAGCGGCAATTCCCTAATCATAGACCATACTTTCGTGCCCAAGCCGCTGAAGGGGCGCGGCGTGGCTGCAGAACTCGTCAAAACCGCCTACGACTACGCCCATGAGCAGGACCTTATATGTCAGGCCACATGCTCTTACGCCGCAGCATGGCTCTCTGCCCGAAGGAAGGTGTGATCAGTTCTAACTTGCAAACCCCTTTGTCTGTCCGTTGAAATCAGTACATCCGAAACCGACAGTATATCCGGAATCTATAAGCACTTCCGGGACCTGCTGCACTTCCGGGACTTGCAGCACTTCCGGGACTTGCAGCACTTCCGGGACTTGCAGCATGTCGTCGTAATATGGTAGGAACTTCTCTGTAAAGCCGTTCTTAGTCCACGACGCAGGGTTTTGCCTCGTTTTCCCTGCGTCGTGTCCTTGTTTTCTTCCTCCTGCGCTCCTTTCCGTCCGCGACGCAAAGTTTTGGGCTGATTTCCCTGCGTCGTGGCATCGGAATGGTAGCGGCCCGTTGATAACTTCCTTATAAAAGAACCGTCAGTCATCTTTTGCACTTATTGATGACTGACGGTCTGATTTTCTTATTTCAGGAACTCCACCGATTTCTCGATGAGTGGGTGCATGTATCGGTCGTCGTCGATGAACGGTACTGTCTTGCGGTACTTGGCGAATATCTTCTCGATGGCCCATGAGGATTTCAGCGGACGACGGAACTCAAGTGCCTGGGCTGCATTGAAGAGCTCGATTGCGAGGACTCTCTCGGTGTTCTCAACTACGCGTACGAGCTTGGTGGCTGCGTTTGCCCCCATGCTGACATGGTCTTCCTGCCCCTGTGACGAAGGGATGGAATCGGCAGATGCCGGCATGCAGAGCCCCTTGCTCTGGCTCACGATGGAAGCCGCAGTGTACTGAGGAATCATGAAGCCGCTGTTCAGACCTGGCTTTGCCACGAGGAAGTTCGGAAGACCTCTCTGGCCGGAAATCAGCTTGTAGATACGGCGCTCGGAGATGTTCGACAGCTCAGACAGTGCGATAGTCAGCATGTCCATCGGGATGGCGATAGGCTGGCCGTGGAAGTTGCCTGCGGATATGATCAGGTCCTCGTCAGGGAAGACCGTAGGGTTGTCTGTGGCGCTGTTGATCTCTGTCTCGATGACTGACTTCACATAGCGGATGGTGTCCTTTGAGGCTCCGTGTACCTGCGGGATGCAGCGGAACGAATACGGGTCCTGCACGTGTACCTTCTTCTGGCGTATGATCTCGCTGCCTTCAAGAAGCTCGCGGATATGTGCCGCAGTCTCTATCTGACCCTTATGGGCGCGTACCTCATGTACCTGAGGGTAGAATGGCTCTATGCGGCCGTCATATGCCTCGAGCGACATGGCTCCGATCTTGTCGGCCCAGTCGGACAGACGCTCTGCCTGGATGAGCGACCACACTGCATGTGCGCTCATGAACTGGGTGCCGTTCAGAAGGGCCAGTCCTTCCTTCGACTGAAGAGTTATCGGCTCCCAACCAAGCTCTTTCCATACATCGGCGCTCTGGCGCACTTCACCTTTGTAAAGCACTTCACCAAGCCCGATGAGCGGAAGGCACATGTGGGCAAGCGGAGCGAGGTCTCCGGATGCTCCGAGAGAGCCCTGCTGGTAAACCACAGGAAGGACATCGTTGTTGAACATGTCCATCAGGCGCTGCACGGTAATGAGTTGTACACCCGAGTATCCGTATGAAAGAGACTGAACCTTGAGAAGGAGCATGAGCTTCACTATCTCAGGACGGACTGTCTCGCCTGTACCGCATGCGTGTGACATCACTAGGTTGTGCTGAAGCCTTGAGAGGTCTGCTGCCGGTATGGTGATGTTGCAGAGTGAGCCGAATCCGGTAGTCACTCCGTAAACAGGTCTGCCGATGTCCTCCATCTTGCTGTCGAGGAATTTGCGGCATTTGACAATGGCTGCCTCGGACTCCTTGCTGAGCTCGATCTTGAGGCCCTTTGAAACGATTTCATTGACCTTTTCAATGGTCAGATGCTTGTTGGAAATTGTATGTGTCATAGTTGTTTTGTAGAATTCTCGACTCCCTTCGGTCGCTCGAAATGACAATTAACATGTCGCTCGAAAAGACAGTTATACGATTCAATTGTCATTTCTTCCGCTGTCGCTCAAGCGACTTCGTCGATTACGACCGAGTGAAACGAGTGGAGAAATCGTTATGCTAAAATATTTCTGATCAGTTCTTCGTCTGCGATGTTAGGAAGGGTTACCTTCAGACCTGGAGTACGCTCCATCTCGCGGCGTATGGCGTTCATCGCGCCCTCGTTGCGAGCCCAGCTGCGGCGTGCGATACCGTTGTTCACGTCCCAAAGGAGCATCTCCCGGATATGGCGGTCCGAATCGGCAGAGCCGTCGATGACCATTCCGAATCCTCCGTTCATAACCTCTCCCCAGCCGACTCCGCCGCCATTGTGGATAGATACCCATGTCGCACCGCGGAATCCGTCACCGATGACATTGTGCACTGCCATGTCGGCACAGAACTGCGAACCGTCGTAGATGTTGGAAGTCTCGCGGAAAGGTGAGTCTGTTCCGGATACATCGTGGTGGTCACGTCCGAGAACGATCGGAGCCGATATCTCGCCGTTGCGTATCGCCTCGTTGAATGCGAGTGCGATCTTCGTACGGCCTTCGCAGTCTGCGTAGAGGATACGTGCCTGTGAGCCTACCACAAGGTTATTGCGGCCTGCCTCCTCGATCCAGCGTATGTTGTCCATCATCTGACCCTGGATTTCTTCCGGTGCCTGGGCCATAATCTCGCGGAGAACGCGGGCTGCGATTGCATCAGACTTGGCGAGGTCCTCAGGCTTCTCTGACATGCATACCCATCTGAAAGGTCCGAATCCGTAGTCGAAGAAGAGAGGTCCCATGATGTCCTGTACGTATGAAGGATACTTGAATCGGCCGTCCTCACGGACCACATCGGCACCGGCGCGTGATGCCTCGAGGAGGAAGGCGTTGCCATAGTCGAAGAAGTACATTCCTCTGTCAGCCAGCTTGTTCACGGCTGCGGCATGTCTGCGGAGAGATTCCTGCACGCACTCCCTGAACTTCTCAGGCTCCTCGGCCATCATGCGGTTGGACTCCTCATATGAGTATCCTGCAGGGTAGTATCCGCCGGCCCATGGGTTGTGGAGGGATGTCTGGTCTGATCCGAGGTCTACATGGACATTCTCCTCGGCAAGTCTCTCCCAGAGGTCTACGACGTTGCCCTGATATGCTATTGAAACGACTTCCTTGTCGGCCACTGCCTTGCGGATGCGTGGTATGAGCTCGTCGAGGTCTGTATGGATTTCGTCTACCCAGCCCTGACTGTGTCTCTTGTGTGCTGCATGAGGATTTACCTCTGCGCATACGCTCACGACTCCCGAAATGACGCCAGCCTTAGGCTGTGCGCCCGACATTCCTCCCAGACCTGCGGTCACGAAGAGCATACCCTTCATGTTCTCCTCGGTGCCGGCGAAACCACGTGCCTTGAGCTGCTTGCGCGCAGCGTTCATCACTGTGATTGTCGTACCGTGCACGATGCCCTGAGGACCTATATACATATATGAACCTGCAGTCATCTGGCCATACTGCGATACTCCGAGGGCGTTGAACTTCTCCCAATGGTCAGGCTTCGAATAGTTCGGAATCACCATTCCGTTGGTCACGATCACGCGTGGGGCGTCCTTGTGGCTTGGGAAGAGTCCGAGAGGATGGCCCGAGTACATCACGAGAGTCTGCTCGTCGGTCATTGTGGCGAGGTACTGCATCACGAGGCGGTACTGTGCCCAGTTCTGGAATACGGCGCCGTTTCCTCCGTATGTGATGAGCTCATGCGGATGCTGGGCCACGCGGTAGTCCAGGTTGTTCTGGATCATGGCCATGATAGCAGCTGCCTGCTTCGACTTCGCAGGGTACTCGTCGATCGGGCGTGCATACATCTCGTAGTCAGGACGGAGACGGTACATATAAATGCGGCCGTACTCCTTGAGCTCCTGGGCAAACTCAGCTGCGAGCACCTCGTGGTTCTCGGCAGGGAAGTAGCGGAGGGCGTTCTTGATCGCCAGCACCTTTTCCTCAGCGCTGAGAATCTCCTTGCGCTTAGGGGCATGGCTCACTGTAGTGTCATAAGGCTTAGGCTCCGGAAGTACCGCCGGAATGCCTGCAAGAATATCTTCGTGGAATGTCATAAATATTAGTTTTATAGATTTCTCGACTCCCTTCGGTCGCTCGAAATGACAATTAATATGTTGCTCGAAATGACAGTGAAACGTTTAAATTGTCATTTCTTTCGCTGTCGCTCAAGCGACTTCGTCGATTACGACCGAGTGAAACGAGTGGAGAAATCTTTATAGTTTTGCATTTACGATTTCAAGGACCTCGGCTTCGGCGGCGATGGCGGCTGCAGCGATCTCGGCAGCTTCGGCGCAGAGCTTATCTGCTGCTTCGCGGTCTGCAAGGCTGGCGGCGTTGATGCGTACGTTCATCTGAGCTCCGAGTACGGCGCTGCGTGCTGCCAGTGCGCCTACGCCTGCGTCTGAAACCGATGCAGGGTTGCCTTCAGATGCCATAGCCTTCACTATAGGGAATACTTCGAGGGCAGCCTTCATGGTCTTGAGCGGAACCTCAGTCGCATAGAGCGTTGCTGCCTCGAGAGCGGCGGCGCGTGCTGCCTTCTCCTCGTCGGAGCCCTTAGGCATTCCGATGGCGGCCATGATCTTGTCGAATGCGGCGGTGTCTTCATCTACCAGGGCGAGCAGTTTGCCGAGCACGGCCTGGCCCTTGTCGGCCCAGTCTGAGAACTCCTTCCAGCGCTCGTCCCAGCCTGCCTTGTGGGAAGAAAGGTTGGCAACCATGGTTCCGAGAGCAGCTCCGAGAGCACCCATATAAGCTGAGATCGATCCGCCGCCCGGAGCAGGGGACTCTGATGCTGTCTCGTGAGCGAAGCCCTTGCAGGTCATGCGTACCAGTCTTTCGCGCGCTGCAGCTTCAGCGGGATCCTCAATCAGGAATTCCACCACCTTCTCGCGCGGGTCGAACGGCTTGAGGTCGTCAAGTCCCATCGACTTCACGGCGATCTTCATGATTTCCTCCTCAGAGATACCGGTCGAGCGCTGCTGCTTCTCGAGGAAGTAGCGGCCTGCCTCGATGAGGGTGCGCTTTGGTACAAGACCGACGATCTCGGTACCTGTCACGCGGATGCCGCGGGCCTGTGCAGCCCGGCAGACCTCATCGAAGGCTACATGTAGAGGAGTGGTGTTGATGTCTGTTATGTTCATGGAAACCTGAGCGATGCCGTATTCGTCTATGAACCAGCCGATGGCCTTGCAGCCCTTCAATGTGCCAGGAATCATAACGGTCTTTCCGTTCTCGTCCTTAACGATCTTTCCGGTGATAGGATTGCCTTCTCTCTTCGGACGGCCCTTCTCACGCACATCGAAAGCGATTGCGTTTGCACGACGGGTTGAAGTCGTATTGAGATTATAATTCACTGCGATAAGGAAGTCGCGTGCGCCTACGTTGGTGGCACCTGCCTGAGCTGCACGCTCGGTATAGCATCCCGGGCCGAAGTCCGGCTGGCGCTGAGGGTCTCCCATCTTCTCCGGAAGAGCCTCGTACTCTCCTGCGCGGCATACTGCAAGATTCTTGCGTTCCGGCTTCTGGGCTGCGGCCTCATAACAGTAGCATGGGATTTCCAGTTCATTATAAATGCGCTCAGCCAGCTTTCTTGCCAGTTCAGCACACTCCTGAAGGGTAATTCCTGAAATAGGGATGAGCGGAAGCACATCTGTAGCTCCCGAACGAGGATGAGCTCCATGGTGGTTGCGCATGTCGATGAGTTCGCCTGCTGTCCTGACTCCCTGGAATGCAGCCTCCACGACAGCCTCCGGACTGCCTACGAATGTCACTACCGTACGGTTTGTCGCCTCGCCCGGGTCCACGTCAAGGACCTTCACTCCTCCTGCCTTTTCGATAGATGCAACGATCGCATTGATTACTTCCATGTTGCGGCCTTCGCTGAAATTAGGCACGCATTCAATGATTCTTTCCATATATGGGTTAAATTTTCAGATACTTTCAATTAATCCCATAAAGATAGTGGTTTTTATTCAGATGCGATGTGCTTCTTGAACAAATTTGACAATATCCTGCACAAGTCGGTGGCTGTGCAGGATATCTTATGACTATCTTCGTGCTTGGAAAAATATCGGATATTTATGATAAGAAGATATCTAATGTCAGTGGCAGCCGTTGCGATATGCATGGCGGCTTCGGCGCAGGAGCGCGATGAAAAGAAGGTCGTATGGGCTGATATGGACGGAGTGACCGTTCCGCTGCCTCCGAAGGAGCATCCGAGGGTGTTCATAAGGACGGAGGAGATACCTGCTCTCAAGGTGAAGATGACCCGTCCGGAAGGTCAGGCCATACTCAAGAAACTCCGCAAGGCGGCCGTTCCTCGTACTCCTGAGGAGGAAGCCAAGGTTACAGACTGGGGTTTCCGCTATTATGCTCAGATGCGCGGAATCACTTCCGAGGTCCAGCTTCAGGCCCTCGATTATCTGACCAAAGGCGATAAGAAGCAGGCCCGCAGAGCCATCACCTCGATGCTCGACACTCTCCGCAGGACCAATTTCGGCACCAAGAACGACCTTTCCCGCGCAAGCGGATCGATGCTCATGGTCGGCGGTATGGTCTATGACTGGTGCTACGACCAGATGAAGCCTAAGGAAAGGGAAGAATATGTGAAGGAGTTCGTGAGGATCGCCCATACCATGGAGTGTCATTATCCTCCGAAAAGGAACGAGCCTATCGCTGGACATTCATCGGAGTGGATGGTCCTCCGCGACATGCTTTCGTGCGGCATAGCGATATATGACGAGTATCCGGATATGTATAACTATGTGGCGAAGATGATATTCGAGGACTATATCGGGGTGCGCAACTACACTTATGCAGGACAGAACTATCATCAGGGCAGCAGCTATGTGAATGTGCGTTTCACCAACGACATGAACTCGCTGTGGATATTCGACAAGATGGGTGCAGGACCTATATATGATGCTTCCCAGCAGTTTGTCCTGTATGATATGATATACCGCCGCCGTCCGGACGGACAGATCATGGCTTCCGGAGACTGCAATCCAGCTCCGAGGAACCGTCCTCAGTCTTTCTCGCAGCCTGCCATGCTTGCATCAAGCTACTACGGTGACCCTTATATCGCCTACGAATATGAGCGCAAGCCGAGCACGGAAGCCCATATGCTCATGCTTGAGCTTCTGTGGAGGGATTTCGATCTCAAGGGAAAGACTCCTGACGACCTGCCTCTGACACGCTACAGCGGCACTCCTTTCGGATGGATGATTGCAAGGACAGGCTGGGGAGAGAACAGCGTGGTGGCCGAGATGAAGGTGAACGAACAGTTCTACGGCAACCATCAGCACCTCGACGGAGGCTCGTTCCAGATCTACTACAAGGGCCCTCTTGCCATTGATTCAGGCTCGTATCAGGGTGCTTCAGGCGGCTACAACAGCCCTCATAACAAGAACTATTTCAAGCGTACCATCGCTCATAACTCACTCCTTGTATATGACCCGTCGGAGAAGTTCGCTTGCTGGAACTACGGTGGCGCTGGCAAGACCGAGTTCGCGACTAACGACGGCGGACAGAGGATGCCTGGTGACCGTTGGGACACATGCCGCAGCTTCAAGGACCTCCTCAGCGAAAGCTACACAGTAGGAAAGACGCTGGCCCACGGCTTCGGTCCGGATGCCTTTGCTCCGGAGTACTCTTACCTTAAGGGTGACATCACCAAGGCTTATACCGCCAAGGTAGAGGATGTGCGTAGGTCTTTCGTGTTCCTCAATCTGGATAATGAGACTCATCCGGCTGCCCTGATAGTATTCGACCACATCGTTTCGGCTGACCCGTCCTTCAGGAAGTACTGGCTGCTCCATAGCATCGAGGAGCCTCAGACCGGTGCGGCTGAATTCACCGTATCACGCACAAAGGACGGCGATACAGGAAAGCTCCACTGCAGCGTGCTTCTTCCAGAGGCCGATGACGTGAATGTGGAGAAGATCGGAGGCCCTGGCAAGGATTTCTGGGTGTTCGGAGAGAATTATCCTAATGCGGCCACAACCCGTCCTGACCCATGCAACGAGAGGGGAGAATGGAGGGTGGAGGTAACTCCTAAGACTCCTGCAAAGGAAAATGTATTCCTTAATGTGATGCAGATGACCGATAACTCACAGAAGGAACTTCCTGTAGCGAGGATAGACGCCGAAAAGATGGTCGGTGCCGCCATCGCCGACAGAGTGGTCCTCTTCAGCCGTGACGGACAGCCTCTCAAGGGTGGCGTGAAGTTTGAGATTCCGGCTTCATCTCCTGAGAAGGTCAAGGTCCTCGTGACGGACCTTATCCCTGGCACATGGCAGATATGGAAGGATGGCAGGATGCTCATTCCTCTGCTTCCTGCAAATTCTGAGGACGGCGCTCTCTACTTCGAAGCCGCTCCAGGCTCATACGAGCTCCGCAGATAAATAGTAACCTACCGGTGAAGCACGTATTGACAATTTGAAAAAGAAGGCTCCGAGTCTGTACGATTTTGTACGATTCGGAGCCGATTTGTATCAAGTTGTTCCGAGTTGGAACAAGTTGGCGCTATTCGGTAACGTGTTGGCGAGATGCCGCCCAGTCCTTGGGGAGGAGCTCTGTAAGATCGCGACCGTCGCGATTGTAGTAAGGGAGTTTGCAGAGGACGTCTTCCATCCATACTCGAGGATCCACTCCGGCGCTCTGACATGAGCTTATCAAAGAGTAGACGATGGCGGCTCTATATGCAGATGCGTCATTGCCGCAGAAGAGCCAGTTTTTACGCCCGAGGGCTAAGGGTCTAATGACATTTTCAATAAGATTGTTGTCCAGAAGTAT
>CANBDX010000023.1 GCA_947367315.1 uncultured Bacteroidales bacterium | reverse complement strand
TGGGCCGACTTACTCCAAACTGATCAGATCAGCAGCTTCGCGCGCTTTGCTGTTGACGAGATGAAAGTACTGTTGAGTTGTAAGGATACTAGAGTGTGTCATATGTCTCGATACCGTATTTATGTCTGCACCTGAGGTAATCAGCATTGTCGCGCAAGTATGTCTGAATGCGTAGAAGGTAATGTTCTTTTCTATACCGGCAGCTTTAACCCAGTCTCTTAGAGGTTTGATCAGCATCGAACGTCTGAATTCCTTGAATACGAGTCCACTTGCTCGTTTGGGTCCAAGATATTTCAACGCCTCTCGGTTTATAAATATCGTCTCAAGATTACCGGTCTTCTGAATGACCTTCCTTATATACGGATTCCCTTCTTCATCAATCATGACATGCTCCCAATCAAGAGTAATTATGTCACTCAGTCGCAAGCCGCTGAAAATGGAGGTAGCAGCAGCATTTACAAGCACATCATATTCGCAAGGAGTGGAAAACAGTCTCCTCACCTCATCCGGTGTCAGAAACTCTCGCTGAGACTTCTTCAAAGTCACTCTCTTCCAATATAACGATAGATCATCTTTTAGATAACCCTCAATAAATGCATCATGAGCGATTGATTTAAAGCACTGGAAATATTTGCTTGCGGTGTTTTGATGAAGATGCGCTTTATCCTTGCGTTTAGCAATTCCTTTGACCGTAGCCACGTCTGTAAGATATATGCGGTATTCTTCGCCCATACGATATGTTATGTCGCGAAAACAGCATTTCCCTTTAACAAACCGGAAGAAATGCTTGTATGAATGCTGCCAGGCGTTATTTCTTTTATAGATCCTTTCGCGGTAATATTCAAGGAAATCCATGTCATTGGCAAAATCATCAAAGATGCCAAGTTCCTTACTGTTTATCTGCTTAACCCTCCTGTTTCTTATCCTGCGGGCATAACGCAGCGCATCAGCATTGAATTCACGATCCTCATCATTACGAGGCCTGAGGATAACATATATTTTAAGTGATTCCTTGGCAATCTCCTTTTGTCTTACAGGGTTGAACAATGGCGGATAGTATTCCAAATACAGATAGGCCCTACCTTTCTTAGATTCCCTTTTCTTGATTTCCACTTTAACACTTTTCATAAGGCCACTCCATTAAGCGATTATACTATCGAATGCGGATTTCAATATCCACACTTCCCTACCGAACCTGATATTAGGTATCTGCATCACATTCACAATATGATACATTCTATCCTTAGATAGATTATACTTCAGGCATATCTCATCCGGCTGATAATACTGAGATCTGTCAAAAAGCGATGGTCCCTTTATTTCATCAACATGTACCTTGGAATAACAAGCCTTCTTTCCACATTTCTTGTGTGGTATCTTGTGGTTTTCTGTAAACCAATAGACCTGTTCCCTCTCCATATTATATATTCTCATGATATCTTCTACGGTATACCATTCCTTTATGGATGCGTATTGATTAGGACGATAATCTTCAAGAAGTTTCTGGATGTCTGAGTAGAGAAAGTATCTGGTATGGCCTACCTTGATGTGTTTAAGTTTCCTTTTTCTAAAATAGTGTTCGATTGTACTGCGCTTGATATTAAATGCCGAAGCAGCCTCGGTGATTGAAAAATATTGATGCAGTCGTGGACTATAGTCAGCAGATGACTTGTCCGACTTGCCGGTTGATTCTACGGTCTCAATATACATCCTGCTCAAAGCCGAGGACGGTACAAGAATCACCCCTTTTGTCCTAATCGATGGCAATGAACCGTCATTGACATACCTTCTGATGGTCTTGCTGGAAAGCCCAAGCAGTTCGCTGGCTTCAGATAGACGTAGATATTCCTTTGCCTTATAATAGTCCAACCGCTTGGATGCGTTGGCATGGACGAGTTGATCCAGCGAGTGCTCCTGTTTTTTAAGCCTTTGCTGATTCTGAGAATATTTCCTGGCACAGGATTGACTGCAAAATTTTGTGTTGATCTGCTGTGCTTCGAATTCAAGTCCGCAGTTCAAACACTGTTTTCTGTAAATCACCTTGCCAGTATCCTTGCTGAAGAATGTTTCGGCCTTACCCTTCAGCGCAATATCATGTCCATGATCAGTCGCATGCAGTCTGTATAATTTCGAGCATTGATGAGAACAGAATTTTGTGTTCTTCTTCTTTGCGGTAAATCCCTTTCCACAGGTCGGACAGACCTTGTTGTACATAAGAGCCGAGAGATACGGCGTACCATCTTCCTGCGGTTCCGATGGCACCTCATACTTGAATTCCTTTGCCTTCTTTTGGCAATTGCTGCTGCAGTATCTGTTCTTGTACCTCACGGTATGAAACTCCCTGCCGCAGACTCTACAATGTCTTTTGTGTGTCATAATTCATTAGTTTAAAAATTCAAAATTAAACCTTATGACAATGACACTCATTGTATATCATATGTTATCAGATTGTGTGATAAACAATGATAGACAAAGATGGACAAAGATATACAAGCGTGGACAGCAATCGCTCACTCAGTTTCACCATTGAAAAACACTATATTTTTTCCAACAAAAATTTCGTGGTCGAAAAACGGTATCTGAATAATACGAAAAACGGCCCCAGAAGGGCCTAGAATAGCGTTTTTATAAAAAAACATTACCTAAAGGTTTACTTTAGGTAATGTTTGTAAGTGATTGATTATCAATAAGTTAGGATTTTACCAGTTAAGAATCTTATTAAAGTCGTAAGCCTCAGGTTTCTCGATGCCGAGAGCCTTTACTGCCTCGTAGTCAGCCTCAGTCACGTAGTGAGCGATGTACTTGTAGTAGTTCTGGGCTGTACCTGAGTTGATGTCTACGACGCGTGGCGGGATCTTGCCTGTAGTAGGGTCCTGAAGGTCAGCAAGGTAGAGTGGAGATACGTTGCCGTATGAATCTACATAGACCATGCAGCCTGTCTTACCCTCGCTGAAGAGCTGGTAAACACCCATTGCGAGCTCTGTACAGTAAGTAACATCGTATGCAACAGGATCCTGGCAGCGGACGTCGTATCCGATTTCTACCGGACGGCTCTTCACCTTGAGACCGATCTTCTTGAACTCAGCCTCGAGGAGGTCGTTGAAGAGAACAGCCTTGGAAACCTTGCCAAGCTCCGGATGGCCGTGGTCATCGTATGAGAAGTGAACGCCGGCAGCCTCCATTTCCTCTGCCTTGAACTCGTGGAAGAGCCCCTCGGCAGCTACGATAGTACCATAGTTGATACCCATTACCTTTCTCTTGAGGATAGCTGAGATAGAAAGCTTTACTACCTTGTCGAGGCAGATTTCCGTCTTGTTGAACATCTCAGGGATGATTGTCATCGGACAGTGAGTAGCCTCACCGATTCCGAGAGCAAGAGAACCGCATGTACGACCCATTGCCGAGATTACGAGCCAGTTGCCTGAAGTACGTGCATCCTCGTATACTGTACGTGCGAGGTGTGCACCCTCGTTCTTTGCAGAGTTGTATCCGAATGTTGGAGCATTTGCAGGAAGAGGAAGGTCGTTGTCGATTGTCTTAGGACAATGGATGTTTGCTATAGGATATCCCTTTGCTGCAAGGAACTTGGAGATACGGTTTGCAGTGGAAGCAGTGTCGTCGCCACCGATGGTAACGAGAAGCTTGATGTTGTTGTCCTTGAAGAGGTCAAGGTTGAAGTTCTCTTCGAAATCCTTGTCGGTCGGCTTGAAACGGCTCATTTCAAGGTATGAACCGCCTCTGTTGAAGTAACGGTCTGCAATGAGGAAAGTAAGGTCCTCAGTGCGGGCGTTCTTGCTGAAAAGTCCTGAGTAACCGCCGTGAAGGCCGATAACCCTGTAACCCTTGGTGAGGAATGTCTTTGCAACACTCATTGATACTGAGTTCATTCCTGGAGCGGGACCACCGCCGCAAAGGATGATAACTGCGTCTTTCATGATTTTTATGTATTAAAATTAATGATTTTCTTAAAAGCGGCGCAAATTTATCATTTTTATGGATAAATAACAAGTAATTGTCATCCGTGTTCGGGCACGGAACAAATATGCGCCAGAAATACCTCACGGCACGAAAATCTATTGCATGGGTCGAAAGGATTTCTTAATTTTGTAATTTGTATTATTATGGAAAAGTCGCAGGCATATTTAAGGATTCAGGAGCTTCGAGGCATAATCGAAGAGGCCAACCGGTTGTATTACAAGGAGAATGCGCCGACGTTGAGTGATTACGAGTTCGATATGCTCCTTAAGGAGCTTGAAAAGCTCGAAAAGGAGAATCCTGAATATGCTGCTGCCGACTCCCCTACAGCCAAGGTGGGAAGCGACCTCAGGAAGGAGTTCGACCAGTATCCCCACCGCTACCCTATGCTTTCGCTCGGCAACACCTACGACATAAGCGAGGTGCAGGCCTTTGCTGACAGGGTCGCGAAGGGAATCGGTGACTCTTTCACATACAGCTGCGAACTGAAGTTCGACGGTACGGCCATCTGCCTGACCTATCGCGACGGAAAGCTGTTCAGAGCCCTCACACGTGGCGACGGCACAGTAGGCGACGATGTCACAAGAAATGTAAAGCATATATCAAATATACCTCAGGAACTTGAATGTCCGGCTGGTTTTGTCCCAGGCGATGGACGCAGGCAGCCATGGCCGAAGGAGTTCGAGATCAGAGGCGAGATATACATGCCGTGGGCTGCATTCGACAGACTGAATGAAGAGCGCGTAAAGGATGAGGAACAGCCGTTCGCAAACCCACGTAACGCAGCTTCCGGCTCCCTTAAGCTGATAGACAGCCGCATGGTGGCCGAGAGAGGCCTTGAATGCACATTATATCATATGCTTGGAGAGGACCTTCCTTTCCGGACGCATCAGGAAGCTCTTGAGGCAGCTTCTGAGTGGGGTCTTCCGGTCTCTGACAAACGCAGGATATGCAGCAATATAAATGAAATAGAGGAATTCATCAACTACTGGGACACGGAGAGGAAGAATCTTCCTTATGCCACTGACGGTATAGTGATAAAGGTGAATGAACTCCCCTACCAGGCTCAGCTGGGCTACACAGCCAAGGCTCCGAGATGGGCTGTCGCATATAAATTCAAGGCAGAGCAGGCACTCACCAAGCTTCTGAGCATCGATTATCAGGTAGGCAGGACAGGAGCTGTGACACCGGTGGCCAATCTGGAGCCCGTCCAGCTCAGCGGCACCGTAGTGAAGCGCGCATCCCTCCATAATGCCGACCAGATGGAGATTCTGGACATACATATCGGAGACTATGTGTATGTGGAGAAAGGAGGTGAGATCATTCCTAAGATTACAGGAGTGGAGCTGTCTAAAAGAGGTACTGATGTGGTGCTGCCTCATTTCCCTGAGAAATGCCCTGACTGCGGGACAACACTCGTAAAGGATGAGGAGGAGGCAAAGTCATTCTGTCCCAACTCTACAGGATGCCCTACCCAGATCAAAGGCAGGCTTGTGCATTTCCTCAGCCGCAAGGCCATGAACGTGATTGCCGGTGACGCAACAATAGAGCAGCTTTTCAATAAGGCCCTCGTATGGAACGTGGCTGATTTCTACGAGCTTACAAAGGAGCACCTCCTCATGCTGGACGGATGGAAGGACAAGTCAGCGGAGAGATTCCTCAAGAGCATAAGCGAATCCCGCAAGGTGCCTTTCGAAAGGGTGCTTTATGCATTGGGAATCAGGTATGTCGGAGAGACAACAGCCAAATCCGTGGCAAGACATTTCGGCGATATAGACGCGATCGCAGGTGCTTCAGTGGAGACCCTGCTTGAAGTCGAGGATGTGGGACAGGTGATTGCCGACAGCATATGGGAATATTTCAATGATCAGGCGAATATGGAGATTGTCCGGAGGCTTAAGGATGCCGGGCTCCAGTTTGCAGTAAAAGGTGAGGATGTTGAGCTCTCAGACAAGCTCAAGGGCATGACGATAGTCATTTCCGGCAACTTCAGCATCTCAAGGGACCAGATGAAGGCACTTATCACCGCACACGGAGGCAAGAACAGCGGAAGCATAAGCGGAAAGACGGCATTCCTGCTGGCCGGTGAAAAGGCCGGGCCGGAAAAACTCAAGAAGGCGGAAGGGCTCGGTATAAGGGTGATTGGAGAGCAGGAATTCCTGCAGGAGATAATCGGAACGGCCTCAGAAAAAAACACAAAGGGTCCGGCAGCGAAAGAGGCGCCTAATGACTCCGCATCAAATGAGACCAAAGACCATAACGAAGAATTTACAGGAACATTATTTTAACTCGGAACAACATGAATCCAGGAAATACATATACTCTCAAACACATTGCAGCAGAGAATGAGACTGCGGAAGTGCTCGGTTCTGGCGGACTGCCGGTCTACTCTACCCCGTCAATGATATGCCTGATGGAGCTGGCCGCATACAGGCTTGCGGAGGCGGAAGGGCTTCAGACGGTGGGCACCAGGGTGAACATCAGTCACCTGCGCGCATGCCGTCCGGGGACGGAACTTACCGCCACTGCTGAAATCGTGGCTGTGGATGGAAGGAAGCTGACCTATAAGGTGGCTGTCAGCGATTCCACCGGACTGATCGGAGAGGGCGAACATGAAAGATTCGTCATAGATCCTGAAAGATTCATGGCTAAGATTAAATAAACTTCTGATATATGGGCAAGATTTCGGAATTTAACGCGCAGGACTATGAAGTGATAGCCAGAGATTATGCTGACTTGCATCAGGCGGCAAGGAAACGGTGTGCAAATCAGGAGGAACTTGACATCATCCAAAAGGCTTTCGAGTTCGCCAACGAGGCACACAAGGGAGTAAGAAGAAGGTCTGGAGAGCCATATATCCTTCACCCTATTGCAGTTGCGAAGATTGTTGTCAGCAACATCGGTCTCGGATATAAGTCTATAGTAGCAGCGCTCCTTCACGATGTCGTGGAGGATACCGACTATACGGTGGAGGATCTCAGCAACCTTTTCGGCGAGAAGGTGGCGACTCTTGTTGACGGTCTCACAAAGATAAAGACCGTGCTCGACAATGAGGACAAGGCTGCGAAAAAGAGCATGCAGGCCGAAAACTTCAAGCGCATCCTCCTGACGCTCAATGACGATGTGCGCGTGGTTCTTATAAAGCTGGCAGACCGTCTGCACAACTGCCGCACCATAGAATTCATGCCTGAGCACAAGAGGGACAAGATTCTGAGCGAAACCATGTTCGTATTCATCCCCCTCGCTCACAGGCTCGGCCTTTACAGCATCAAGTCAGAGATGGAAGATATCTGGCTCAGATATAAGGAGCCTGAAGCATTCAACAACATCTCTGCACTGATTAACAGGAACATCCATGACAAGGACAAGCAGATCAACGAGTTCATAGAGCCCATAGATGAAGCGTTGAGTGCTGCCGGATTCCAGTACGAAATCAGAAAGAGGGTCAAGACTCCATATTCCATCTGGAAGAAGATGAACACCAAGGGAATCAGCTTTGATGAGATTTATGACCTCTATGCTGTCCGGATCATCTTCGAACCTTCCGGCTCTGAAACGGAAAGGGATCAGTGCTATCATATCTTCTCAGTCATAACAGGAATATACAGATATAAGGCAGACCGCATCCGCGACTGGGTAAACTATCCTAAGAATAACGGTTATGAAGCTCTGCACTGCACTCTGATGAGCCATTCGGGAATATGGGTAGAGGTCCAGATCCGCTCAAGAAGGATGAACGAGATTGCGGAGAAAGGTATTGCAGCTCATTGGGCATACAAGAAAGACGGTTTTGCTGAGGGAGGTGCAAGCGAGATGGACAAGTGGATAACCAAGGTGAAGGATATTCTTGTGAACCCGGATGTGAATGCGCTTGAACTCCTGGACCTTATCCATAATGACCTCATCAAGAAGGATATATTCGTCTTCACCCCTAAGGGAGAGCAGAAGAGCATAGAAAAGGGATCTACAGCACTGGACTTTGCATATTCCATCCATTCGGAGATAGGCAACAAGGCCATAGCGGCAAAGGTAAACTTCAAGCTGATGCCTCTTTCATATGTACTGAAAACCGGAGATCAGGTCGAAATCATCACTGCTGAAAACGAGGCTCCGAAACGCGAATGGCTCAATTTCGTAAAAAGCTCAAAGTCCAGGAAATTCATCCTCGACCACATGAAGAGCCAGAGACAGAGCACTGTCCACCTTGGAAAGAACATGCTTGAAGAGGCCCTGCGTGCCATCGGAAAAAATCTGAATGACAAGGTGTTAAGTTCTCTTATGGATGAGTATGAGATCTTTGACAGCAAGCCTGAGGAACTCTACTTCAAGATAGGAAGCGGCCAGATAAATCTCGACGGACTTGCTGAAAATCTCAAGAAATATGAGGGAATCAACAAGGAATCATATTTTGTGATTTCCAATTCGGATGAGAAGCATAAATATATACTTGCATCATGCTGTACGCCGATTCTTGGTGAGAGTGTTGTGGGCTTCAAAGCATCTGACGGAACAATCACGGTCCATAGGCGCACCTGTGCGAAAGCAAACAGTCTTGCCGCTAAGTTCGGTGACAAGATTGTCTCGGTAAAATGGGCCGAATCTGAGAATTCGGAGAACTCATACCTTGCCCGTATAAGTCTAAAGGGAACGGACAGGATGGGCATGATCAATGACATCACCCGACTCACTTCCAAGACCCTCGGCATCAACATCCGCAGATTCAACATCGGAACTGAGGACGGAGTGTTTGACGGATTCATCGACCTTTATGTCCACGACATAGCAGATCTTGAGAAACTCATAGGCAAGCTTCAGAAAATCAAGGGTATAGAAAGCGTGGTGAAGTCTGATTTGTAACGAAACTATTGATATGAAAAAGATATTGTCAAATATTTTTCCCGCGATACCTGTGGCTATAGTCTTGGGCTCGATGATTTTTTCTCATTCATGCGCCAACACGACCACACCTCCGACAGGAGGTCCAAAGGATACCATACCTCCGACAATCGTTGAGATCTATCCTGCGCTCGGTCAGGTGAATGTGCCGGTACACAAGACCAAGCTTAAGCTGGAATTCGACGAATACGTAGTGGTAAAGGATCCGAAGAGCCTCTATCTCTCCCCTCCTCTTGAAAAGGCGCCTCTGCATAAGATCAAAGGCAAGAGCGTCATTGTGTATTTTGACGGTGATCTCGACTCCAACAAGACATATACCCTGGATGTGACAAATGCCATTGCAGACAACAACGAAGGCAACATGTTCCCGGGATACACGCTTGTATTCTCTACGGGAGAGAGGATAGACTCAATGGTAGTTACCGGACTGGTGCAGGACTGCAACACGCTGATGCCTCTCAAAGGGGCTACTGTGATGCTGTATAAGGACCATGCAGACTCGGCTATCTTCCTGAAAAGGCCTGACGCTGCTGTGAAGACGGACGAATGGGGCTTCTTCTGCCTCAGGAATATCCAGGATACGCTCTACAGGATGTATGCAATCATAGACGATAACAACAACAATATCTATGAAGCTGAAAACGAGAAGGTTGCATTCATAGACACACTCATACGCCCGGTAGTGATGGTAAGCGACAGCCTTCCGGAACTGATGAAATACGACATGAAGGATACCCTGAACTGCCTTGCAAGAAAGACGGAATATGAGCTTAACATATTCAGGGAGAAGCCTTCAAAACAGATGATCGTGAATAAGGAACGTATCGGAGAGCGTACAGCATACATCACTTTCATGGCTCCGTATGCACAAGTAGATTCCATCTGGATCAAGGGAGTGCCGGCGGAAAAGCTGATTACCCAGTTCAACCTCGTGCAGGACAGCCTGGAAATCTGGGTAAACGACCCAAGACCGCAGCCGGATACGCTTTTCCTTAATGTGAAATATATGAAGACCGACACCCTCGGACTTCTCAACAGTTTCACAGAGGAGATCAAGCTGGCTAAGCCAAGAAAGAGTGTAGCTGCGAAGGCTTCTAAGAAAGACATAAAGAAGGAGGACACCACTGCTGTATTCACTATGGACGCAAAGCCGGAAAACATAGAGCAGTACGGCTTCGTGATGGAGTTCAAGTATCCTATTGTGGAATCTGCATTCGATTCGCTTGTATTCCGCTCAGTAAACCCAAGACAGCAGGAGTCGATAGGAAAATATACCGTGACCCAGGACTCACTCAATCTCAGGAAATACGTCATAATGCCTTCAGAGAAGTTTCAGCAGGGATATGAATATTTCCTTAAGATTCCTCACAGGAAGTTCCGCGACATCAACGGTTTCTACAACGACAGTTCGGAGGTGAAGGTTACCCTGCCGTCAGACGACAAGCTCAGCAGCCTTACCCTGAACCTTAGCGGGGTAAACAACAAATATATCGTGGATCTGCTGAATGAGAAGAGGGACAAGACATTGAGATCATATATAATCACAGGAGACACTTCCCTGCTCTTCCCATACCTGAAGGCCGGAAAATACTCGATAAGGATAACTGAGGACCTTAACAGGAACGGCATTGTGGATACCGGTAACCTGCTTGAGCACAAGCAGCCTGAAAAGGTGCGATTCTACAAGCTTGAAGACGGCACATTCCTCATCGACATCCCGGAAATGACAGAACTGGAGCAGGCCATAGATATTAACGAAATGTTCAATTAGACTATGAAGCATCACAGAATAATAGCAGCTATCATTCTTGCAGCAGTCTGTGCCGCTTCAATGGCGGCTCAGGAACGGACCAGCCCCGGCACAGAAAGGATAAGACCACAGATAGATACCATTGATATGGATTCATTCACCGACGAGATGCTTGACACCTTGCAGGTGAGCAAGAAGCTTTCGCTCAACGACTACACGATGTTCGGTGTCGAATACGGTGCCACTCTCAGCCAGGTGATGTGGAATCCTGTCCAGAGGCAGAACATGGTGTTCCTGCCAAATAATATAGGTATCACATTCACCACCTACGGCAAGATGTTCGGTTATATGCCTTATTTCGGACTTCAGGCCGGAATCTTCTACGGCCGTGAAGGATATGAGTTCGAATACAACGAAAACACCGGCTATACCTACAAGATTGCAGGAGCGGAGAAGGCCATCATCGAGATGATTGAAGTGCCCGTAATGTCCCATCTCCACATCGATCTCTGGAACTTCAAGTTCATAGCCCAGATTGGATTCTATGCCGGATACAGGCTCAGCATAGAACGTTTCCCGGGCAAGACCGGATCGGTTGCCGAGGAGGTAAGATATTCATTCCTTGATACCGACAAGCGTTTCGATTACGGAATCAAGGGAGGTCTGGGAGTAGGACTGGTTTTCTCTCCGATAGAAATCCATCTGCAGGCTATGTACAAGCATGCTTTCGCATCATTGTACGAACCGGACTATAACAGCCCGTATTACTACAGATATGCATATCCGCAGAATATAATCATTTCCCTTGGTGTCCACTACCACCTGACAAAGAGAAGCGGACGTACCAAGGCACAGATCAGGAAAATGGCAAAAGATTACGTATATGGCAATGAAAATTAAGGTCGGAGACGTTGAGATAGGAGGAGGCTCTCCCATCGTCGTCCAGACAATGTGCAACACTCATACTTCTGACATCGAGGCATCCGTTGCCCAGTGCGAAAGGCTTTACAAGGCCGGAGCACAGCTTATAAGACTCACTGTGCCGTCGATGTCCCAGGTGGAGTCACTCAGGGAAATCAAGGCCAGACTGCGAGCCAAGGGAATAATGACCCCGCTTGTGGCAGACGTTCATTTCTCTTCGGAGATAGCCATTGCTGCAGCTGAGGTGGTCGAGAAGGTGCGCATCAACCCTGGGAACTTCCACAAGGACCACGACAAGGCAAAGGAACAGTTTGCCAAACTTGTAGAGGTATGCAAGGCTAACGGAACTGCTGTCAGGATCGGTCTCAACCACGGCTCACTCGGAGAAAGGATCACCAACCTATACGGCAACACTCCCCTCGCAATGAAGGAAGCAGTGATGGAATGGCTGAACATGTGTGTGGAGAATGATTTCTTCAATGTGGTTGTGTCCCTTAAGGCCAGCAACACCCATGTCATGGTGGAGGCGTACAGACTTCTCGCAGAGGAAATGCAGAGTAAAGGAGTCGTTTTCCCTCTTCATCTGGGAGTGACTGAGGCCGGAAACGGAGACGGAGGCCGCATAAAGTCTGCAGTTGGAATCTCTGCCCTTCTCTCGGAAGGTATCGGCAGCACCATAAGAGTCTCACTCACAGAGGACCCTGAAAACGAAATACCTGTAGCCCGGTATCTTGCAGACCGCTATGACCACAGGCTTTATTCCTCCATGGTTGCCATTGCTCTTGAAGGAAAGAAGGCAATCGCCACATACAGGGCCCCATCCCGCGAACGTCTGCTCATGGATTTCTCCTGCGATTTCGGAAAGAGACTTCTCGACAAGGAGCTGGATGAAGTGGAACTCAGAGGCACTTATGTCGATAACGGAGAAGAAAAGGTACTCGACGGCAGCGAATATGCAGAATATCTCACAGACGAGCTGATGCAGGCAGCCAGAAGACGTTTCTACCGCCCTGAATACATTGCATGCCCGGGATGCGGACGTACTATGTATAACCTTGAGGGCACCTTCGAAGAAGTGAAGCGGCGCACGGCGCATCTCAAAGGCATGGTGATCGCCGTGATGGGATGCATAGTGAACGGCCCCGGAGAGATGGCAGATGCAGACTGGGGATATGTCGGTGAAGGCAACGGCAAGGTGTCTATATATAAAGGAAAATCGCCAGTGCTCAGGCATGTTCCTGAAACAGAGGCGATCGACAGACTTCTTGAACTGATAGAAAAGGCAGATGCTTAGTCATCTGCCTTTATTATATCCTTCTGGGCCTTTTCCCATTGTTCCTTTGCATATTCCTGCATATCGACCACTTCGTCGGTCTCGTCCACGATTTCCTGACCGAGCATCGTCTCGATGACATCTTCCATGGTCACGAGTCCGCGGAATGTGCCGTATTCGTCGATAATCACCGATATATGCTCTTTCTTCTCGAGGAATTTCTCCCAGATATTGCCTACTGATTCCTCTTCGGAGAATGTAAGGATAGGACGGGCGATATCGCGGATAGATGTCTGGAACTTGTCTTCAGCCATCTTCTCCAGAACGGTCTGGCGGAGAACATATCCCACTACATAGTCGCTGTTGTCATCGTCATAGATAAGGATTCTGGAGTGGGTCAGGTCAGAGTCGTAGAACTCACGGACGGTCATCGAACTGTCCGCCATCTCGACTACAGTGCTCGGAGTCATGATTTCATGAGCAGTGACCTCGTCGAGCTTGAGAAGATTCTGGATGATCTTCTTCTCTTCAGTCTCGATCACTTCCTCTTCTGTGGCTACACTTACCATTGCCGATATGTCTTCACGGCTGACACTGACCTGTGTGGATCCTGAAGATATTAGCTTTGTCAGATGTTCGAGTATCCAGACCAGCGGGAATGCGATGAAGATCATTCCGCTGATTATGGCGGATGCCGGTATGGCAAGTCTTCTCCAATAGCTTGTACCTATGGTCTTGGGGATAATCTCTGAGAAGATGAGGATAGCCAGTGTGAAGATTGTGGAAAATATTCCCACAAGCGGATCTCCATACACCTCATAGACCAGGGATCCTACGATAGAAGCTCCTACAGTGTTCGCGATTGTGTTCAGACAGAGGATGGCCGAAATCGGACGGTCCGGGTTCTGCTTGAGCCTCTTTAGCCTGAGCGCACCTTTCACACCTTGATCCTCCAGCCCTGTGATATAGGACAGTGGGGTTGAAAGCAATGTTGCCTCAAGCGTGGAACACAAAGCCGAAAGCGCTATCGAGACGAACATTATTATATATATAAGCTGTTCTTCCATAATTATTTATTAAGTTCCGCGATTACTGATTCGCAGGCCTTCACATAGTCTCCTATCTTTACGTTAATCTTTGCATCAAGAGGCAGGAACATGTCGATGCGGGAACCGAACTTGATGATTCCGCATTCCTCTGCCTTGGTTACCTTCCTGCCAGGCTCAGCGTAGGTCACGATCCTTCTGGCAAATGTGCCGGCTATCTGTTTGAAGAACACGTCTCCATATGGTGTAGTCATGGAAACAGATGAATGTTCATTGAGCTCAGATGCCTTGGGAAGATAAGCCAGCATATATTTGCCGGGATGGTACCTGTAGTAGGTGACCTCACCATCGACAGGCCAGAAATTCACATGGACATTGAAGAAATCCATGTAAACAGACACTTGGATGCACTCCTTCTTGAGGAACTCACCCTCGTATGCCTTTTCTATCACCACAACCTTTCCGTCAGCTACAGAGGTAACGACGTTGTCATCACCCACGCGGCGACGCGACGGCACCCTGAAGAAGAAGGTCACGAATCCCATAAAAAACATAGGTATCGCAGCCAGAGGATACGATACAAATGCCCAAGGGATGAATTTAAGTATTATGAATGCTATCGGGACTGCAATAATCCAGACCCAGAAAATAGTTCCGTAACAATCCTTGTGTATAATCATGCGGCAAAGATACGATATAAATCAGCAATAAGCAATTATAATACATTCATTACCACGAGATAGATGATGCCTATTGGGATTGCTATCAGAGCACTGTCGAATCTGTCGAGAAGGCCGCCGTGTCCGGGAATGATATTGCCGGAGTCCTTGACTTCATAATGACGCTTCCACTGGGATTCGATAAGGTCTCCATAGACACCAGTTACATTGAGCAGGATGGCCATGGCGATGCAGTGGACGAGCTTGAATGTGAAAAGACCTGCATAATGCAGAGCCACAGCCACGAGAACAGCAGTCAGAAGACCTCCCCAGAATCCTATCCATGACTTCTTAGGCGAGATGGATGGAAAAAGCTTCTTGCCGTACTTCTGGCCGAGAGACATTCCGAACAGGTATGCTCCCACATCCGATCCCCAGATGATGCAGAAGAAACAGAGCAGCATGATGCCGTTGAACTCACCCGCAGCATTGAATGCCGCAAAGTTAAGAAGCGACCATGGGACAGCGATGTACACCAGTGCCGCATAAAGGCATGCAAACTTGCTGAAGCGCGACTTGTCCTTGAGGTACAGGGAATTGATCATCAGCACGAATACTGGTATGAAGGCAAGCACGACAAGCCTTCCGGGGAAATTGAATCCCTTGTACAGATATGTGAGCACAAAAAGAACAGCTCCCGCAAGCACTGAAAGCGCCTGCGAGAACCTGTAATCCCTGCCACAAGTCATCTTAAGGAATTCGCTCATCATTACGATGAGAGCGAAAAGCATGACTGCTCCGAATACGTATCTGTCGATAAGCAGAGCCGCGATCATCACGGCGCCGAAAGCTATCCCCGACAGTGTCCTTTTGAGAAAATTATTCATAGGTCTCTGTTGCTGTCTCTTCCGGATCCTTCGGAATCTTCTCTCCTTCCGGAGCACCCGCTCTCGGACCGAAGATTCTCTCCAAATCATCTGCAAATATAACTTCTTTCTCCAATAAAAGAGCAGCAAGAGCTGTAAATCCGTCGTAATTGTCTTTCAGAATCTTCAGAGTCCTGTCGTGTATCATGCCCACAAGTTCCTTCACTTCCTTATCGATGAGTTCGGCTGTCTTTTCGCTATAGGGCTTGGTGAGGTCGTAAGCTCTGGTTCCGGTAGAGTCATAGAAAGACATATTGCCTATCTTGTCGCTCATACCGTAGTACGTCACCATCCCGTATGCCATCTTTGTCAGGCGTTCGAGGTCGTTCAACGCGCCTGTAGAAGGCTGTCCGTTCACGATTTCCTCGGCCACTCGTCCTCCAATGAGGGAACACATCTCGTCGATCATCTGTTCCTTGGTCACCAGCTGGCGTTCTTCAGGAAGGTACCATGCGGCACCAAGGGCCTGTCCGCGCGGAACAATCGTCACCTTGAACAGAGGATTTGCATTAGGAAGCAGCCAGCTCACTGTAGCATGTCCTGCCTCATGATGCGCTATGGACTTCTTCTCCTGAGGGGTGATTATCTTGGACTTCCTTTCGAGACCTCCCACGATCCTGTCCACTGCATCAAGGAAATCCTGCTTCTCGATAGCTTCCTTGTTGCGGCGTGCAGCCGTAAGTGCAGCCTCGTTGCACACATTGGCAATGTCGGCTCCGGAGAAACCAGGAGTGTGCTTTGCGAGGAACTCCAGATCGAAATCTTCTGCGAGCTTCAGCCCTCTGAGGTGTACCTGGAATATTTCCTTCCTTTCCTTCAAGTCAGGCAGCTCTACATGAATCTGACGGTCGAAACGGCCTGCTCTCATCAGGGCCTTGTCGAGGATGTCGGCACGGTTGGTCGCAGCAAGTATGATGACACCTGAGTTCGAGCCGAATCCGTCCATCTCCGTAAGGAGCTGGTTGAGAGTATTCTCGCGCTCGTCATTGGAAGAAAATCCTCCGTTCTTGCTTCTTGCCCTTCCCACCGCATCGATCTCGTCGATAAACACGATGCATGGGGACTTCTCCTTGGCCTGACGGAAAAGGTCACGTACCCTGGATGCACCTACTCCCACAAACATCTCCACGAAATCCGATCCGGAAATGGAGAAGAACGGCACATCAGCCTCTCCAGCAACAGCCTTGGCAAGCAGCGTCTTACCTGTGCCCGGAGGGCCTACAAGCAAGGCTCCCTTTGGAATCTTTCCTCCAAGTGCGGTGTATTTCTTAGGATTCTTCAGGAAATCAACTATTTCCATCACTTCCTCCTTTGCTCCGTAGAGGCCTGCCACATCCTTGAACGTAACCTTGATGCTATCCTTCTCTGCAAGCTTTCCTGTAGCCTTTCCGACATTGAAGATGCCTCCTGGACCTCCAGGACCACCTCCCATGCCTTTGTTCACGCCTCTGAACATGAACACCCACATAAGGATGAGCAGAACAGGGAAAATCAGCCATTCAATCATGCTGAACCAGTTCTCGCGGTTCTCTATGACCACCTTTACCTTCTCGTCTGCAGGAAGTTCGGCATTAAGCTCACCGAACATTTCCTCGGCATTGAAGCTGCCTGAGACAAGAAAAACGAAATGAGGCGATTTTCCGGGCACATTGCCGCCGAACTTGCTTTCATATTTATAAAGCCTGTCCGGCTTCATGGTCACCTGACCCTCGAATTCGTTCCTTATGAATGTGACCTCCTTGATGTCTCCTGCAAGCCACTGTGCCTTTACCTCATCCCATTCCTCCTTCTGCGGATTGGCGCCGTTCTGGTTGAAGAACATCCAGCCGATACCTATCAGAAGAATGAAGTAGATCCAGGATATGCTGAACCTTATCCTCACAGGCTTTCTGCCCTGAGGTCTGTCGTTCCTGTTTTCTGCCATAAGCGGTTAGTCTTCGTAAGATGTACGTTCTGCATCTGCCCAGAGATCCTCCAGACGATAGAATGCCCTGTATGGGGTCTGAAACACGTGTACAACGATTTCACCATAGTCAAGGATTACCCAGAAGGCGTTTTCCTTACCCTGGGTGCGCACAACCTTTCTCCTGCACTTCTCGATCATCCTGTCTTCGATATTGTCAGCAATGGCGCATACAGCTGGGGTAGAATCTGCGTTGCACACTATGAAATAATCCGAAATAGCTGTTCCGATGGGTCTGAGATCCAGAGATACTACGTCCTGTCCTTTCTTTTCAAGCATAGCATCAGCTATGACCTTCAATTCTGTGTTGTTCATTGTATGGTAAAAATTATTATTTTTGTGATTAAATCAGGCAAAGATAATCAAAATCTGCACCATGACAAAGAAGCATGACATAATATGGCTCGAGTCGGTGGATTCGACCAATAAAGAAGCCCAAAGGCACATTTCCGGGATTGACAATTTGTCAGTAGTGTCAGCATTTCATCAGACGGAAGGACGTGGACAGAGAGGAAACACATGGTCTGGCGAGCCGGGAAAGAACCTCCTTTTCAGCGTCGTGCTCAAGTTCTCGGATACGGCTTTCGAAGGCGGGCTGCTTCCGGAGATGGATGCCCATGACCAGTTCGTAATAAGTGAAGCCGCCGCCCTGTCGGTAGTGGATCTTCTTGCAGAAAATGACATCGAGGCCAAGATCAAATGGCCTAATGACATATACGTGGGCAACAGGAAAATATGCGGGATACTTATTGAAAACTCGCTTAAAGGAGTCTCACTCTCCCACAGCATCACAGGTGTCGGGATAAACGTGAATCAGGTTTCATTTGACCCTTCCCTCCCCAACCCTACATCAATGGGGCTGGAAACCGGGGTCAGATACGACCTGAACGAACTGCTGGAAAGATATATGGAGATATTCGGGCAGTATCTGTCAAGATATTGCAACCCACATGGAGGATATGCCAGACTCCGCAGACTATATCTTTCCCAGATGTGGCGGAAGGGTGAGATGTCGGATTTCATCGACCGCACAAGAGACCAAGAAACTCCATTCAAAGGCACCATAGAAGGACTTTCGGACATCGGACATCTCCTCATAAAGACAGAAGAAGGAGAACTGCGGGAGTTCTCCTTCCAGGAAATATCATATGTGATCTGATCAGATGCAGTTGCGCATGGCATCAATCACAGCTGCAGGGTCAGTGGCCTTGAAGACTGCGCTGCCTGCCACTACTATATCCACCCCCGCTCCTACGATTTCAGCGACATTTTCCGGAGTGACGCCACCATCGACTTCAAGCTTGACATCAAGTCCCTGACGCACAATCTCGTCCTTGAGGATACGTAGCCTTTCTGTCGTTTCTGGAATATATTTCTGTCCTCCGAAACCGGCATAGACTCCCATCAGCATCACGAAATCACATTCCTTAAGGTAAGGGAAAAGAGATTCCACAGGAATGTCAGGATTTATGACAAGGCCAGCCTTTACTCCATGACTACGGATCTGTGCGAGCACGGCAGAAGGATTTTCAGCAGCATTGAGATGGAAAGAAATCATGTCAGCTCCGACAGCAGCAAACCTGTCCACATAACGCTCCGGATGCACTATCATCAGATGAACGTCCAGAGGTTTTTCTGCGCGACGCGCCATGGCTTCCACAATAGGGAATCCATATGACAGATTAGGCACGAACACACCGTCCATTATGTCGAGATGGAAGATATCCGCTAAGCGGTTCACCATATC
This sequence comes from uncultured Bacteroidales bacterium, assembly GCA_947367315.1. Classification (GTDB taxonomy): domain Bacteria; phylum Bacteroidota; class Bacteroidia; order Bacteroidales; family UBA932; genus Cryptobacteroides. Next base: position 15,612 of record CANBDX010000023.1, on the reverse strand, counting down.
CACATCCTTCTCAAGATGAAGGAAATCCGCTGAAAGCATTGAAGGGGCTATAAGAGGCATAGGATTATCTGTAATTTGTTACTACATCAACCAAAAGTGCGACAAACTTGTCAAGGGAAGCCAGTTCGAGACGTTCGCCTGGGGCATGAACACCACGGAGAGTCGGTCCGAACGACACCATGTCAAGTCCAGGGAACTTCTCTGTGAAAAGACCGCACTCCAGGCCGGCATGGATGGCCTTTACCTTAGGCTCGACTCCGAAAAGCTTCCTGTAAGAGGCCACACAGGCATCTCTGAGCGGAGATTCAGCCGCAGGAGCCCATCCAGGATATTCGCCTTCATGCTTGACAGTAGCACCGGCCAGGACGAAACATGCCTCCATCTTGGCTGCGGCAGCACGACGAGCCGCTGTAACGCAGCTGCGCTGGCTGGATCCGATGCGGATCACTCCAGGCTCAGTCATCTTCACTGATGCAAGGTTTGTGGAAGTCTCGACAAAATTCTCGATCTCCTGGCTCATGGCGAGGACTCCATGAGGCGATGCGCAAAGGGCTGTGACAAGGTTCCATGCAGTCATCTCATCGATCGCATTTCCAGCCTGTGCAGTCTCCGCATATCCAGCCTTGAGTTCTTTCTCAATCGCACCGTATTCCTCTGCCACATCCTCAGCATAAGCCTCGAGACGTTCGTTGATGATATCAAGCGTATCAGGCTCTGCTGCTATTACAGCCTTAGCTTCACGCGCTATGGCATTTCTCTTGTTGCCGCCGTCAATGGCAACGAGCTGCCAGTCCAGATCAAGACAGCTGTAGAGGAATCGTCCAAGAAGCTGTACGGCATTCGCACGACCCTTGTTTATATCGTCTCCGCTATGGCCCCCCATGGCATCCTTCACAAAGACCTCCTCATACTCGAATCCATCTTCAACAGGCTCTTCCTTATAATGGAACTCGGCAGTAGTGTCCAATCCACCGGCACATCCTACGAAAATCTCGCCCTCATCCTCTGAATCCAGATTGATGAGCACCTTGCCTGAGAAGAATCCCGGCTGAAGAGCCATTGCTCCGTCAAGACCGGTTTCCTCGGCTGTAGTGAAAAGGCACTCAAGCTTTCCGCAAGGAGTCTCGGAAACAAGCATAGCCATCTGTGCCGCCACTCCTATGCCGCAGTCAGCTCCAAGAGTGGTGTCCGGAGCTATCATCCATCCGTCCTTTATTATATAATGTATAGGATCATTGGCGAAATCGTGCTCCACTCCCTCGTTCTTCTCACACACCATATCAGTATGGCTCTGAAGCACAATTGCAGGCACATTTTCAAAGCCGGGAGCGGCCTCCTTGACAATCAGTACGTTGCCTGCCTCGTCTGTGCGGCACTCAAGTCCGTTCTCAGCAGCAAACTTCTGAAGATATGCTACAATCTGTTCTTCGTGGCCGGATTCTCTCGGAATCGCAGTAATCTCCTTGAAATAAGATAATACCTTTTCTGAATTCATATTGCCGTAATTTTATATGTCATAAAAAAATCCCTACAAAGATAGAACTTTATAGGGATTTTTCAATTTTATCTGCGGACCGGGACAAGCATCTTTTCAATGTCGCTGACATATTGTCTGAAAGACTTGTCTGTGGTCATAAGGTCATTTACCGTAGTGCATGCATGAAGCACCGTAGCATGGTCCTTTCCTCCTATTTCAGCTCCAATGGTGGAGAGTGAACAGTTTATGAGGTTGCGGGACATATACATTGCAATCTGTCTTGCCTGTACAATCTGGCGTTTGCGGGTCTTGGAAACGAGCTCGTCACGGGTGATGTTGAAATAATCGCATACGACTTTCTGCACCTTGTCTATAGTGACATCGTTCTGCTGCTCGCCTACAATCTTCTCGGTAATCTGCTCTGCAAGCTCGATCGTGATCTCCTTATGAGCAAGGGTTGCATTCGCAATCAGCGATATCAGTGCACCTTCAAGCTCACGGAAATTTGACTTGATTCTTGTTGCAAGGAAGTGAAGGACATCTTCGCTGAGCTGGACACCTTCCCTGAAAGCCCTTGCCTTCAACATATTGAGTCTTGTAGTGAAATCAGGCTTCTGAAGTTCAACAGACAATCCCCATTTGAGTCGTGAAAGAAGTCTTTCCTCGAAATTCTCAAGCTCTACAGGAGGCCTGTCTGATGTGAAGATCAGCTGCTTGCCAGACTGATGGAGATGATTGAATATATTGAAGAAAGCATTCTGCGTAGACTGTCCCATGAGATCCTGGATGTCATCCATGATAAGGACATCCATCTTCATATAGAAAGCGAGGAAGTCTGTCAGCTTGTTGCGTACGTTCACTGCATCCATATACTGGGTCTTGAACCTGTTTGCAGGTACATAAAGGACAACGAGCTCAGGATACATCTTCTTGATGGCGATACCGATCGCCTGAGCGATGTGCGTCTTGCCGAGTCCAGGTCCTCCGAAAAGGAAGAGAGGGTTGAATGCTGTCTTTCCCGGTGCATTCGAGATGCTTTCTCCTGCAGTAAAACCCATCCTGTTGCACTCGCCTACTATGAGGTTCTCAAAACAATATACCGGATTGAGCTGAGGATTCACCTGCACCCTCGGGATGCCAGGGAACACCAGATGCCCGGGATTGCCTCCACGTGAGAAAGTCTCTACGGAAATTGTCTTGTTCACCGGTGGATTGCCGTGGGCGGCAGGATACATCATGGAACTCTGTTTTCTGACAGGAGTCACCAGATACACAAGCCTTGCTGAAACTCCAAGTTCCTTCTTGAGTGCTGCCTTAAGGATATCAAGGTATGCACCTTCAAGATATTCACGAAAAAACTCAGACGGAACCTCCACAGTAAGCGTAGATTCAACCAGCGATACGGGCTTGATAGGCCCAAACCACAGATTGAACTGCTTAGGTTCTATGTTCTGCCTGATGAAATTCAGACAGTTGTTCCATACTGATATGTGCCTTTCCTGTGTCATGTAAATAGAGTGGATGTCAAGTTTCAGACCCGCTTTCGAAACGGGACTACAAAGATGAGGAAAAAAAAGTAATAAAAAATTAAATTTTCTATTGCATTTTCATTTTATTTTACATCTAAGGTATTTTTGAACCCAGACTCTATTGTTTAGTTAAGAGATTGATAACCAACTATTTACAAGGATACAAAACGCGTAACTATCACATAATACGCAGCTTTGCAATTTTGATTTATTCAAAAATAGTAAATTGCTGCAAGATACCGCACAGAGCGATTTAGAACACGGAAATCCTGATATATTTCTTCGGATTCTCCTCGATTTTCCTGACTAATGAGTCAATATTGTTAAGAAGGGTATCAACGGAATTATAAACGGAATTATCAACAAATAATTTTCCGATGGTGCCGTCCGGATCGTTCATGTTGTCAAGAAGCGTCTTGAGAGAAGAGACTACTCCTTCTATGTCTGCTTCATTAATGGTGCCCACTGCACGATTGACTCCGGTAAGGACGGTATCGGCACTTTCAGCCATCAAGCCGAGCTTATCCGAGAAGGATGACAGATTGGTTATGAAGGATTCCAGTTCAGCCGAGCGTCCTCTTACCATAGCGGAGATACGGGCGACATCGGCAGTGGTTTTCTCAAGATGCGCCAATGTGGATGAAATTGCTTTCCTGTTGCCCTCAGAAAGCATGGCGTTCACACCGGATACTGTGACAGCAAGACTGTCAAGTGTTGTCTCAAGCTTGGCCATGAGCGGTGTGATGCCTGCAGCAAGACCATCGACAAGTCCGGCCTCAAATCCAGACTTAAGACCGTCTCCGTCTTCAATTACAGTATCGGAACCTCCCAGATCGATCTTCACGCCTTTGGTTCCCATTATGTCCACTCCGTAGATTACCATCCTGGAATCCTCGGGAATACGGAACTCCTTCTTTATGGAGCATACAACCCTGAAATCATCCGTTTCAGGCTGATATATGACTTCGGTAACTTTTCCGGCCTTATATCCTTTTATATATACAGGGGCAGAAGCAACAAGTCCTTCCACATTTTCATAAGTGGAATGGATTTCCATCTCACGGTTGAAGATATCCTCTCCACGAAGATAGTTTATCACAAAAAATGAAGCAACCAGCACGGTCACAACAAAAATTCCGATCTTAAATTCTTTTGCCAGTTTCATAAGTCCTATTTGATTCTTTCTACTTTGTTTCCGGTGACTTTTACAAGGAACGCATCAGGAAATTTCTTCTTCACGGAATCCAGTGAGGACCTTGCCCCTTCAATTGTCTTGGAAACAGATGTCACATATTTATAAACCGTCCCTCCGTCAGAAGGAGAAACAGCTGTTATCTTCAATCCCTTGAATGCAGGGTCATCAGCCTTCATCTTGCGTTTAAGGCCCATTACCTGCACTGCATAAAACGCACCGTCATTTGCAGGTGCTGACTTCCTGACAGTCTTATCCTCCGTTTTGGACACAGGTTTTTCCGTAACCACATTCAGGCTGCCGTCATATTTTGTCTTATACGACTTGAATGCCTTGAAAAGCCTTTCCGCCACGGCCTCCTGACCTTCTGCTGATGCAAGATACCTGTATTCGGCTGGATTAGTCACGAAAGCCAGTTCCAGAAGCACAGCAGGCATATTAGCCTCCACCAGCACCTGGAAGATATCCTGATCAATCACTATCTTCCTCGGTGTCAAAGGCTTCGATATCAGATTTTCCACCACCTCCGACGCAAAAAGCAGACTGCTTTCATAATAGGCCATCCACTGAAGCTGATGACTTATGTACGACTCGGGAGAATCGGGGTCGAAGTCGTGATATTTCGTCTTGTAGTCATCCTCAAGAACAATCACGGAGTTCTCGCGCTGAGCCACCGACATGTTACGTTCAAAATAATCCGTCTTGTTGCGCGAGTTGTTGGAACGTTGTCCGAGAATATGCACGGAGGTACCCTTTGCATCCTTGTTCTTGCTGCCGTTGCAGTGAATTGAAATGAAGAGGTCCGCATTGTTTTTTCTGGCAGTCATGGCCCTGTCGTGCAGACCGATGAACGTATCGTTGCTGCGGGTATATACCACCTTCACATCCGGGTATGCCTTCCTTATCTTGTCGCCAAGCAGTTTCGACACAGCCAGCACAATATGTTTTTCATGCATATTCTTCCTGCTTCCAAGCGCCCCCGGGTCCTTGCCACCATGGCCCGGATCAATCACAACAGTCTTGAGACCGAGGTTGCCGGATGCACTGCTGCCGGAGAGCTGCAGAGGCATAAGCATTGCTGCTATAAGTACAAAACAGTTGAATATTCTATATTTAGCGGTCATAAACGCATCTCAATTTGGTAATGATTGAAAATAATTTTAATTTTGCGAGTTGCAAAAATAGCAAAAACTTGCCAAAACAAGATAATTTGATGTCAATATATAATAAAGGAGTCATACGCAAATGGATGGAAGGAGGTCTGCTGGCAGCTTTCCTGCTACTGATTATCAGTTCTTTCACCGTTTCTTCACAGATCGACGGCCGTAGGCTGATGCAGCCGCTGAAAGCCGCGGTCAGAGACTCCATTCCTCCATTGGGCATCGGTCTGAAGGATTCTTTGACATCACTTCCTGCTCCTATGTCTGCACTTGATTCCCTTCAGCTGGCCGATTCGATAGCACATGCAGACTCAATAAACAGGGCAGACTCCATTGCACTGCTGGACAAGAGTTCCCTCGACGCGCCGGCTTTCACGACTGCAAGAGATTCCATAATCGAGGATTTCAGCAACGGCAAGCGCATGATTTATTACTACGGAGATGTTAGCGTCACCTACGGCAACATGAAGCTTACCGCCGATTATATGGAATATGACCTTAACAGCGGCACCCTGTATGCCAGAGGTACCAAGGATACCACAGGCGTCATTACAGGCCAGCCGGTGATGGAACAGGGAGGAAAGTCATATACCATGGAGGAAGTGAGATACAACTTCAACACAATGAAGGCCAGGATCACCAATATGGTGACACAGGAGCAGGACGGTATCCTACATGGAAAGAACATCAAGATGATGCCGGACAAGTCCATAAACATCACCAACGGTAAATATACAGTCTGCGACTGCGAGCATCCGCATTACTACCTCCACCTTACTGCTGCGAAAGTGATGACCAAGCCATCGCAGAAGACGGTATTCGGCCCGGCATATCCTGTGATAGCCGACGTGCCTCTGCCTATCGGACTTCCATTCGGATTCATTCCTAAAAGGCCGGACAGGGCGACCGGTATCCTCTTCCCTACCCTTGGAGAAGAGGCATCCCGAGGATTCTACATGAGAGATGCTGGAGTATATTTTGTGATCGGAGACTATTTCGACATTGCAGTGACGGGAGACCTCTACACCTTGGGATCATGGGCTGTGGATATAAACTCCAGATACAAGGTAAATTACAAATGCAACGGTAACTTCTCGCTCACCTACTCGAACGACCAGGTGGGAGAGAAAGGAAGCTCGGACTTCTTCCAGACACGCAACTTCGGCGTACGCTGGAGCCATTCCCAGGACTCCAAGGCACGTCCTGGAACAAGTTTCTCGGCATCGGTGAACTTCTCCAGTCCATCGAACAGCCGATATAACTCAACATCGGTAAACGAAGCTCTCCAGAACCAGATTTCATCATCTATTTCGTACTCCAAGAACTGGAACGGAAAGATGAACCTCTCCCTCAATGTCCTGCACAACCAGAACTCGCGTGACAGTTCATACTCCTTCACGCTCCCTAACGTGACGTTCTCGGTAAGCAGATTCTATCCTTTCAAGCAGAAGAACAGGGTCGGAAAGGAGAAATGGTACGAGAAATTCTCCCTCGGATACAACACCTCTCTCCAGAACAGGATCAATTTCAAGGCATCCGAGTTCAATCAGCCGGGCTTCTGGGACAAGTTCCAGAACGGTATGACCCACAAGTTCCAGATTGGACTTCCTAACTTCACGCTCTTCAAGTACATCAACATGACTCCGAGCGTGAACTATGACATGAACTGGTTCTTCCGCACCACCGAGAAGGAATACAACCCCGAGACCGGAAAGGTGGAGGACATAAAGGGCAAGATGTTCGGAGCATTCGGAGCTACACACAACTACTCCGGAAGCTTGTCAATGAGTACACGTATATACGGTCTGTTCAACTTCGGAAAGCACAAGAAGCTGCAGGCCATCAGACACGTCGTGTCTCCATCGCTTTCCGCTTCGTTCAGTCCTGACAAGGCAAAGTATTTCAACGGATACAGGACTCTTACCTATGTGGACAGGAACGGAAAGACACAGACTCAGGAATATAACATCTATGCGGGACAGCTGGCATCCGTGCCGGGAAAAGGAGAGACTGCCAGCCTCAGCTTCTCGCTGGGAAACAACTTCGAGGCAAAGGTACGCGACCTCAAGGATACTACCGGTACCGGTACGAAGAAGATAAAGCTTATCGACAACCTGAACTTCTCCACAGGATATAACTTCCTCGCGGATTCCTGCAAGCTTAACAATATAGGTGTGACTATGAACACCTCGATATTCGGAAAGCTCGGCATCAGCGCCAACGCCAACTTCGACGCATACGGAATGCTTGTGGACAAGAACAACCCAAGCGGACGCAAGATAAACAAATGGGCCATACAGATGGGCCAGGGCCTGGCTCGTCTCACAAATGCCAGTGCTTCCCTCTCCTACAACATTTCCGGCGAAGGAAAGATAAACGGAAATGACGGCACGAAGAACTCAGGAGGAAGCCCTGCAGACCACTACCAGCGTATATATTACCATCCTGTGACCGGTGAATACATTCCTGGAGGATGGCTCTACTATACAAATCCAAATGTGCCATGGTCGCTGAGCTTCAGCTATAATTTCAGCTACCGCAAGGGATATCAGTACTCGAACGGTCAGGTCATCGACAAGGATACGTTCACCCAGACCATGAGTCTGAACGGAAACATCAAGCTTACCCCTCGCCTGTCGATGCAGATGAGCACTAACTTCGACCTCATGGCGATGCAGATGAGCGCCACTCAGCTGAGTGCCACATATGACCTCCACTGCTTCAATATAAACGTATCCTGGGTGCCATCCGGACAATGGGAATCATGGAGTTTCCGTATCCAGGCCAATGCAGCAGCCCTGGCGGACCTTCTGCGTTTCAAGAAGAGCAGCAGTTACTGGGACAACAACTATTAGGAGCAGTTTCGCATCTTTATTGTGCAGGAAGTTTGTATTTTGCATAATTATTGTTATCTTTGTGAATCCCGTAAGAAATGGGATTCGCACATTCTTCAAAATTATGTTATTCCCCTAAACGATTCAGGGGAAATTCCATTTTGACAATCAAACATTTTTAATATGCATAAGATTTTCGATCTGAAGGAAATGGATCTGGATCAGCTCCGTTCACTAGCTTCAGAATTAGAAGTAAAAGGGTTCAAGAGGATGGAAAAGGATGACCTTGTCTATGCCATCCTCGACGAGGAGGCAAGAAAGAATGCGGCCAATATGCCGGACAAGCCTGCGAAGAAGAGAGGACGTCCTAAAAAGACTGAGGCGCAGCCTGTAAAGCAGGAAGAACCGAAGCCGCAGAAAGAGGAAAAGCCGGTGAAGGTTGAAGTCGCTGAAGAAGCTCCGGTCAAGGAAAATCCCGAGAAAGCAAAAGAGCAGTCTCAGCAGCCTGCACAGCAGAAGAAGCGTGGCAGAAAGCCTAAGAGCGCAAAGCCTGAAGTTCCACAGGCAGAGCCAGTAAAGGAGACTCCTGCAGTTTCAGCACCTGAAGAAGCACCTGCTGAAGTTGACGTAAAGCCTGCAGAGGAAAAAGCTTCAGCAGCTCCGGTGCAGGATAAGCAGCGCAAGAAGAGGGAAAGAATCAAGAAGGGAAACCAGCAGCAGAAGGCTGAGGCACCTGCAGCTGGAGAAACCGTCGCTCAGGAAGCGGAGACGACTGTAAAGGAGGAAGCTCCAGCCGAAGTTCAGAACACGCAGTCCCCTGCTCCTCAGCAGAAGCAGAAAGAAAGCAGGAATCAGGAACAGCGTCAGCAGCGCCAGGCAGAGCCCGCAATTGAATTCGACGGCGTTGTAGAAGCTACCGGAGTGCTGGAAATCATGCCTGACGGTTACGGTTTCCTCCGCTCATCCGATTACAACTATCTGAACTCTCCAGATGATATCTATGTATCGCAGTATCAGATCAAGCAGCATGCTCTGAAGACAGGTGACACAGTGACAGGAGAGATCCGCCCGCCTAAGGCCGGAGACAAGTATTTCCCTCTTGTCCGCATCAAGTACATCAACGGCCGCACTCCGGAGTTCATCCGTGACAGGATTCCGTTCGACTTCCTTACTCCGCTCTTCCCTGATGAGAAATTCAATCTGCTCGGCAATGGTCACAACGACATGTCATGCCGTATCGTGGATATGTTCACCCCTATCGGAAAGGGTCAGAGAGGACTTATCGTGGCTCAGCCAAAGACAGGTAAGACCATGCTTCTCAAGTCCATAGCCAATGCAATTGCCGACAATCATCCTGAAGTATACATGATTGTGCTCCTTATCGACGAGCGTCCTGAAGAGGTTACCGACATGGCGCGCAGCGTAAAGGCAGAGGTGGTGGCTTCTACATTCGACGAGCCGGCAGAACGCCATGTGAAGGTGGCTAATATGGTCATCGAGAAGGCAAAGAGAATGGTTGAGTGCGGACACGATGTGGTGATACTCCTTGATTCGATTACGCGTCTTGCACGTGCATATAACACGGTACAGCCAGCTTCCGGAAAGGTGCTTTCCGGCGGTGTGGATGCCAATGCGCTCCACAAGCCGAAGAGATTCTTCGGTGCGGCACGTAATATCGAGAACGGCGGATCGCTGACAATCCTTGCAACAGCCCTTACCGAGACAGGCTCCAAGATGGACGAGGTGATCTTCGAGGAGTTCAAGGGTACAGGTAACATGGAGCTTCAGCTCGACAGAAGGCTTGCAAACAAGCGCATCTTCCCTGCAGTTGATGTTACACTTTCCAGCACCCGTCGCGACGACCTGCTTTACTCTCCTGCCCTTGCAAACCGCATCTGGATCATGCGCAAGTTCCTCGCGGACATGAACTGCATAGAGGCTATGGAGCTGCTGCAGAACAGGATGCAGAAATACGGCACAAACGACGCCCTGCTGCAGAATATGGACAAGGACGACATGTAACGAGATCCGAATAAAATAGAGAGGGACGATTGACTCTGCTGAATCAATCGTCCCTCTTTATTATAAGGCCGGATAATCAGATCTTCTATTTCTTCCTGCGGTTATCCTTATCGCAGCAATTCATGTCTTTTTTGCCGTCCTTCTTCATTTCTGCCTTCATTTTATCCTTGCGGGCCTTCATGTCTGCCTTGGCATCAGAGAGCTGCTTGTCGAATTTGGCTTTGAGCTGCTCCTTGGTCAGCCCTTTGGTCTCGAGCTTGTGCTGTTCTTCCTTAAGGTCGTATCTGACTTCATTGTTGAAGAGCTGGATATCGTCATAGAGTTCCGCCTGCTCGACAGCCCTTCTGTAATGACGCAATGCACTCATCTGGTCAGGGAAAGTATATACCCTTTCCGCCTCTACGCAGGTGTCACCGTCGTAGGTGTATGCCTTGACGTCGATGATGCCGTCGAAAATATGGGTGTAGATGACGGTATTGCCGATGATATCAACCTTCTGCACGTCAGGACTGCGGTGGCGTATAGCTTCGCCGAGGAATTCCTTTTCCTGATTGTACGGTTCATCCACAATAGCTTTTGCAGCCTTTTCCGCATTATTGTTACAGGAAGCCATCGCAACCATTGCAGCCGCGCATGACACAATAAACATTAACTTTTTCATGACACTAATAATTAATTAAACACTGCCACTGATAAAGTCAATTTCTGTGCCTTCGGAAATTATGTGATAAATTTTGTAATTTTGCGGACTCAATTATCTGATGATGCAAAAAGACAGCAGATTGGCCGGACACATAGCATGTTTTACTGCATATGCTATATTCGGAGTAAATATAATAGTTTGCAAGGACCTTACAGGGGGACATCTCATCTCCCCTATAGCACTTTTTTCCCTGCGCTCATTAGGTGCAGGCCTATTGTTCTGGCTCCTTTCTCTTTTCGGCCCTCGCGAAAAAGTAGAGAAGAAAGACTACCTCAAGATATTTGCAGCAGCCTTCCTTGGGTATTTCGTGACTCAGCTGACCTTTCTTGTAGCGATTCCCGACGTGACGCCGATGCATTGCTCCATAATGAGCGCCATGTCGCCGATATATACGATGTTCATTGCTGCCATAGCTCTTAAGGAGCCACTCAGCTGGCAGAAGTCCAGCGGTGTGCTGCTGAGTCTAAGCGGCATCATATTCCTTATACTGAATAATGCAGGAGCACGTTCAGGGGCTTCGGAGAGCACCCTCATGGGACTTTTCATGATGTTTCTCAACAGCTTCAGCTTTTCGCTCTATCTTGGAATCTTCAAGCCGGTGATACAGAAATATTCGGTCGTGACGTTCATGAAATGGATATTCCTCTTCTCATCCGTGATGGCACTACCGTTCTCATACGGAGAGATATTCAGCCTCTCATGGACACGTATTCCGGCAGCGCAGATGTGGGAATTGGGATATCTCGTCGTATTTGCTACGTTCATCAGCTATTTCCTAATTCCGTACGGGCAGAAGCGCATACGGCCTACTCTGGTCAGCATGTACAGCTATATCCAGCCTATCATAGCCACTGTCCTGAGCATCATCATAGGAATGGATATGCTTACGTGGCAGAAGGTGCTGGCAGCCGTTATGGTCTTCGGAGGCGTTATTATCGTAAGCCGGAGCAGAAGCTCAATTTCCAAATAAGATCTTTAAGAGGCTACATCCGAGACTGTACCTTGCACGAAACCTATCAGATCATCAGGGGCGATTTCAATCTGAAGGCCGCGAACTCCCGCGCTCACATAGATCTTTGAATGACCGGTGGCGGTAGAGTGGAAATATGTCGGGAAACGCTTCTTCATCCCGATCGGCGAGCAGCCTCCGCGTATATATCCTGTGACTTGAAGAAGGTCCTTCATAGGAATCATCTCAACCTTCTTGTTGCCGGACACCCTTGCCAGAGCCTTCAGATCCACTTCCATATTGCCCGGTATCACACAGACAATATATCCTGTCTTATCACCATGCAGGACCAAGGTCTTGAACACCTGTGCGATGTCCTGTCCCAGTGAGTCTGCTACATGCTGTGCCGCGAGGTCGTTTTCATCGAACTCGTATGGAATGAGGTTATATGCAATGCCCGCCTTGTCAAGAAGGCGGGCTGCATTGGTCTTTTCGAGTTTCTTCGCCATATTCTAGTACTGATCCCAGCTCTTGATCTGGATGTCGTCGATGGTCATCGAGCAGAATGCGCGGATGAAGGCAGTAGCCAGACGTGCATTTGTGATGAGCGGGATGTTGTAGTCGATTGCGGCGCGGCGGATGTGGTAGCCGTTGGTGAGCTCGCCGTGTGAGAAATTCTTAGGGATGTTGATCACCAGGTCGAGCTCCTTATTCGCGAGCATATCCATTGCAGCCTTGTATTTGCCGGCAAGTTCAGGATTCTGTGCCTCTGTAGGCCAAATTACGCGCTCCGCTGGCACGCCGTTCTCAACGAGGTATTTCGCTGTTCCCTCTGTTGCGTAGAGGTTGTAGCCTTTGTCGTGGAGGAGCTTGCAGGCGTTGAAGAGATCTGCCTTCTGCAGAACGTTACCTGACGATATGAGGACATTCTTCCTAGGAATCTCGTAACCAACAGAAAGCATAGAGTTAAGGAGTGCCTCATTGAAGTCGTCACCGATACATCCCACCTCACCGGTAGAGTGCATGTCCACTCCGAGGACAGGGTCAGCCTGCTGGAGACGTGAGAATGAGAACTGAGATGACTTGATACCTACATAGTCCAGGTCAAATGCAGACTTTCTTGGTGCGGCTGGCTTAAGTCCAAGCATAGCTTTAGTTGCCAGCTCGATCATATTGATCTTGAGCACCTTGGAAACGAATGGGAAGCTTCGTGAAGCACGGAGGTTACACTCGATGACCTTGATATAGTTGTCCTTTGCGAGGAACTGGATATTGAAAGGACCCGTAATTTCGAGTGCGGAAGCTATCTTCTTCGCGATCTTCTTGATTCTTCTGACAGTCTCTACATAGAGCTTCTGAGGAGGGAACTGAATGGTAGCGTCCCCAGAGTGTACGCCGGCGAATTCCACGTGCTCAGAGATAGCGTAGGCGATGACCTCACCGCCATCAGCCACAGCATCGAACTCGATCTCCTTGCAGCGCTGCATGAACTCAGACATCACAACAGGGTGTTTCTCAGACACTTCCGCCGCAAGACCAAGGAAGTTGCGAAGTTCCTCATGGTTGTAACATACGTTCATCGCAGCACCGGAAAGCACATACGATGGACGGACAAGAACTGGGAAACCAACCTGCTCGATGAACTGGTCCACCTCGTCAAAGTTGGTGAGTTCCTTCCACTTAGGCTGGTCTATGCCGAGTGCATCCACGATAGATGAGAACTTGTGACGGTCCTCGGCCTTGTCGATTGACGTAGCCTTGGTACCAAGGATATTCACCTTGTTCTGGTCGAGACGGAGGGCGAGGTTGTTAGGAATCTGGCCACCCACAGAAACCACTGTTCCATGCGGATTCTCGAGGTCGTGGATATCCATGACACGCTCGAATGTGAGCTCGTCGAAGTAGAGACGGTCACACATGTCGTAGTCGGTCGATACTGTCTCAGGGTTGTAGTTGATCATCACTCCCCTGTATCCCTGATTACGGATGGTCTGGAGAGCGTTCACAGAACACCAGTCGAACTCTACCGAGCTACCGATACGGTATGCACCCGATCCGAGGACGATTACAGAATTCTTATCGTGCTGATACTTGACGTCATTGAAGTTACCTCCATAAGTGAGATAGAGGTAGTTGGTAGCTGCAGGATAGTCGGCCGCGAGGGTATCTATCTGCTTGACGCATGGAACGATGCCCTTAGACTTACGGAAGGCGCGGACAATGTCCTCTGCCATTTCGGTATCCATACCTTTATAGAGAGCATTGGCCACCTGAACATCCGAGAAGCCCTGCACTTTAGCCTTTTTGAGAAGGTCAAGCGGCATAGACTCGCAGTTGTCGTACCTGCGCATTTCCTTATGGGTGTTTACTATTCCCATGAGTTTATTGAGGAACCACTTGTCGATCTTGGTGAGTGCGTGTATCTGATCTACAGTGTAGCCTGCCTGCATTGCCTTGCTGATCACGAAGATACGGTTGTCGGTAGGCTCGTTGAGCGCCTGGTCGATGTCATCCACCTTGATATCCTTGTTGCCTACGAATCCGTTAGCACCCTGGCCGATCATACGGAGACCTTTCTGGATGATTTCCTCGAAATTACGGCCGAGCGACATCACCTCACCGACAGACTTCATGCTCGATCCGATCTTGCGGGATACGCCGGTGAACTTCGAGAGGTCCCAGCGTGGGATCTTGGCCACGACATAGTCAAGTGCCGGCTCGAAGAATGCCGGAGTCTGCTTGGTCACGGAGTTCTTGATGTCGAAGAGACCATATCCGAGGCCGATCTTTGCAGCAACGAATGCGATCGGGAATCCTGTTGCCTTTGAAGCAAGAGCGGAAGAACGGCTCAGACGCGCGTTCATCTCGATCACATAATATTCCATTGAATCTGTGTCGTAAGCATACTGCACGTTACACTCACCTACGATGCCGATGTGGCGTACCATCTTGATTGCCAGGTCGTGAAGGAACTGGCATTCCTTGGCGCTGAGTGTCTGCGTAGGAGCGACAACGATCGACTCACCTGTGTGGATTCCGAGAGGATCGAAGTTCTCCATGTTACAGATGGCGATGCAGTTGTCATAGCGGTCACGCATCACCTCATACTCGATTTCCTTCCAGCCCTTGAGAGACTTCTCCACGAGCACCTGAGGAGAGAATGAGAATGAGCTTTCGCAAAGGGTCACGAGCTCTTCCTCGTTGTTGCAGAAGCCTGATCCGAGACCACCGAGTGCGTATGCCGCACGGACGATCACAGGATAGCCGAGTTCCTTGGCAGCCTCCTTGGCAGCCTCTACGGTCTCCACAGCGTGCGACTTGATGGTCTTCACGTTGATTTCGGCGAGCTTTGCATTGAAGAACTCACGGTCCTCAGTGTCCATGATCGCCTGGACCGGAGTTCCGAGTACCTTCACGTTATATTTCTCGAGGATGCCTGCCTCATAGAGGTCCACACCGCAGTTCAGGGCTGTCTGACCACCGAAAGCAAGGAGGATGCCCTGAGGTGCTTCCTTCTGAATAACCTTCTCGACAAAGTATGCTGTAACGGGGAGGAAGTATACCTTGTCTGCAACCTGCTCTGAGGTCTGGACTGTAGCGATGTTCGGGTTGATGAGGATGGTCTCGATGCCTTCCTCCTTGATGGCCTTGAGGGCCTGTGATCCTGAATAGTCAAACTCTCCGGCCTGACCGATCTTGAGTGCTCCCGAACCGAGCACGAGGACTTTCTTTATGCTGTTGTCTAT
>CANBDX010000022.1 GCA_947367315.1 uncultured Bacteroidales bacterium | reverse complement strand
CTACAAATCGCCATTACAGCGGTCTGTAGCCTCGAAATATATCAAATTGCACTAAATGCAAGTGTCAAAGACAGGAAAGTATGAAAAAAATACCAAATTCACACAAATGCCCTTGAAATCAGTCTTTGATACCATAACTATTGACATGTGCTATTGCACCCTTAAAAACTTCAGCTCTTCCCTCCCCGCCTTGGTCTTCTTTTCCTTCTCACCATCGTGAGGAAATCTTCTGAACCGGTATGGCCTGACCTAGCAGTTCAGCCTGCTTTACCAGTGTTAGCCACAAATATGCCCGTATTTGTGGCCGGAAAGTGGATTTTAATCGACTCGGCCACAAAATTCGCTGATTTTGTGGCCGAGTCAACTTTTTTCAGGGAAAGACATATTATTTTCTATACTTCCAGTTAAGTATCGGAAGAATAAAGGATACGATTGATGCAACAATCCAGAAGATTGCAGCAGGAGTAAAGTCATACTGGATAGCCTGGACCATCTGGCCTGTGGCTTCATCAAGCTTCTCTACCATCATAGAGTTACCGTCTATAAGCCATCCGCTGACTACATCCTGAATACCTGCGGCAACGTATGAAGCCATTCCGACAACGCCGAGGGCAGCTCCAGTAGCCTTACGAGGCACGATATCCACAGCCATAAGTCCGCCGAGGAAGCAGATAAGCACTCCGATGGAGATACCGAAGAGAATCATCGCGATAATGTTGATGGTCCATGAATTGCCTCCATAAAGGAAAAGCACCAATGCAACAGAGTTCATTACTCCGAATATGAATGCAGGGATGTAACGGTCCGAGCGGAAAAGCTTGTCCGACACCCATCCGGAAAGGACGGTGCCGAAGATTCCGAGAAGTGCATTGATGGAGATGATGGTAGTGGCCTCATTAAGCGTAAATCCCTTCTGTTCCTGAAGAAAGAGCACTCCCCAACCGTTGATTGCATATCGTGCGATATACATGAATGCGCTTGCACCTGCAAGGATCCATACGGCAGGAGTCTTGAGAACAAGCTTCTGGAGAGCACCAGTAGATTCCTTTGCAGTCTCCTCATGCTTCTCGTGAGCCATTTCCTCGACAGCAGGAAGTCCCTTGCTCTCAGGATTGTCATGCATGAAGAACACTATCACGATCACACCTATCACACCAGCCAATGAAGAGCCTATGAAGCCCCACTGCCAGCCTGCAACAGAGACGAGGATACCCACAAACAGGAACGAAAGCCACTCTCCGAGATTATGACTGAGACTGAAGATTCCATAGTATGTGCCTCGCTTGCTTAGAGGGAACCACCTTGAAAGCGCGATGATTGCAGGGGGTGCTCCCATGGACTGCGACCAGCCGTTAATACCCCATGTAATGGCAAAGAGAAGGAAAAGCAGCGTTGTTGCAAGTGCTCCGCTGGCAAAGCCAAGGATACCGAGGGTAAAGTTGGCAGCGGCAGAAATAATAAGTCCTGTGGCCATGAAACGCTTGATGTTGCAGTGGTCAGCAAGGAAGCCGTTGATGAATTTTCCTATTGCATATGCAAACAGAAGCACAGAGCCGATGAGTCCGAGCTGGGTAGCATCCAGCATTCCGCTGTCAAGGATTGGCTTCTTGACGACATTAAGACTGGTACGACACACATAGTAAAGGCTGTAGCCGATGGTTCCGGCAATAAAGGACTGCAATCCGAAGAGTCGGAACTTCTTTTCCTGAAGTTCATCAGCAACCTTAACTTTAGAAGGTTTGCTGATGCGGTAGAATGATTTGATTGATGTTATCAGTTTCATTATTTAAAGTTTAAATGTATTCCAATAGGATAATGGTCGGACGGAAGGCGATGCTTATGGGCAACGACACCTTCCTTGCCTGCCTCGATGTCTGCCAAAGCCTCGGCTGAAGGCTCGACCTCCGACCAATACGAATAAGTCAGCACTGTATAATCGAGAACATCGAACTGCTTAGACACAAGTACATGGTCTATGCGGCTGTCGGTCTTGAAATCCGTCTTGAAGTAGTTCATGGACCCTGTCGGTGCAAAGCGCACTGCTGCCGCATCATGAGAGTCAAGGAACAGTCCGGACTCCATCATCATAGGATAGATAGGATTATACTGGTCCACATTGAAGTCTCCCAGAAGTATATACGGCTGCTTGCCGCACATGGTCCGTATCCTGTCCATCACAAGCAAGGCTGACTGCTTTCTTGCCTCAACGCCACGATGGTCCATATGCAGATTGAACATCCAGAATTTCTTTCCGGTCCTAAGATCCTTTAGCTGCGCCCAGGTGCAGATACGGGGATATTTTGCGTCCCAGCCTTTCGAACCTGCCACCTCAGGAGTCTCTGAAAGCCAGAAATGACCGCTGTCCATACACTTGATCCGACCGGTCCTGTAAAATATCGGAGCATACTCGCCGTCGGTCTTTCCATCATTGCGGCCTACACCGACATAATCATAATCCGGCAAGGCATCCAGCAGGTCCTCCAGCTGATTGTGAAGGACCTCCTGAGCACCGAAAACATCAAAAGACTCAACCTTAAGGATGTCGCATACCACCGGACAGCGCACTGCCCAACCGTTGCCTGCTTCAGCATCCTTTGCATTATCATTACGGATGTTGAACTCTCCTACATAAAGAGGCTGAGTACATGAATATACGGCTGCAAAAATCAGATGCAGCATCAAAAGTCTGAAAAATTTCATCTTCCGTCAATTAATTACCAGGAGACAGTCTCCTTATACACATTACCGAACATGTCGGTAACCCTGATCTCACCCGACGTCACTCCCGGAGTAGGATTCACGGTAAAGAGAATCGCTTTATCCAAAGGAGTACAATAATTCCTTGTGGTCTTATTGGTGACGGTATTGAATATTTCAAGGTATGCAGGGTCGATTCCAGGTGTAAAGGTCATATCGGCGACCTTGGCTCCGTTCTCGTACCATTCCGGTGTACTCCAGCCCTCAGACCAGTTCCAGATATTCACCTTTACTGTAGCATCCCCTGTCTTTGCTGGTGAATAAGCACGCATCTGCGTCTCCTTGCCGGTACCGACACCTTTGTAATACCAGCTGAGGGAATCTCCACGAGCCTCCATCACCATATAGCCCTGAGGCTCTCCCATAGCAGCGATTTCACGGTTCAGACGGAGTGCTCCGGTACAACGTGCGACACTGATGCACTGGATGTTAGGAGCACCATGAGGAGTATCCTTGCCCTTATAGTTATAGTAGAAGTTCTCATGGTTGTGTCCGTTCCATGCATACACAGCCTTATACTGGGAGAACAGTGAGAGGTATTCCTTGTAATTAAGGCTGTAGGCGTTATGCGAGCCATGAGGGGAGGTATTAGGAGTCTTGAAAGGATTATGGTGCGAACAAGTGATGATGACCTTGTCCTTAGGGACATTCGCAAGGTCTGCCTTCACCCTCCGCGCTGTCGCAGATTTCGAAACTGAAGGTTCCGTTCCTGCGGGTCTGGGTAAAGTTCTGTCCATCAGTGACGACGACTCCGGAGAGTTTCTTCTTGCGGAGGTAACTTTTCCCTTCACAACTTTGGCTTCGGAAGCCATGCATGTCAGGAACAGAGCCAAAAGAAGGATAATAGAGTTTTTCATGGTTATCTTAGTCGTTATCTATAATATGGAGCAATGACTTCATATCCGGCTTCATTAGGATGAAGGCCATCTGTAAAAAGAGCCTCGTCTATCTTTCCTCCCTTCTTAAGAAGTGCAAGACCAGGATCGGAATACTTTGCGCCGGCACTCACAGCCAACTTTTTCAAAAGTTTGTTCAAGCCCTTTATTCTTGCTTCATAGTCACGACGAGGCAAGATTCCCATCAGCACGAGTTCAGCCTCGGCTCTTCTGCTCTTTATTGCTGAAACCAGATTCGCAATACCTTTCACGATATCTTCGTCACTGCTGCCTTTAAGATTATTTGTTCCGATAGTGAGATATATCCTGTCTGCCGTATAATTATCTATCTGACCGTGATATACTCGCCACAGAACATTCTCGATCCGGTCATAGCCGCATCCCAGGTTGAGGGAAGCACCCTCAAACTTATCCCAGCTTTTCTGACCGTTTACAGCAGAGCCATCATCAGTGTCACACCAGAAATGCATGATGGAATCACCTATAAGCACTCTTGAATAGTGCTTTCCCGCACTTCCGGTCACAATGTCATGATGTCTGTCCATCCATATGTATGGATCGCGCTGCTGCACCACAGGCACCATTGTGCTGGATGTTCCTATCGGCTCCTGCAAGATTTCGCGCAACTTCTTCTCATAAGCATCCGCATAGGCAACCATACCGTAATCAGACATGTGGACACCTTCCACAGACGCATCCTGAGGCATAGCTATCTCATCATATGACAGATAATGCAAGTGAGGGACTCCTTCCTCAACGAGGATGCGGAAAGCATCCTTCTGCATCTTGAGTGCATTGTCCTGCTTTGTCTTCACCTGCGGATTTGCCAGATGGTTGGGATAGCCGGAATGGTCAGCAATAAGGATAGGGGTCTCCGGACGTTTCGCACGCAGACGTCTTACGGCATTCAGCACTGTGTCACGAATGGCATCAGGCTCCTTGAATCCACTCACATTAGGCATCGCATCAAGTATATATACCCTTGCATCGATCTGCGCAAGAAGATCTATCATCTCGTTTTCCATAAAGGCATTCCCCGAGAATCCGAGATTGACCACCTCGTGGTCCAGCCTGCGCTGAAGGATATTCGTCCAGGCCATAGCCGGACGCGAAGCGCACGCCCCCTGACAGATGGATGTTCCATACGCAACTATCGGCTTGGATGGAGTCACCGGCTCGAAACGGAATTGCGCTCCCTCGTCAACTCCCACTTCCAGCCACTTCACATCATTGTAAAGAGGAAGGTAAAGAGTATAACGATGGAGCTTCGGCTTCTTTTCTATATATATAGGACTATATGTAAATGTCAAGGTATCCTTAAATTGATACTTTCCAGCCAGATAAATCTCCCTTCCATTCCTGTCGAATGTGTAAAGGTCCAGTCCTGACACTCCGGTAGCAGGCATATGGTTCATCGCATGCCTTCTGGACACCTGATAACGTACAGTAATCTTTTCTGCATCTGTACTGAAAACCAGACTCTGACCGGCAGAACAACGTGAAAGCTGCCACCCCGGCTTACGCACAATGTTTTGTGCCTTCGCAGGAAGACGGTCATAGAATCTTTCCAGTTCCTGGCCGTAATAAGCCTGTCCCTGTATCACACGGAAACCGGAATCTTCAGGATTGTACCACTTGTCAGCAGCACCTGAAAATACCGGAAACATAAACAATAAGGCGAGAAGCGCCGGGAACTTTCGTAAATTATAAAACACAGTCTGCAGATTTAATAAACGACAATAAGATTTGGCACAGAACGTTCGCCATCATGATCGAATTTCCTGTTGTCGCGAGGATGATTGATGACACCTGTCTTGTTCGACCACAATGCTGACGAGCCACCGCCGTCAAGATTGATTGCATCGGTCATTCCGAGAAGATGGCAGATAAATGCAGTCTCATAAATGCTGGCACCGTCAGCCTTTCCCTTGAATCTGCCGTCTATCACGACAAGATAGATATTTCCCGAATCATCGGTACCGATTGCAGTACGAGGATGACGTCTGTCATAGAATTGTGCAGAAGTATAGTGAGTCCTTATCTTACTGCCAGCCTTCTGCTCTGCCTTCATGGCTGCTACATTGTCTCCGTCAGCCTTGTCGCCCATCAGTTCAGGAACCACGATTTCTTCATCGAGGATGAGAAGAGGACCGGTAGCCATGGCTGATTTCATCTTTTGTGTAACAGAAGCATATTTCAAGGAATCATTACAATGAACAATTTCCATCTTACGGCCCTTGTTATCCTTGAATCCGAAAATACCATCCACCCTATAAAGTTCAGTAGGGTGGGTATATCCCAGGGTCTGCTTGTCTTTCTTGAAAAACACGCTTGGAATCCTTTCCTTCACATGGAAATAACCGCCATTCATGACAAATGCAGCTCCGACTTCCTTTCCTATAGCACTTGGCGTACCGGCTGTTTCGCCAGGCCTGTGAAGAATTTCGGTCCTGAATTTCCTGGCCGGATACTTGATGACGCTAATGCTCTGCATGGAATTGAACATCGGCACCTGTGCATATCTCGCCTGAGCGCCTTTGCCAAGGTCGGTAATTTCCCAGCCGGCATTTACGAATGCAAGCGAATCGGCAGCTCTGTCGTGATTCTGCGCAGACAGACTTGATGTCGCCGTTATCGCAAAGACGATGAAGATTAAATATAAAAATCTGTCTTTCATAGGTTATACATGATTACTTTATTCCATACTTCTTAAGAATTTTCAGCAGCGGCTTCTCGATGGACTTTGCCCACAAGGTATAGCCGTAGTCGTTAGGATGGGTGCCGTCCACTGAAGTTTCATGATCAGGGGAAGTCGCATTTGTCTGGATGAAATATACATGGTCGTATTTCTTCATGATTTCCTTAAGCATTCTGGCTCCAGCCTCCTGCTTCGCCCTCTCATCTGCATCCTTTGACTTGCAGAAGTTGCGGCTTTCACGATATATCGTCTGCTGGAATATGAGCGGAATTCCAGGATGCGCAGCCTGGATCTTCTCGATGAACGGAATGATGCGTTCCTCAATCATCTTGGCATCCGGATTTGAAAAGGCGTCAAAAATAAGCGCATCAACCTTCGCATCGCAAAGCACATCCGCAAAATATGGCTGCATCTTGCAGTTTCCGCTGCATCCAAGGTTAAGAATCTGCAGACCGGTGTTGCGCATAAACTGGGAAGGATAACTCATTCCAGGACGGCTTGTGCTGATACCATGGGTATAGCTTGAGCCGAAAATGCCTATACGATGGCGGAATGGTGATTCAAGACTTTCAATGACAGCCCCTTCCTCAACTCCGATCTTCACAGAATTCAATTCGCTGTAAATAGGAAGATAAAGCATGCACTCCTTCATATTGTCATCCATATCCCTCAGCATGACAAGTTCCTTTCCCTTCTTGGCATCCGACATTGAATTACATCTTGAATAAGCATAAAGCCACTTGCCGTCTTTCTTGATATACAGACCGAAGCCTCTGGTAGCTACGGACATTGTCGAATTATGCTCGGCCAAATATGCATAATCAGCCTTTACGGAAATCGTTGTCGAATTGGTCTTGAACAGAACGGCAAGACCGGCCGGGCATCTTACCTGAAGGTTTTCCTTTTCCGTAAAGCCCTTATACCTGACGGTATCCACCCTGTGATAAGGATTTGGGGTGTCTTCAAGTATCTTTCCTATGAGATTGAGTTCTGAAGCCTCTGTATAAAAGTACTTTACATCTTTTGGGGTCTGGGCTACGGCAGAGAAACTGACAAGAACGGCCAGAAGAACAGTAAGGATAAGTTTAGTCATATAGCATCATTAATTATTCTGCTAATATACTACAAAAATTCGAGTTTTGAGAAATCCGGGCTTATTATTTAATCGCATCCCTATCAACAACTATCACAAAGCCACCTCCGGGAGCCATGCTGACAGCGATGCTATCCTGTATATTCATCTCGACTCTCTTATAATCACATGCTGCACGGTCGGCATTGATTCCGTCCTTCCACAGGACCATGGTTTCTTCCTTGGCACCGGAAACAAACTGAGACAGATCCACCGTCACTTCACGGGCATTCCAGTCAGTAAGACCCGCAATATACCACTTACCGGCCTTACGCCTTGCAATCAGCACATATTCTCCGATCTTGCCATCCAGGGCAATAGTCTCATCCCACACAGTCGGCACTTCTGAAATGAATCCGGTACATTCCTTCTCCTTCATGTAGTTAGACGGAGAGTCGCAGAGCATTGTAAAAGGAGCATCATAGATGACATACTGAGCAAGCTGACGGCAGCGGGTTCCCTGACTCATCGGCTCTGACCATACAGCCTTGTAATTGCTCTTTGACGCGTTACGCATAGCACCCTGAGTATAATCTGCAGGTCCGGCAACAAGACGCGTAAAAGGAATAGTGACATCATACTTGACCATATCGTAATCATCCGGGGCCCACTTCATCTGTTCCATACCGGCAACACCCTCGAAATTAAGGACATTCGGCCATGTCCTTGTCAGACCGGCTGGCTTGAAAGCTCCGTGGAAATCCACGAACTGGCGGTACTTTGCTGCCGTACGTGCCGCCTTTTCATAAAAAGCGACCATATCCTGGTCATCTCTGTCCATGAAATCTATCTTCCATCCCACTATGCCCATCTGAGAATAATGCCTGCAAACTTCCTCCATATTTCTATTGAAAGCCCAGTATCCAGCCCACAGAACGAGCCCGACACCCTTGCTTTTCGCATACGAACAAAGCATCGGCAGGTCAATTTCCGGAATCACGTCGAGCAAGTCAGCCTTCAGGTTGACAGCCCATCCTTCATCAAGAATTACATATTCAATACCGTTTGCAGAAGCGAAATCAATATAATACTTATAAGTGTCATTATTGATACCTGCACGGAAATCCACGCCATAAATGTTCCAGTCATTCCACCAGTCCCAGGCTACCTTTCCGGGACGCACCCAAGAGAAATCGCCTTCAGATGGTTTTGAAAGCCTGTACACCAGGTCATTATCAGCAAGCGCATATTCCTTTTCCACCACAGCAACAATTCTCCACGGAAGGTTTTCACCACATTCTCCATGATAAATGAAAGGCTTACGTGTCTTGACAAGACCTTGAAGCATGTTATGGCCACCCTGTTCGATCTCGTCCGGAACCGCCGCAAAGACTCCCTTAAGAGCTGTGGAAGCATTTCCGTTATGGAGATACATTCCCGGATAGTTCAACAGGTCAGTCTCGGTTATGCACATGGTAACCCCAGCATCAGTCCTTATGGTCAACGGCATGAAGGCCAGACGTTCAGAATCCCACTGGGATATCTTTATGTCATCATATATATTCTCGAAGGAGCTGAAGAACTGCTTATCGAAAGTACCTGGCTCCTTGACATACGATGTCCATATCCTGTAATTCTCCGGAAACACAAACTCTGCGGTCTCACCCTCAACGGTCACAGAAGACTTAGTGACAAATCTATATGCCACTCCATCATCATATGCACGGAAAATCAAATCGAAATTCTTTGCTGCCAATGTCAATTCGTTAAAGGAATCCCTCACCTCAGAGCGCTTGAAATTCTGCACCTGGACCACCTGGTCGACACTCCGGCGAAGGGCCTTGCGAAACTTTGTTCCAGAACCATAGACAGTACCATCAGTCAATTTAAGGGATGCCTCAGATGGAGCAATAAGAAGGTTATCACCCCTGGTCACACTCCACAGAAGACGCTCTCCGGCACTAATATGCACTGACAATTTTCCATCAGGAGAAAGGAGTTCGTATTCCTTTGCAGAAAGCACAACGCTGCATAGCAGGGTCATCAAAAAAAGCAGTTTCTTCATATCGTATAATGATTTCTAATTACATTCATGGTCGTTATTTTACCATACGCAAATATAGAAATTTTTTAACATCAAAAACCTTTATATATTTGCATTGATTTGAGTTTTTCATGAACTTTAACACTCTTTCCCATCAACATGAAACAGATTCTCGCAGCACTCATTCTTGTACTATGCGCAGCAGCATGCAATGACCATTCATACATTTCAGTCATCCGTCCTCTCGAAGGAGAAAAATGGTGGGGAGGGATCATGAACGACGGCTATCTGCAGCCATATGAAGACCTGGAAGAATTCAATCTGGAAAGAGAGAGCCGCTGTGGCGCCACCATGCCACTGCTCGTTTCCAGCAAGGGACGATACATCTGGAGCGACAAGCCGTTCAGATTCTCTTTCAGCAACGGCTCGCTCAAAATAAAGTCTGAGTTTGAGAAAATAAAGCCGGTACAAGCCGGCAAGACATTGAAAGAAGCATATATGGAGGCCTCCATAAAGCACTTTCCTTTCAATGGGCAGATTCCTCCGGAGGAAATGTTCACTAAGCCTCAGTTCAACAACTGGATAGAGATTGCTGTGTTCGGCGTGACGCAACAAGTATCGGAAGAATACGTAGACGCCATCGCCTCCAACGGTTTTCCATGCGGTGTGCTGATGCTGGACGGAGGATGGATGATACAACACGGCAGCATGATATTCAATCCAGAAACTTTCCCTCATCCAAGGAGGCTATTTGATAAAATCCGTTCTCATGGATACAAAGGACTAGTGTGGACCAGCAACTTCATATCAGCCGACAATAGAAGGGAATACCTCGACTATCGCCTGAAATGGCCACGCAAGAGGCCTCTTCTTCTTGAAAGCAACGAATATCCTGGAGAGGAATGCATTGTGCACTGGTGGAGCGGGAAAAGCACAACTTTCGACCTTACAAATCCAGAGGCACTTGAAGAATTCGCAGACAACCTGGAAAGGTTCCGCACAGAATATGGATTTGACGGATTCAAGTTTGACGGAGGTGATCCGGAATTCTTCAGAGGAAAAGCAAAATTCCACGACCAGGAAGCAAAAGAATGTGATTTTACCCATGCATACAACCTTCTTGGACTAAAATTCCCTTATCATGAGTTCAGGACAGGATACAAGACCGGCGGTATGCCTATCATAATCAGACTTCAGGATATTCCTCACACATGGAAAGGACTGGAAGATGTACTATACAACGTTCAGACCGCCGGACTGATGGGGTACCCTTACACAATAGGCGATATGATTGGCGGAGGACTGAGCGACAGCTATTCACCAGGAAAGCCGTTCTCACATAAGCTGTTCATCCGTTCCTGCCAGATACAGGCCCTTATGCCTATGATGCAGTTCTCGGCAGCACCGTGGAGGGTATTGACTCCGGAAGAATGCAATATCTGCCGCAAATTCGCAGAGCTGCATGCCAGCTTCGGTGACTACATCATGAAGCAGGTCAGACATGCCGCAGCTACAGGCGAACCTATTGTACGCACGATGGAATATGAATTCCCCGACCAAGGATTCAACAGGAAAATGCCACAATATATGTTCGGTCCGGATTACCTCGTAGCTCCCGTAATAAGCGAAGATGACAGTGTCAGGATCGAACTGCCGGACGGAGACTGGCAGGATGACCTCGGCGAGATGCACCATGGGCCTAAAATACTGGAAATCAAGAACGTCCCTCTTGAAAGACTTCCGTATTTCAAACGCTATATTACTTCTATATCTCCCGATGGTATCCAACCCTGACGACCGTCAGACAGCTCTATATTGTTCCATGAGCCCACCTGGTCGAGAATTCTGACCTTGGTGCCTTCGTGGAGCACGAAGAGATCCTGCGAGGACTCGGCTGAAGGAGAACTCTTTACCGCAGAGACTGGACGCATCACTATAGCGTCGTCTGCCTTGAAGTAGTCGTTCTTCTGCCATACAGAGAAACTGATTGCAGCTATAGCCAGAATCAGCATGACAATGCCTGTGAAGAAGCCTGTCCTCCTGCCGGCAACAGATGGTGCAAGCAGGAATAACAGCAGCATTGCCAACGTCAATCCCAAAAATACAAGGAAGGCCACAGCCCAGGCATCCGAATCCATCAGCCAGCACACGTCCTTCGCCCAAACCTTGAGGATAAACTCCGGCACGAACTCTATTCTATCCTGAATTCTGGCATTGAGAAGTTCCAGATTATATCTGGCATCTTCATAAGACGGATCAAGCTTCAGAGCCTTCTCATAGTATAGAATCGCCTTAGGTAAATTACCTTCTTTAAAGAAAGCATCACCTGTATTGCAATACAACGCAGCTGACTCCAGTCCCATAATCGAAAGCATCTGATAGTCCCCTGCAGCATCATTCCATCTACCTTCCGAATATGCCTGATTGGCTGCATTCCATAATGAATCCACATATGAGTCAGCCGCCTGCATCGACATCGGCATGACAGTCATCAGAAGCATAAGCATCATAACTGGTTTCGCTGAGTTCTTTCTTGCCTTCATGTTAGAGTCTATTGATGATATTACCTCGAGGGCAGAATTATAATGAGCTGCCATTGCCTCGTGTCCCGCATCAGGAGCATAGCGGGCAAACTCGCATGCATCAAGAAGCCCAATAAATGTATCCACACGGGACTTTTCAACTTCGGCAGCCAGAAGCGCCTCAGATATACGGTCCTTAGACAAATCTGCCAAAGGCATGTTAAGTTTATCTGATATGAATCCAAGAAGCGCCTTATGCAACTCCTCATAAAAAGCCGTGTATACATTCTGATTAAGGAATGTACCGGCAAGGTGAAGACGTTTGAGAGCCATCTTGGTTGCCTTCCTGTTCCTGGTACCCACCACATCGGCTCTTCTTACTGCTATCTTCCTGAAAGCTGCCCAACAAGCCACAGCAAACACCATAAGTAGCACAACCGCTGCCCAGAATCCAGCCGACCCTACAAAGAATTGTCCTTTAGGTACTAACGACGAGCTCTTTGTATTAATGAATCGGATGTCACTTCCAAGAGTCTTGACGTCTTTTCTGTTTATGCCGGAAACCACAACCGCGCCAGAAGCATCGTCATCCTTGCCCTTCTCCACAGTAACTGCAATAGGCTGAGTCTCCAGCGTAACGTATTTCTTCGAGTTTACATCATAATACGAATACTTCACCGGCTCTATGACAAAATCGCCGTAGCTGCGAGGAATGAACGGAAATTCGTAGGTCTTGCTTCCTGAAAGCCCGTTTCTGTCGATTCTGTCCGAGATCTTTGTATCATATACCTCCATATCCGGCGGGAATGACACTTTCGGAGTCTCAAGAAGGGAGATGTTGCCCCTTCCCGACACGGTAAGGACAAGCGAAGCCGCCTCATGGGTCTTGAGGGTATCCTTGCTTAGCTTGGCAGATATGGTGAACTCTCCAACTCCGCCGGAAAACGAAGCAGGAGCACCTGCAGGCAGGGCCGACACATTGACTGTCACCGGCTTCGACGTCACCTTCTTCTTAATGGTCCTGTAATCGTCAAAAAAGCCGTCAAAGATGCTTGATCCGCGCGAAGGCACCCTCACATTGAGCATGCACACAAGCTCGGCAGGCTCTATGGTCACGCTTCCCTTCTGCTGAGGGATGAGGATGAATCTGCGCAGAAGCGCAGCATTGTATATCTGTCCGTCATAGGTCTCCCGCACGAATTCTATGCTTGACGGGGCCTCGATTTCCTGGCTCCAGAAACCGTTGAATGACGGGAATTCAGCGCTTTCGAAACCGACGATATTGGTCTTCTGATAGAGTTTGATGGTAGCGATGACAGGTTCTCCCACCACAACGTTCTTCCTGTCCACTGTCATAGTAAGGAAGATGTCCTCGTCGCTGACACCCTGCTGCTGACGGGGCTGAGGTCTGTTTCCCTGAGCCTGTCCGGACTGCTGAGCCGGTGATTTCTGTGAAGACGCCCCTGCTCCAAGCACCTCGATATTTACCGCTTTCGAGCTGATGACATTACCTTTGATCCTGGCAGTAGCCTGAGGCAGCACAAACTTTCCCGCAGACTTAGGCTTCAACACATATGTATATGTGGTCTGAGCAGAGGTCTTCCTCTGTCCGTTAATGATCTGGATACTTGTGGAATGGCCCTGCTGAGGTCCCCAAAGCACCTGGAAACCGTCTCCTGCACTCCAAGAGAAATCCTTGGGAGTCTCCTCGCCTTCCACAATGAACGTAACATTGAAATTCTCATCCAAGGCCACCACATTATGCACCTCCACCTTGATATCCGTCTGTGCATAAGCCATAATGGCAGCCATCGCTGCAACCGCTGTCAGTAAAAGTTTCTTCATATTCCCGTCTTCCTGTCGTTTACCAATTCTTTTCCTTCTGTCTTGAATTCAATGCCTTAGCCTTCTCCTTCTTGACCTTCTCCTGGGTCTCCTTTTCCTTCTCCTGGATGGCCTGAAGCATCTGCTGTGCCGCCTGAGGACTTATCTTAGGCTCCTGCTGCTGTTCCTGCTTATTGTTGTCAGGCTTGTCCTGAGGCTGCTGCTTAGGAGGCTGCTGGTCCTCATTCTCCTTCTGATCGTCCTTCTTGTCGTCTTTCTTATCCTGATTGTCCTGCTGGTTCTGGTCGTTCTGATTCTGCTGGTTCTGCTGATTCTGCTGCTGGTCCTCCAGCTTCTTCTTCGCATAGATATAATTCTCCTTTGCATTCAGGTCACCCGGGTTAAGCAGAAGAGACTCCTTGAAAGCATCCACTGCAGTCTGGTAATCCTTGTTCGCAAGAGCGGCATCACCGAGATTATAGAAATAGTCAGCCGCCCCCGCTGATGCAGCAGCCATATCCTTCCTGCCCTCCAGGACCTTCTGTGCCTGGGCAGGGTCGCCTTCGCGATAAAGGGTGGAAGCAAGGTTATATGTAGCCGCCACGGACATGGAATCCTTCACCAGCGCCTTCCTGTAGTCGATTTCAGCCTCACGCCAGTTCTCCTTGCGGTAGTCCCTGTTGCCCTTGCGCACGTCCGAACGGTCTTCCTGTGACCATGCGGATGCTGCCACCAAAGGCAGAAGGAGCAATATCAATATATATTTCTTCATAATCATCTTTTAAACAAATGCCTTTTCGAACGGCGGTCTCCCACCAGCATCTCAAGGGCGAAAAAGAACAATGCGATACCGAGGAAATACATGAACTGCTCGTCATATTCCTCGAACACTATCGAGCTGTATCTCTCATCTTCCATCTTCCTGATGTCGTCGATCACCGGATTGAGTCCGAACTCGCTGTTTCCTGCACGCACATACACTCCGTTACCTGCCACAGCCACATCCTGGAGCACCTTCTCGTCGAGTCTTGTCACCACAATGTTGCCTTCCTTGTCCTTCATCAGCTCTCCCTCGAACGGAATAGGCTTGCCCTCAGGAGAGCCCACTCCGATAGTGAATACGCGCACTCCAGTTTCAGCAGCCTGGGTTGCCGCAGCCACCGGGTCGTCCTCATGGTTTTCTCCGTCGGTGATGACGATTATCGCGCGGCTCTTCTCGCTCTGGGCGCTGAAGCTGCGCATAGCAGTATTGATGGCATCACCTATGGCGGTACCCTGGATAGGGACCGACTCGGTGGTGATGGAATTCAGGAACATCTTTGCCGACACATAGTCGGTTGTGATAGGAAGCTGCACGAAAGCGTTTCCTGCAAACACGATCAGTCCGATACGGTCGTCCCGGAGCTTGTCCACAAGCCTCGATATGGCCAGTTTGGCCCTCTCAAGCCTGTTAGGCGAATAATCCTCAGCAAGCATCGAGTTGGACACGTCGAGAACGATCATGATTTCCGCTCCCTTGGTCTCATGTTCCTTGAGCTTGGCTCCGATCTGCGGCCTCGAAAGGCCTATAACGAAGAAGAAAAAGCCTATGGAGAAGAGCACAAGCCTTATCCACGCCTTTCCTTTTGTATATGAAGGCATCAGCTGATTCACCAATGCTTCGTCTCCGAACTTCCTTACCCTTTTCCTTCTCAGACTCAACACGATGGTGTAGAGAATAAAGAAGAACGGTATCAGAAGCAGGAGCAGAAGATACTGAGCCTGTGCAAAATGTATCATGGCAATCTCCTTATTACAAACCAGTTAAGTATAAGTTCCAAAAGAAGGGCAAGCAATGCAAGCAAAGCGTACATCCCGAACAGTTCCTTATATACAGGGAAGCTGTCCACCGTAGTGCGGGCCTTCTCCATCCTGTTGATCTCGCTGTAGATTTCAGCAAGCTTGGTGTTGTCCGTCGCCCTGAAATAGCGTCCTCCGGTGGATTCCGCAATATCCGAGAGAAGCGCTTCGTCAATCTCCACCTTCACGTTCTGCACCTCCACACCCCAAGGGGTCATTACCGGATATGGAGCCATTCCTTCCTTGCCGACGCCAATGGTATAGACACGTACGCCGTAGGTCTTAGCGATCTCAGCCGCCATGTTCGGCGACACCTCTCCCCTGTTGTTCACTCCGTCCGTCAGCAGGATCACCACCCTGCTCTTCGCATCGGAGTCCTTCATCCTCGCCACTGCCGTAGCAAGACCGTTTCCTATGGCCGTACCGTCTTCGATAAGGTCCGTCTGCACCTCCTTCATCAGATTGATGAGCGTCGCGCGGTCGGTGGTGAGGGGACACTGTGTGAAGCTCTCTCCCGCAAACACAACGATTCCCATCCTGTCTGTAGGACGCTGGGATATGAATTCAATCGCGATGTCCTTCGATGCGCTGATTCGGTCAGGAGTAAGGTCGCGCGCAAGCATACTCGTGGACACGTCCATCGCAAGCACGATATCAATACCTTCAGTATCAACCCTTTCCATATCTTCCGACGAACGCGGACGCGCAATGGCAACCACTATCAGCGACAACGCGGCAATCCTCAGGGCAAAAGGCACATGACGGAAGAACGACATGAACGACCTGCCCCTCAGCATCCATGGAACAGACGTGGAAACCCTCAGATGCGGACGCTTCTGAGCCACCTCACGATATACATAATGCAGCACCAGCAGAGCCGGCACCACAAGAAGCCATAAAAGTTCAGGATACTCGAAAAACATCACTCACCTCCTTCTTTAACTACATCCTCCTTGTCATCCCCGGCAGCAGCTTCCTCAACGTCAGCCTGATAGGTCGATGTGACAAAGCGCACAGCCACAGGCAGAGCCGCGGCATTCTCCTCGTCCGAAGCCGTAAACTTGGCGAACTTCACGAAATCAGCCCTTTCGAAAAGGTCCCTGATCTCAGCGATAAGGTCAGCGGGTGCATCGGTCGCCTTCATGTTGTCGAACATCTCGGCCGTGGTCATCTCCATCGCACCGACTCCGTATCTTTCAGCGATATATTCCCTTAGCGCATCAGTGATGCCGGTGTAGAAAGCCTTCTGCTTCTCCGGAGCCCACATTGCGTTGCCCCTGTATTTGTCAAGCGCACGCAATGCCACGATATGTGGCGGGTCCCTGCGTACATACTCGGGATCATTCCTTCTGCGGCGCATCATTACGAGGCACACTGCAAGAGTCACGAGAGTACCGAAGAGCCAGAATGCTCCGACCCACGGAAGCACCTCAGCCACGGTCAGCGGATAACGCATGATATCCTTTATGTCATGAGGCTGGAACGTAGCCGTGTCCACAGGCATGGTTCTGACGTCCAGACGCATCGGATCGAATACGAGGGTATCCAGCACACCATCGTTGGAAAGCCTCTGCACAGCAATCTGCGGAAGCTCGTAAAGTCCTTCATCAAAGGAAGTTATTACCATTCCCGCCTTTATGTCGAGCAGCTTAGGCATGCCTTTCTTCTGCTTTGTGACCTTCAGCGTGTCCACAATCCATGGAGTCAGAGCAGTCACTCCTCCCTTAGGGTCGTTCTCCCACTGAGGGAAGCCGAACTGTGTGCCTTCCTCCACCTGCTTCAGCTCAAAGCCATAAAGAAGCTGGTCGGCCACGAGCACGGAATCCCTTTCCTGCAGCGGCTGTAGTAAGGCTCCGGTCACAGGCACCATGCGTCCCTTCATCACCACAAGGGAATCCCCGGTGGCGGAAACAAGGGTGTCCGTCTGCTGGGCCGACGCCGCCAAAGCGACAAAGAGCGATATAAATATCAATGCCTTACGCATATAAATACTATCTGTTTTTGAACAAGGACATCAGCCCCTTTACATAGTCATCGTCCACCGCGATGCTTACCTTGTCCACATTATATTTCATAAACATACGCGAAGATGTCTCCTCCATCCTGCGGAACCATTCCTCGTAGGCCAGACGCATCTTCCTGTCGGAAGTATTCACCCATGCAGCCTTTCCTGTCTCCGAGTCCTTGATATGCACCAGTCCCACATCCGGGATGCTTCTTTCACGCGGATCGAACACCTCTATCACTGAGAGGTCGTGCCTGTTCACAGCCACCTTCAGGGCCTCCTCGTAACGCGGAGTACCGTCCTCTGCTACATCAAGCATGTCGGACAGCAGAAAGGCCGTGCACTTCTTCTTGATGGCATTGGTGAGATAACGGAGCGCTTCGGAAATATCAGTGCCGTCGGTTGTAGGCTCGAACTCGATGATCTCGCGGATTATGTGCAGCAGATGGCTTCGTCCCTTCTTCGGAGGGATGAACTTCTCCACCTTCTCGCTGAAGAACAGGGCCCCCACCTTGTCGTTGTTGATGGCCGCAGAAAACGAAAGGACGGCGGCAATTTCCGCAAGGACGTCCTTCCTGCTGTTTCCTACGGTACCGAACAAGCGCGAGCGGCTCACATCCACCAGCAGCACGACGGTCAGCTCCCTCTCCTCCTCGAACACCTTCACATACGGCGAGCGGAGACGCGCCGTCACGTTCCAGTCCATGTTGCGCACATCATCCCCGTACTGGTATTCACGCACCTCGCTGAAGGCCATACCACGACCCTTGAAGGCCGAGTGGTATTCACCGGCAAAGATCTGATGCGAAAGAGCACGCGTCTTGATCTCTATCTTCCGGACCTTCTTCAAAAGGTCGTTTGCTGATAATGATGACATCCTATGGAACTTCTACTGCGTTGATGATTTCGGAAATGATCTGGTCAGTGGTCATGTTCTCGGCCTCCGCCTCATACGTGAGACCGATACGGTGACGGAGCACCTCGTAGCATACTGCACGCACATCCTCAGGAATCACATAACCTCTTCTCTTGATGAACGCATATGCCTTTGCAGCGGCAGCAAGCGAAATGCTGGCACGCGGCGACGCACCGTATGAAATGAAGCCCGCGATCTTCTCCAGGCCGTAGTCCTTAGGAGTACGTGTTGCATAGACGATATCCACGATGTATCTCTCGATCTTCTCGTCCATATACACTTCCTTCACCACCTCGCGTGCCCTTACGATATCCTCAGGCTTGAGCACAGGCGAAGCCTTAGGGAAGTCTCCAGTATTGTTCATGCGGATGATCAGGCGCTCCTCCTCCTTCTTAGGATAGGTCACCACCACCTTGAGCATGAAACGGTCAAGCTGCGCCTCAGGAAGCGGATAGGTACCCTCCTGCTCGATAGGGTTCTGCGTCGCCATCACGAGGAAAGGCTGCGGAAGCGGGAAAGTCTCGTCACCGATAGTAACCTGACGCTCCTGCATGGCCTCGAGAAGGGCAGACTGAACCTTTGCCGGAGAACGGTTGATCTCGTCGGCAAGCACGAAATTAGCGAAGACCGGACCTTTCTTTATCTGGAACTGTTCGGTCTTCTGAGAGTAGATGAGAGTACCGAGAACGTCCGCAGGAAGAAGGTCCGGAGTGAACTGGATACGGCTGAATTTTGAATCCACAGCCTGTGACAGAGTGTTGATGGCTAATGTCTTGGCAAGACCTGGCACACCTTCAAGGAGGATATGGCCGTTGGCAAGAAGTCCTATCAGAAGATTCTCCACAAGATGCTTCTGACCTACGATGACCTTATTCATCTCCATGGTCAGAATGTCCACAAACGAGCTTTCCCTCTGGATGCGGTCGTTCAATTCTTTGATGTTTATGCTATCCATAAATATGATTTTTGATATTTTTGCATTTTAAAACTTACAAAGGTACTAAAATTTCTATATATGCGATATAAAATAAGTCTATCATATGACGGCAGTTCATTCTGCGGATGGCAGATACAGAACAATGCAGACACCGTCCAGGGCGAACTGGAAAAGGCTCTGGCCACATTTTTCAGACATCCGGTCCAAGTCACTGGCGCAGGAAGGACCGACACTGACGTAAATGCCATCAGATATATCGCTCATTTCGACCTTCCGGACAACATTCAGGTCGAAACGGCACAACTTTGCTACAAATTAAATGCCATCCTTCCCAGAGGGATAGTGATTCATGATATATCCGAAACCTCCGAGGATTTCCACGCGAGATTCGACGCACGCATGAGGGAATATCACTACTTCATCCATTTCCGCAAGGACCCGTTCTGCGAAAGATATTCATACAGAATGCGTTACCCTCTTGACACAGAGGCCATGAACAAGGCTGCCGCACATCTTCTGGGAGAGCACGACTTCAGCTGTTTCGAGAAGGTCGGAGGCAACAACACCACATCCGTCTGCACCGTAACCGAGGCCGTCTGGAAGACATATGCTCCAATGCATGCGGACATGCTCGGCTACCCTGCCGAAGAAGGCGACTACATCGTGTTCAGGATACGCGCAAACCGTTTCCTGCGTAACATGGTGAGAGCTATCGTCGGCTCACTCATCGAGGTGGGACGCGGCAGGAAGGACCCTTCATGGATCGCAGAACTCATCAGGAACGGATCACGTTCAGACGCAGGCTCATCGGTGCCGGGAAAGGCCCTTTTCTTTACAGGTGCGGAATATAAATAAATTTTAGAATCCGCGAATTTTTGCCTATCTTTGCAGGCTTATGGAAAAGAAAAATTAAAGATTATTTATAGCTATGATTTTCAATCTTTTACAGACAGCCGCCGAGGTGGTGGCAGAGCCGGTCCAGCAGGAGATGAAACTCTCCCTCATAGACATGGCATCCAAGGGAGGATGGCTTATGATTGTACTTCTCGTACTTTCTGTCATGGCCATCTACATTTTCGGAAGCAGATGGTGGCTTATCCGCAAAGCCGGTCAGATCGACGCCAACTTCATGAACGACATCCACGATTTCATCCATGACGGCAAGATCCGCCAGGCCATCGACCTCTGCCAGAAATACGATTCTCCTGTCGCCCGTCTCGTGGAGAAGGGCATCGACAGGATAGGAAGACCGCTTCAGGACATCCAGACTGCCGTGGAAAACACCGGCAGTGTGGAAGTGGCAAGACTCGAAAAGGGACTCCCTATGCTTGCAACAATCGCCGGAGGTGCTCCTATGATCGGATTCCTCGGAACCGTGACAGGTATGATCCAGGCATTCTTCAGAATGTCCACAGCAGGCAACAACATCGACATCACCCTGCTTTCAGGAGGCATCTATGAGGCAATGGTGACCACTGTGGGAGGTCTTTTCGTCGGCATCATCGCATACTTCGGATACAACTTCCTCACATCACAGATTTCGAATCTCGTCTTCAAGATGGAGAGGACTACCATAGAATTCATCGACATGCTCCACGAGCCGTCTGAAAAATAACATCCGGGGAAATGGCAATAAAGAGAACGACAAAGGTGGATTCGAGCTTCTCGATGTCGTCGATGACGGACATCGTGTTCCTGCTGCTCATCTTCTTTCTTGTGACATCCACCCTGATAAACCCCAATGCACTGAAGCTTCTGCTGCCCAAGAGCACCGGTCAGGTGTCCGCAAAGGCCACAGTGAGCGTATCCATCAAGCATTGGCAGAAGGAGAACAACTTCTCATACCATATCAACGGTGACGAGACTCCTGTGAGGTTCAACCAGATAGAGGACGAGCTCATAGACCTCCTCCAGAACGAGGAAGACCCTACATTCTCCATCTATGCTGACGAGACAGTCCCGATCAAGGAGGTCGTGGCCGTGATGAACATAGCGAAGAGGAACCACTATAAAGTCATAATGGCGACATCACCGGAATAGGAAGATGGACGAGCGCAGATACATACAGGAACGCGAAAGACAGGCAAAGCTTTCAAGGGCGACAGGAGTCGTCCTTACGTTGTGTATACACTGCGCCCTCATCGCATGCTTCCTCATAACCGGGTTCACCTACCTCGACCCTCCGCCGCCGGAGCGCGACCAGATCCTCATAGACTTCGAGGAGATCAAACCGGCCAAGCCTAAGCAGACTCTGGACGGCACTAAGCCGAGGGCCCCTAAGGCCGAGAAGGAACTGAATCTGGTGCAGCAGTCGGAGGCACAGCATGAGGGAACCAAGGCGAATGAAGCACCGGAAGCCACTCCGGGAGACCAGGGAGACGTGGAAGTGCCGGAGCCGCCACGCGAAAAGGAGATAGACCGCAGGGCGCTTTTTTCCGCCGCGAAGAACAAGACCCAGAAAGACACGCTGGCTGCACAGACATCCGAAAAAGTGAGCGATGCGCTCAAGGCCGGGCACGCCCTTGGCAATACAAAGACCGGGGAGACATTCGGCTCGCCTAAGGCCGACCTCGCCGGAAGGACCCACAACGGCACGCTTCCGAAGCCGACATATTCCGTACAGGCATCAGGAAAGGTGGTCGTGGAGATCTGGGTGGACAACTACGGAATCGTGAAAAGGGCTGTGGCAGGTGCGGAAGGCACTACGGTTACAGACAAGAAGCTGTGGCAGGCTGCGCGTAATGCGGCAATGGAAGCAAGCTTCAACATGAGCGCGGATGCTCCTGCACTGCAAAAAGGAACGATTACATATATATTCAAACTGAAATAAGACATTGGCGTGATGCCAAAATTTAAAAACTAATTTAAATGCCGTGAAGGCGAACAGCAATGGAAAATAACAGAAGAGGCGGCAATGGCCGCAGAGATGGCCGTAGAGAGTACGGTGAAAGAAGAAGTGCCTCTGGAGAAAGAAGAGGCTTTGGCGGAAGATCAGAGGGAAGGAGCTTCGGCTCCGACAGACCAAGAAGGTCTTTCGGCGACAACAATGAAAGAAAAAGCTTCGGAGAACGTCCGGAGAGAAGGACATTTGGAGAACGTCCGGAAAGAAGAAGTTTCGGAGAACGTTCTGAAGGAAGGAGCTTCGGCTCTGACAGACCAAGAAGGTCTTTCGGTGACAACAATGAAAGAAGAAGCTTCGGAGAACGTCCGGAGAGAAGGACTTTCGGAGAACATTCTGAGAGAAGGACTTTCGGAGAACGTCCTGAGAGGAGAAGCTTCGGCGAGCGTCCTGAAGGAAGAAGCTTCGGCTCCGACAGGCCAAGAAGGTCGGCAGGATTCTCAGGAGGCAGGAAGCCTGCATTCGGAGGCCGTGGAAACTCAGCCAGGAGTTCGTTCCACAAGAAGGATTTCAACTACTTCCGTAATGAGGAGGAGAGCGGAATCAACAAGATGATAGGCAGAAGGCCGCAGGTTAGCAACGAGACTTTTTCTGACAACGACATGGTGCAGGCTCCTATCAAGGACGAGGTAAGACTCAACAAGTTCATCGCCAATTCCGGCGTATGTTCGAGAAGAGAAGCAGACAACTTCATCCTTGCAGGTGTGGTGACGGTGAACGGAGAGGTTGTGACCGAGCTCGGAACCAAGGTAAACATCAACACAGACGACATCCGCTTCAACGGAGAGAGACTCAAGGGAGAGAACAAGGTGTACATCATCATGAACAAGCCTAAGGGATATGTGACCACAGCGAGCGACCCTCATGCAGACAAGACAGTGATGGACCTTCTCAAGGGCTGTAACACAAGGGTTTTCCCTGTGGGACGTCTCGACAAGAACACCACCGGAGTGCTCATGTTCACCAATGACGGAGAAATCGCCGAGAAGCTCACACATCCTTCATACGACAAGAAGAAGATCTACCAGGTGTCCCTCGACAGCAAGCTCAGAGGCGAAGACTACGACAAGATACTCAGCGGAGTTGAACTCTCTGACGGAATGATTGCAGCAGACGAGCTCGAATACATCGAGGAGGACGACCACCGCAAGATCGGAATCGAGATCCACTCAGGAAAGAACCGTATCGTAAGAAGAATCTTCGAATCCCTCGGCTACGAGGTGAAGGCTCTTGACAGGGTGTATTTCGCAGGACTCACAAAGAAGGGACTCAAGAGGGGCGAGTGGAGATTCCTCACAGAGGGTGAGACCAACCTTCTCAAGATGGGTGCATATCTTTAATATCCGGCATGAATACAGAAAACACCAATAAAAGGCACAGAGCTGGATTTGTCAATATCATCGGTAATCCGAATGTGGGCAAATCCACTCTTATGAACGCCCTTGTGGGCGAGAAGCTGTCCATCGTGACGGCAAAGGCGCAGACCACAAGACACAGGATAATGGGCATCGTCAATGGCGACGACTACCAGATCGTGTATTCGGACACTCCCGGCATCCTCAAGCCGAACTACAGGCTTCAGCAGAGCATGATGAACTTCGTGGACACAGCCATAGGCGACGCCGACATCATCCTCTACGTGACAGACACGGTGGAGAAGGGCGACAAGAACGACGAGTACATAGCCAAGCTCCAGAAGATCCAGTGTCCTGTCGTGCTCGTCATCAACAAGATTGACATCAGCTCGCAGGAGCAGGTGCTCGAGCTTATGAACTGGTGGAAGGAGCAGCTTCCGAACGCCATCATATTCCCGGCATCGGCTCAGGAGAAGTTCAACCTCGACAACATCTTCGACGCCATCGTGGGCAACCTGCCATATGCGCCGGCATGGTACGACAAGGATGTGTTCACGGACAAAAACCTCCGCTTCTTCGCTTCGGAGATCGTGCGCGAGAAGATCTTCCTCAACTATAAGGAGGAGATTCCGTACAGCTGTGAGGTGGTAGTGGAAGAGTTCAAGGAAGGTGAAGAAAGGTATGACATCAGCGCCGTCATCTATGTGATGCGCGACACCCAGAAGGGCATCATCATCGGGAAGGGAGGCCAGTCACTGAAAAAGGTTGGCACTCAGGCGCGTATCGACATGGAAGATTTCTTCCAGAAGAAGGTGTTCCTCAGCCTCTATGTCAAGGTGGACTCCGACTGGAGGGAGAGCAAGAAGGAACTGAGGAGATTCGGATACGAATATTAAGATGCGGCAAGCCGCTAACCATATAGAAACGGATAATCTATGAGTTTTGAAGATATCGAACTTCCTGAAGAGGAAATCGACGACACAAACAACGAAGGACAGGAAATGGCAGAAGACGCTGCACCAAGCGGCAGATTCGACAAGGTCATAGGAGAGGGTGGAAAGAAATACAGGCTTTCCGGCATGTTCAGGGAATGGTATATCGACTATTCGTCATATACCGTGCTCTACAGGGCCGTGCCTCACCTCATCGACGGACTGAAGCCGGTGCAGAGACGTGTGCTGCACGCCATGTGGAGAATGGACGACGGAAGCTATACCAAGGTGGCGAACATCGTGGGACAGGCCATGCAGTTCCATCCGCACGGTGACCAGTCCATCCTCGGGGCCCTCGTATGGCTCGGACAGAGAAACTATCTTGTGGACTGTCAGGGAAACTGGGGAAACATCCTCACCGGAGACTCCAATGCGGCTCCCCGTTACATCGAGGCGCGTCTGAGCAAGTTCGGAAAGGAAGTGGTGTTCAACCCCAAGACCACCAACTGGATGACATCGTACGACGGCCGCAACCAGGAACCGGTCGAGCTTCCTGTAAAGTTCCCTATCCTGCTCGCACAGGGTACCGAGGGAATCGGAGCGGGATTCGCTTCCAAGATCCTCCCCCACAACTTCAACGAGCTCATAGATGCATCCATCTGCATTCTCCAGGGCAAGGATTTCGAAATATTCCCGGATTTTCTCACAGGAGGAGCAGCAGACTGCTCTAAATACAGCAGCAAGCGCAAGGGTGGCAAGATCAAGATCCGTGCAAGGATTGAGAAGATTGACAAGAACACCCTCGCCATCACCGAGGTGCCTTTCAGCAAGACCACTCCAGTGGTGATCGAGACCATCCTGAAGGCAAAGGAAAGCGGCAAGATAAAGATAAAGAAGATCGACGACCTCACTACCGACAAGGTGAACATCATCATCACCCTGCCGAACGACGTGTCGCCGGACAAGACCATTGACGCGCTCTATGCATTTACAGCCTGCGAGGTTTCCATTACGCCGAACACATGCGTGATCCTGGACAACAAGCCGCAGGTACTCAGCGTGAACGACATGCTGCGCTACAGCACGGAGCACACCAAGGACCTTCTCGGCCAGGAACTGTCCATCAGACTCGGCGAGCTGGAGAACGACTGGCACTACAACTCTCTCGAGAAAATCTTCTTCGAGAACAAGGTATACAAGATCCTGGAAGGAGATGCCAGGACATGGGAAGACCAGCTCCAGGAAGTGTTCGAGGAGATGCTCAAGTACCAGAGCCTCCTTAAGAGGCCAATCCTCATGGAGGACATCAACCGTCTGGTGGAGAAGCCTGTGAGGAAGATATCGAAGTTCGACGTAAAGGCTGTGGATGAAAAGCTCCGCGGAATCGAAGACGAGATGGAGGAGGTACAGAACCATCTGGATCACCTCACCGAGTTCACTATCAACTACTTCAAGAATCTCAAGAAGAAATACGGCAAGGCATATCCGAGACTTACCGAGCTTGTGGAGTTCGAGAACATCGAGACCACACGCGTGGTAAGCAACAATGCGAAGCTTTATGCCAACAAGGCAGAGGGATTCGTGGGTATCGCGCTCAAGAAGGAGGACAACGCCGAGTTCATATGCGATTGTTCGGACCTTTCGGAGATCATCGTCATCCATAAGGACGGAAAGTACAGGGTGACCAAGGTCAGCGAGAAGGCCTTCTTCGGAAAGGATATCCTCTATGTGGGACTTTTCGACAGGAACGACCAGAGGACCATATATAATGTAATATACAGGGAAGGAAAGACCTCCGTAAGCTACGCGAAGAGATTTGCAGTCACGAGCGTGACGCGCGACAAGGAATACGACATCACCCAGGGTACGCCGGGATCGCAGATCCTCTGGTTCACCGTAAACCACAACGGAGAGGCCGAGACAGTGAAGATATACTTCAGGCAGCGTCCTAAGCTGAAGAAGCTCATCGATGAATACGACTTCTCGGAGCTTGGCATCAAGGGACGCGCTTCAAGGGGTAACCTGGTGTCAAAGAACCCTATCCAGAAGATTACCTTGAAATCAAAGGGTATATCCACGATCGGAGGCAAGGACATCTGGTTCGACGAAGACATCCAGAGACTTAACGAAGACGGACGCGGTCTTCATCTGGGACAGTTCAACACCGGCGACCACATCCTGGCCATCTTCAAGGACGGAACCTATTACACCACTTCGTTCGACCTGAGCAACAGATATCAGGGAGAGCTTCTGAAGATCGAGAAACTGGATGTGGGCAAGGTATATACTGCGCTTTACTACGACAAGGCGGTAGCATCCTTCTATGTGAAGAGGTTCTCGTTCGATGTGAGCGACAACACAGCCGTAAGCTTCATTTCAGAGGCCAAGGGTTCATACCTGGTGGCATTGAGCGACGACCTGCATCCTCAGTTCGAAATCACTTTCGGAGGAAAGAACGTGAACAGGGATCCGGAGCAGGTGGATGCAGAGGAGTTCATCGCAAAGAAGGGTGTGCAGGCCAAGGGCAAGAAGGTGAGCGTGCTGGATGTGAAGAAGGTGGAGTTCATCGAGCCTATCCACAAGCCTGAGGACGACGTTGTTCCGGAGGCTTCAGAGGCTGAGAACCAGGCCGGGGAGATCGACAACAGCGACGTGGAGGATCCTATCGACATTATGCTTGAAGACGACGATCCACAGCTGACGCTATTCTAATCATTATAGGTAGCACGAGGTCAGAGGTGGGGTCTATGAAACTAAATCCCTCCCACGACTTCGTCGCGGGCCCCTCCCGTTCACCGGGCCACGGGCGGCCAGGGTTTCATAGACCCCACCTCTGACCTTTCATAGTACTATGATAATATCATTGACAGGATTTATGGGATGCGGCAAGAGCAGCGTCGGGAGGGAACTCTCGAGACTGCTCTGCTGTCCTTTTATGGATCTGGATGCTGTCATTGAAGATACTCATGGACGTAGGATTCCGGAGATATTCGCCACTGACGGAGAGGCTGCTTTCAGGGCGATGGAAGTTGAAACGCTTCGTGACATCATCTCCCACTGTGGTCAGGGGAGATTACCGAAACAATCCCTCCCATCGCAAGCGATGGGCCCCTCCCTCTGCGGCCAGAGGGGTACCTCTCCTGACCACAGACACACAGCACAATGCCAATTCCGCACAAATGCCTCGACTCCACACTGTCATCCTGAGACTCCAACATGTCATCCTGAGCGAAGCGAAGGATCTGTCGACCTGATCCTGGCGCTGGGCGGAGGAACGATCATGACCCCGGCATGTGCCGAACTGGTGCACTCTCAGACATGCTGCATCTATCTTAGGGCTTCCATCGACACCCTTGTTAATAATCTGGAGAACGACTCCGAGGGCCGGCCGATGCTTAACACCACATCATTGCCAGGAGCAGAACGACCAACCACGTCATTGCAAGTAGCGGAGCGACGTGGCAATCTTCAGACCCGAATCGCGACCCTGATGTCCCGCCGCTCCGCCACCTACGAAAATACCGCACATGTCATCATTGACACGGACGGTAAATCAATCGAGGCCATCGCCTCGGAAATCATTTCTTTGCTGAAGGGAA
This sequence comes from uncultured Bacteroidales bacterium, assembly GCA_947367315.1. Taxonomy (GTDB): domain Bacteria; phylum Bacteroidota; class Bacteroidia; order Bacteroidales; family UBA932; genus Cryptobacteroides. The sequence goes on along the minus strand of CANBDX010000022.1, from coordinate 8,229 downwards.
AGAACTACACTTTATAGCTTCAACCCCAAAAGAGGCTCGAGGCCTAGAGAATCTCATCCCTCTCGTGAAGGTCCTTAATGCGGAGTTGGGTATTAGCCGTGCCACGGTAATAGTTCTCAACAATCGAATAGCAGACGTCAATCGGATTGCCGGCCTTGATGTGGTCGAAGAAATCTGCCATGTTGAATGCTATCGCGGAGATGTGGTGGTATGGGTGGGACTCCTGGATAAGCTCAAGCTTCAGGTGACCACCCTCGGCTCCCACCTTGCGTCCCATTCCGTTGTCATACACATTATCCGTTCTGAATACTGGAGCATGGTTGCCCGGGCCGAAAGGCTGGAACTGCTTGAGTATGCGGAGGAACTTAGGGGTTATCTGAGAGAAGTTCAGCATGGCGTCGATATCCACCACCGGAGTCTTCATCTCAGGTATTATCTTTCCCGACACGAACTTCTCGATTCTCTCGCAGAAAGCCGGGATATTCTCTTCCTTCAAAGTGAGTCCTGCCGCATAGAGATGGCCTCCGAAATTCTCAAGAAGGTCCGCACAGCTTTCTATGGCGTCATATAGATCAAATCCATGCACGCTTCTGGCAGATCCCGTCACCAGGCCTCCCTGCGATTTCGTGAATACGATAGTAGGCCTGTAGAACGCCTCGACCAGTCGCGAGGCCACGATTCCTACCACTCCCTTGTGCCACTCAGGATTATATACTATGGTCGCATTGGTGCACGAAAGGCAGTTGCCCGACTCGACCATTTCCAGAGCTTCCTGGGTGATGCGTCGGTCGATGTTCTTGCGTTCATTGTTATGCTCGTTGATTTCAGAGCCTATACGGATAGCCTCCTCCACATTGGATGCGGTCAGAAGCTCCACCGCTATTCTTCCGGACTCCATTCGTCCTGCCGCATTGATGCGCGGACCGATCTTGAACACGATATCATCTATGGTAAGATGCATTGGCTCCAGTCCCGAAAGCTGGATCATGGCAAGAAGACCCTCACGAGGGTTGCTGTTCAGCTGCTTGAGGCCGAAATGGGCAAGTATCCTGTTTTCGTCTGTGACGGAAACGAGGTCTGAGGCGATGCTGACAACCAGAAGGTCAAGAAGAGGGATGAGCGATTCGAAAGGTATTCCGTACTCCTGCGAATATGCCTGCACAAGCTTGAATCCCACGCCGCATCCGGAAAGGTCGTCAAAAGGATAATGGCAGTCCTCACGCTTGGGGTCGAGCACAGCCACTGCCTTCGGAAGTTCATTCTCAGGAAGATGGTGGTCGCATATTATCATATCGATGCCTCTTTCCCTTGCATATTCCACCTTTTCGTTGGCCTTGATGCCGCAGTCCAGAGTGATGATAAGGCTGAATCCGTTCTCGGAAGCCCAGTCTATTCCTTTGTATGACACGCCGTAGCCTTCGTCATATCGTTCCGGAATATAGAAGTCGAGCTGGCGGGTGAGGCGTCTGAGGAACGAATACACGAGAGACACTGCCGTAGTACCGTCCACATCGTAGTCGCCGTAGACAAGAATCTTCTCTCCCGAGACCACAGCCTGATGGACTCTTTCCACAGCCTTGTCCATATCCGTCATCAGGAACGGATCGTGCAGATTGTCAAGACTTGGCCGGAAGAACGACCTGGCCTGTTCAAAGGTATGTACTCCCCTCTGGACAAGGAGTTCCGCAAGCACGGGATCCACTCCGAGTTCAGAAGAAAGCTGCCTTACGTTCTCCGTATCAGCAACTTCGCGTATTTTCCATATCTTTTCTACTGCCATATCACACAAAGATAGAGAATTTTTTGTTAAATTTGCACGTTTTGTATTGAATAACTTTAAAAAGATATAACTACTATGAGCAGTATGGACCTCAACGAGCAGGAGCTTTTCAGAAGAGAATCGCTCGCTAAGCTCAGAGAACTCGGAATCGAGCCTTATCCGGCACCACTCTACCCTATCAATACATCTGCAGCGCAGATCAAGGCAGAGTATGACGAGGCGGCAGGCAACTTCCAGGACGTAGTGATCGCCGGCCGCATCATGTCGAGACGAATCATGGGTGCAGCATCATTCGGAGAAATCCAGGATGAGACCGGACGTATCCAGGTATATATAAACCGCGACGAGATCTGCCCGGGCGAAGACAAGACAATGTACAACACCGTATGGAAGAAGCTTCTTGACATCGGTGACATCGTAGGCATCAAGGGATTCGCTTTCATCACAAAGACAGGACAGCTTTCGGTACACGCAAAGGAGCTTACCCTCCTGAGCAAGTCTCTCCGTGTCCTCCCTATCGTGAAGGAGAAGGACGGTGAGGTGTTCGACGCATTCTCGGATCCTGAGCTCAAGTACAGACAGAGATATGTGGACCTGATCGTAAACCCTCAGGTACGCGACACATTCATCAAGAGAAGCCAGATCGTGGCTACCATGCGTGAGTACTTCAACGAGGCAGGCTGCCTTGAGGTGGAGACTCCAATTCTCCAGAGCATCCCAGGCGGTGCTACAGCACGTCCGTTCATCACTCACCACAACGCTCTTGATATTCCTCTCTATCTCCGTATTGCTAACGAGCTCTACCTCAAGAGACTCATCGTCGGCGGCTACCACGGAGTATATGAATTCGCGAAGGACTTCCGTAACGAGGGAATGGACAAGACCCACAACCCTGAGTTCACTTGTATGGAGATCTATGTGGCTTACAAGGACTACATCTGGATGATGGAGTTCGTGGAGAAGCTCCTCGAGAAGATTGCTCTCAAGCTCCATGGCAAGACAGAGGTTACAATCGGCGACAAGCAGGTGGACTTCAAGCCGCCTTTCCGCCGTCTTCCTATCCTCGAGGCTATCAAGGAATATGCTGGCGTAGATGTGGCCGGCATGGATGAGGCACAGCTCCGTGAGACCTGCAAGAAGCTCCACGTCGAGATCGACGAGTCATTCGGCAAGGGCAAGCTTATCGACGCTATCTTCGGAGAGTACTGCGAACACCACCTCACTCAGCCTACATTCATCACAGACTATCCTGTGGAGATGTCTCCTCTTACTAAGCGTCACCGCGAGAACCCTGAACTCACAGAGCGTTTCGAGCTTTTCGTATGCGGCAAGGAACTTGCGAACGCATACAGCGAGCTGAACGACCCTATCGACCAGTACGAGCGCTTCCAGGAGCAGGTGAAGCTCAAGGACAAGGGTGACGACGAGGCAATGTTCATCGACATGGACTTCGTACGCGCACTTGAATACGGTATGCCTCCTACATCCGGACTCGGTATGGGAATCGACCGTCTGACCATGTTCATGACCAACTCCCCTACCATCCAGGACGTCCTCTTCTTCCCTCAGATGAGACCGAAGAGTTTGTAAACTATCTTCAGAGAGCGACTTATAGCCCTCCATTTCTATATAAGGAATGTTTTTGTGTCAGATACTTCACAAAAACATTCCTTTTTTGTAAGTTTGTAAAAATACACGTATTATGAAAAATCTACATGCAATACTTATTTCAGCGGTAATGATTTTTTCCGGAGCTTTTGCAAATGCGCAGACCCGGGGCTCAATCTGGGAGAGACAGGACCCTGCCAAAGGACTATATTTCGGTTCATCCAGTGCCGGAGACATATTTACAAGGCATCAGGAAGCCATCGCCGCAGCCCTCATCGGACACGCCATGAGAACAAACAGTTCCATTACAGGAATAACAGAATCATCCAGCAGCGCATCCGGCTCCTCGACATTATCGGATGTATCCACAAGCGTAAATTCAGGATTTTGCGGAATAGAAATAATCGAATACAAAGACCATGGAGACATGGCAGAAGTTCTGGTCAGGATAGATTCCAAAGGAAGTGATTACACATACGAGCTTAAGGTGGACAGTGCATCTATGGAAAGCGATGGAAAGATCACATTCCGTTCAAACATTAGTCTGAAACTGTCTGACCGGTCCGGACGGATGCTCCTGTACTTCATATCACAAGATACTGAAGAAGACCACCTCAGCAAAATCAGTTTCAGTTCTGCACAGACAAAATAACCTCAATGGCAATAATAAAAGAACTCAAAGGCGACACACCGGTTATCGGAAAGCGAGCATTTCTGGCGGAGACTGCGACCATCATCGGTAATGTAGAAATCGGTAACGACTGCAGCGTATGGTATGGTGCAGTGCTTCGTGGCGATGTCGGAGCAATCCGCATCGGCGACCGCGTGAACATCCAGGACAATGCCGTGCTGCATGCTACCTACCGTCAGTCCGAGTGCATAATCGGCAACGATGTGTCCATAGGGCATGGGGCCAATGTGCACGGCTGCATCATCGGCAACGACGTGATCATCGGAATGGGAGCCATCGTGATGGACCATACTGTGGTTCCTGACGGAACTATCATCGCCGCCGGTGCTGTCGTGCCTGCTAACCAGAAGCTGGAGCCGGGCATATGGGCAGGCATACCTGCAAGGAAGATCAAGGACGGCTCGGACGCCATCCTTGAAAAAGCCCACGCCAACGCCAGTCACTATCTCCTTTACAAGACCTGGTACGAATAAAATTGCCTATCTTTGCAACATGAGAACAGAAATCATAACATCTGCACAGAATCCCAAGATCAAGACACTTCTGACTCTGCAGGAGAAGTCTAAGGAGAGGAGAAAGAGCGGGCTGTTCGTGGTCGAGGGACGACGCGAACTGCTGCACTGCATAGAGGCCGGATACGAGCCCTATGCCGTATTCTACTGCCCTGACATAATCTCCGAAGAAGACTTTCAGGAGATTGCATCACGATGCAGCTGCGGGTTCATCGAAGTGCCCCAGCCTCTTTATGACAAGGTGGCATACAGGGGCGGAACGGAAGGTGTGATCGCCGAGCTCCGCTGCAAGGATATGGGACTTGAGGCGCTGACTCTGCCGGAGAATCCATTGGTAGTCGTGCTCGAAAGCGTGGAGAAGCCAGGAAATCTGGGAGCCGTACTGAGAAGCGCGGATGCCTCCGGAGCAGACGCTGTAATAGTCTGCGACCCTCTTACGGACATGTACAACCCGAACCTGATCCGATCCAGCATAGGAGCCATCTTCACCGTACCGGTTGCGACAGCCTCCTCCGAAGACACGATAGCATGGCTCAAGGCTAAAGGAATCAAGATATACACCGCCCAGCTTCAGGACTCCGAGTGGTACTACGACACAGACATGCGCGGAGGCACAGCCATCGTGATGGGGACTGAAGCCACAGGGCTCACAGACTGCTGGCGTAAGGCAGCCGATGCCCACATCAAGATTCCGATGCTCGGAAGGCTGGACTCGCTCAATGTTTCGGTCTCGGCAGCTATACTTATGTTCGAGGCAGTCAGACAACGTAATGCTTAAACACATGAAATTCGGACTTATAGGCCACCCTATCGCCCACTCTATGTCCCCCGCCATATTCAAGGCGGGTTATGACGGCAAATACCCGTACGACCTTATTGAAGAACAGGATTTCGAGAAAGCCTATCAGAGATTTCTGGCGGAATATGACGGAATCAACGTGACTGCACCATTCAAGGAAACGGCTCTGCATAAAGCTGACATAGTGTCCGAGGAGTGCAGGATGATCGGGGCGACCAATCTTCTGGTCAAGACTCCAGAAGGAGTGACTGCATATAATTCCGACTACAGAGGTCTGGTCCTGCTGCTGGAAACTTTCCATCCGGCGGATAGGGCAGCTGACGGCGTGCTACCCCCCTGGCCGCAGGGGGTGGGGCCCACTAAGTGGGAGGGGTTCCGGCAGAGGCCCTGTCCGGCGGATGGAAGAGAGCGATACAGGGCGCTGATAGTGGGAATGGGAGGTGCAGGCAAGGCAGCTGCTGCAGCGGCAAGGACATGTGGCTATGAGACTGTCCTGATGAACAGGACGCAGTACAGTCCGGAGATATTGTCCCTGGATGCATTCTGCGAGGAATTCCGCAAAGCTGACCTCGTCATCTACAATCTACCGGTAGCCATCCCCCAGCTTGAAGAACTATCCGACGAAGACTTTACGCCTGGCCGTCAGAAGATGCTGCTCGAAGCCAACTACCGCAATCCGTCATTCGGCAAGTATCTGACAGACAAGGCGCTGAATGCTAACCCGGCCTTCAGGCATATCAAGGGAGAGGCATGGCTGCTGTATCAGGCAGTGGCAGGGTATGAACTTTTTACCGGAGAGAAGCCAGATTTGAGCAGAATGTCCGATGTTTTGTAAGAAATTATGACTACCTTGCAAAGTTTTTCGGGGATTCCCGAAAAGTAAAATATAAAAGAGAAACATTATGTCATTGAACAAAGCAATGCTGATCGGTAACGTTGGTAGAGACCCCGAAGTACGTTACCTCGAAGGAAACAACGGAGCGAAGGTGGCAACATTCACTTTGGCAACTACAGAGCGCTACAGAGACCGTAACGGTGAGACACGCGAAAACACAGAGTGGCACAACATCGTGGCATGGAGAAACACTGCAGATGTTGTGGAAAAATTTGTAAGAAAAGGTACACAGCTCTATATTGAAGGACGTATCCGCACAAGGTCATGGGACGACCAGACCGGCAACAAGAGGTACACTACTGAGATTATTGCCGACACACTCCAGCTTCTCGGAAAGAAGTCTGACAATCCTGCCGCATCTCAGGGCGGGTACCAGCATCCCCAGACACCGGGCTACAACCAGCCTTATCAGCAGCAGGTTCCCGGATACGGCCAGCCAAGCCAACAGCCAGCACAGCCCAAGCCAGCGGCACCTCAGGTAGAGGAAATGCCCGACGATGACCTCCCATTCTAAACAGAAACATATCATAAATACAGAATAATGAAACTCGACGTTGTACTCGGCCTCCAGTGGGGCGATGAAGGAAAAGGTAAGATTGTGGACGTTCTTGCAAGCAGATACCAGACAGTAGCTCGCTTTCAGGGAGGTCCTAATGCAGGACACTCACTTCACTTTGACGGACAAAGTTTTGTGCTCAGGTCTGTTCCTTCAGGAATTTTCAGGCAGGATGCAAAGAACATCGTAGGCAACGGTGTAGTACTTGACCCCATTACATTCAGAGGGGAATGTGAGAATATAGCAGAAAAGACAGGCATTCCTGTCACAAAACGCATCGTGATAGCAAAGAAGGCACACCTGATCCTCCCAACACACAGGCTCCTTGATGCTGCCAACGAAGCAGCAATGGGTAAGGGAAAGATTGGCTCTACCCTAAAGGGTATCGGACCGACATACACAGACAAGATCAGCCGTCACGGTCTTCGTGTAGGAGATATCCTTGCTCCTGACTTTGCTGACAGATACGCAAAACTGCAGAACCGCCACATGACCTTACTCAATCAGATGGGCTTTGAGTGCGACCCACATGCAGAGGATGCAGATTTCATGGCAGCAGTCGAGTATCTCAAGCAGTTCGAGCTCGTGGATTGCGAATACTACATCAACGACCTTCTCAAAGACCACGACATCCTCGCAGAAGGAGCACAGGGCTCAATGCTTGACGTCGACTACGGTTCATATCCTTTCGTGACCTCATCCACCACATCATGCTCAGGAGCATGCGTGGGACTCGGAGTTAATCCTCACCTTGTCGGCCACGTATATGGAATCTTCAAGGCATATTGCACACGAGTAGGAAGCGGCCCGTTCCCAACCGAACTCTTTGATGAGACAGGAGAGGAAATCCGTCGCATAGGACACGAATTCGGAGCAGTTACAGGACGTCCACGCCGCTGCGGCTGGCTCGACCTCGTAGCCCTCAAATACGCAGTGATGATCAGCGGAGTTACCGACCTCATAATGATGAAGTCAGACTGCCTCGACACATTCGAGACCATCAAGGTATGCACATCATACATCGTGGACGGCAAGCCGTCAGACCAGTGGCCTTTCGACACATATGCAGACATCCAGCCTGTATATACGGAGTTCAAGGGATGGCACACTGACCTCACCCACTGCCGCACGGAAGAGGAACTTCCTGCTGAATTCCGCGACTACATCGCATTCATGGAGCAGTACCTCGGAGTGCCTATCAAGATCATCTCCGTAGGCCCTGACCGCGAAGCTACCATCATGAGATAATATAATAAAATAAAGACAGGCTCTCGGGCCTGTCTTTATTTTATTTATGCTGTCCGAAGACTTGGATCACCGGGAAAAGTATGTGTCTAAGCATAGATCTTAGTAAGTCTGAACAGGAAGTATTTGACATCTGACACTCC
>CANBDX010000021.1 GCA_947367315.1 uncultured Bacteroidales bacterium | reverse complement strand
ACGCAGAACTCGTCGTATACAGCATTCCAAGGCATTGTCTTGCCTTCCTCGATGAGCTGGAGTACCTGGAATGTATCCCCTTCGAGCTCGAGTTTGCTGATGAGTTCCCTTGGCTCAAGAAGGGCCTTTGTCATGCACTTCTGCGCAGAACGCGAACCGATTACGTATGCGCCGATACGGTTGATGGAACCGTCGAAGAAGTCAAGACCATAGTGAACGCGGTCAAGCGCACCTGCGCGGACGATCTCGCTGAAGAGGTCCTGAGTCATATCGTCCATGATAGTCACATGGTCAGAGTCCCAACGGATAGGACGGCTCACGTGGAGCATGAGCTCTGGAACGAACTGAAGAACTGCTGAAACCTTATCGCCAGGCACCTCTGTCGGGTGGTAGTGACCTGTGTCGATGGTAAGCATCATATTGTTCTTTGCAGCATAAGCTGTATAGAAATCGTGTGAGCCTACTGTGAAGCTCTCGAGACCGATACCGAACACCTTGCCCTCGATGCAGTCCTTCATCCAGTCCTTCTTCTCTGCGAAGATCTCGTCGAGTGACTTCTTCAAAGTCTCGCGATAAAGATAGTGGTTTACAGACACATCCTTGCATCCGTCATGTACCCATACGTTCATGATGCAGGGGTCATTCTGTGCCTTACCCATAGCGTCAGCGATGTCACGGCAGCGCTTTGTGTGCTCCACCCAGAACTTGCGGATGCTCTCGTCTGGGTTTGAAAGCGAAAGGTTGCCGCTCTTCGGGTGCGAGAATGATGTGGAGTTGAAGTCGAGTTTTGTGTTATTCTCAGCAGCCCAGTCGATCCAACTCTGGAAGTGTTCTACAGTCACTTCGTCACGGTCAACGACCTTACCCTGAAAGTCTCCATAGATCTCATGAAGATTGAGTCTGTGGTTACCGGGAATGAGGCTCTTTGCCTTAAGTACATCTGCACGAAGTTCATCAATGTTGCGAGCTGCACCAGGATAGTTACCTGTCGACTGGATACCGCCTGAGAGGTCTCCTGCCTGTACCTCAAAGCCCTTTACGTCGTCCGCCTGCCAGCAATGCATGCTCAGGTGGAAGTTCTGAAGCTGCTCGAGTACCTTCTCTGTGTCGATTCCGAGTTCGGCGTAACGTTCCTTGGCGATCTGGTACGCCTGGTGAATTAGTGTTTCTTTCATTGTATTGTTATTTATTTCGTTATTGTTTATGTGCTACTCCCAATTATCCGAACGGAACGGCGAAACAGGAATGCCATTGCAGTTGAATACGGTTGCCACAGACCAGTTTCTCATGCCATAACGAACCGAAACCGGATTCGGGACCTCAGGACATCTTACAAGCAGATGCTTTTTATCACCATGAACGCGTCCCAATGCCGGGTAAAACACTCCGTCCTCTCCTGCAAGTTCAAACCCCTCAAGTTCCATATTTATTGGACTGAGGCCCATAGGACCTACCTTGAATTTTACCAAAGCCCCACCTTCTACAACTGTAAACGACTCATAAATAGGTGGATCTGCATCAATAAGGTCGTAGCCATAGTCATGGGCAAGAGCCAGATATGCAAGGCGGCTTCCTACTGTCTTTTTGTCAGCTGGATGGATGCATGCAAGTTCTCCGCAATCATGAGTTGTCGCCATACCGCTATGTGGAATCATATCAAGAGTCTGAGCCTGAGCCCACATCATGTATCCGGATTTACGTCCCTTCGGATCGCGGTTCTGGTATGGCGCAATCTGTGTGAAATAGAACGGCATTTCCTGATTACCCCAATCATCACGGAGCATCTGCACGAACGCAGGCTGCAATCTCTTATACTGCTCATATCGTCCCCTGTTAGTACACCCCTGATACCAGATAAAGCCTTTGGCAGTATACTTGGCCAAAGAATGCAACATGCCATTATAAAGCACCCCAGGAGCCTTGTAAGGATGACTTTCCGGCCATACTCTAGTATCATAGTGACTGAGGTTAAACTCAGTAGCAAATTCTTTTTTAAGAATCTCCGGACTCATCCAAGCCTCAATCGGCGTTCCGCCCCAGGATGCATTTATAACCCCGATCGGAATTTGAAGAACATCATATAGCATCTTTGCAAAGAAATATGCAGTTGCACTTGTCTCCGATACACCCTTTGGAGTATGTTCACACCAAGTCGCAGGGCAAATATCCTGAGAATCAAAGGACTTTACCCTCTCGAGATTGCACAAACGGATAAGAGTCGACGGATTAGCTTTGAGAATCAGTTCTGTACCTCCTGCAATCGGTTGACCAGGGTATCCTTTCATCGGCATCTCCATGTTTGACTGACCGGAGCAGATCCACACCTCACCAATGAGTACATTATTCAGGGTCACTTTTTCACCATCACTGAATGTGATCTTGTATGGACCGCCTGCGACTGGTGTTGATACACGAGCGAACCATTTTCCGTCAGAATCCGCAATTACGACAGTCTTTACTTTTGACCATGTTGTTGTAATGACCACCTTTGACTGAGGTTTCGCCTTGCCCCACAAAGCGGCATCAGTCTGCTGCTGGAGAACCATATTATCTGCAAAAATTGGTGGTAGTTCCACCTTGGCCTGCATTACAGATGAGCCTAAAAGTAGCAGGCAGATAAGAAGAATTCTATTCATGTGTTATACATTTGTTTAATTTATCGGCTTATCGGCAGCCACCGGGTAGTATGTGACAAGATCAACAGAAGCTGCAGAGATAGCCCTCATCTGCTCAAGTGTGTCAACCACTCCGGAAGCCTTCATCTGCATAAGCACATTACCAAGGGCTGTTCCCTCGACCGGACCGCAGATTACAGGCATATTAAGTGCATCTGCTGCATATTGCATCAAATACTTATTCTGCGATCCACCTCCGATTACATGAAGTTTCTTGATCGGGAAATCGCACATGCCCTGGAGGATATCGACTATCTCACGATAACGGTTTGCAAGGCTTCTGAAAATGCATCTGCAGTAGTCTGCTGGTGTCTCAGGAGCTGCCTGACCAGTAGAAAGGCAATATTCACGGATTGCTGCCGTCATTGATGCCGGCGCAGCGAAGCATGGAGCATCAGGGAAGATGAGACCATCATAATCAGACTGCTCACAAAGAGCCACAAGTTCGCCTACCGAAGCAGGTGCATCCTTGAACTCCTTACGGCTCTGCTCGAACAGCCAGAGTCCGCAGATGTTCTTAAGGAATCGTGTAGTGCCCTCGATTCCTCCCTCGTTGGTGAAGTTCTCGCGGAAGCTGTCGTCTGATATGATTGCCTTTTCGGACTCTATTCCGAGCAGAGACCATGTACCGCAGCTGAGATATGCGTATTCTTTATCCTCAGCGGGAACTGCAGCGACAGCTGAGCCTGTATCATGGCCGGCTACGGCAACAACAGGGATTGCGCCCAGACCGGTAGCCTCCTGAACCTGTGCCGTCAATGTGCCTACAACTGTTCCGGGCTGAGTCATGACTCCGAACTTCTCGCGAGGCAACCCGAGCGCTTTAAGAATATCCTCGTCCAGATCTCCTGTCATAGGATTAAGCATCTGAGAAGTCGATGCCACAGTGTATTCGCAGATTGCCTTACCTGTCAGCATATATATGAGCGTGTCTGGAATAAACAACACCTTGTCTGCGTGTTCCAGCGCCTGAGAACCGTTTCTCTTAAGAGTGTCAAGCTGGAAAAGCGAATTGAAATCCATGAACTGGATACCTGTATGCTTGTATACCTCTGCAGCAGGCATCTTTTCGAAGAATTTCTCCTGAGCACCGACGGTGTGCTGATCGCGATAGCAATGCGGCATGCCCAGAAGCTGTCCGTCAGAGCCGAAGAATGCAAAATCACATCCCCAGGTGTCGATTCCGATGGAGTCGATAGCAATACCCTCCGAAGCCACCTTGCGAAGCCCGCCGAGCACTTCATTGTATAATCCGGCAATATCCCAATAGAGATGCCCTCCGAGGGGTATCATCGGATTGGCGAAACGGGTGACTTCCTTCATTTCCACACGCGTTCCGTCGTAACTTGCGAGAATGGTTCTTCCACTTGTAGCACCAAGATCTATGGCAAAGTAGTTTAGTGTCTTCATAACAAAGTGTATAAATTCTTACATACAACGCCAACGACATGACATTAAAATGCCAACTGCACAACAGGATGACAATCTCTTGAACAGAACATATTGAGTACCTCTATTTCAATAGATGTAGCATCTGCCGGTACCTTGAGCCAAAGTGTTGTAAACGGATCCAGCTTCATAGGATTGCTGTCCTTCATTCGGACGGTATAAGGGACACTGGTCATATTTGTAAGTGACACACTCACACTAGAGGAAGTTCTATGCATAACGGATGTCTTCACTCCTGCTACAAAGAAATCCTTGAGCAGTTGCTCTTCTCCGCAGAGAGTGTTATATCCATAAGCTATTGTACGGCAAGACTCAAGGGCCTCACGCACCGCCTCAAGCGTTCTTTCCTTGGCCAAAATCAAAGTCATCGGACGGTCAAACCCGTAATGCTCCAATGGCGTTGTCTGATGGACATCTGTATTGGCTGCCATGAAGATTTTCTTCTCCAGAGCCCTGTCAATAATACCTGGATAGAAATCATCGGTATTCATCACTTCTACTCCATCAACCAATCCTTTATTATACAAAACAACTTCAGTCGGAGTGTAGTTGATATCTGTTCTTTTCCAACCTGGATGATTGTGCATAATCAGCGCTCCCTGGGCTTTGGCATTTTTCACCGCTTGTACAGGGTCCGGATCATAAATCAAATTATTATCTGTTGTAAAAAGCGCATTGAAATGGCCGATTGTCTTGCCTGGTCTTGTAATCTCTGCGCCTTTGATAAACAGCAGGCCACAACGTTCTGCATACTTTGCAGATTCCTTGCAGACATAGTTAAGGTCAACCATAACCTCGCCCTCCTTAAGAGGACAATCGTCAATCCTATGATTTATTGCTCCCTTATGCTCATCATCAACATACTTATCCAGATACTTCACAAGCTTCTCCTCGAATGATCTGTACTCGATATGATCAGTAATTGCAATTATGTCCAATCCGTCATACCAAGCCTCATATACACGGAATGAAGGAATCACATCGGCATCCGAATGAATAGTGTGCGTATGGAGGTCTGCCTTGTAAACATTATATCCATTTACCTGAGGCATGATTATCTCCTTACGAAAACGCTCACGACGCTCATTGTGACGAAGAATCTCCGGATTCTTTGAATCCTGATAATGCGACTGCGCATTCAGTGCACCGGCAGATGCCAGCAGCAACGCAGCAATTAAACCTATTTTTTTCATCTTATTTATATGCTTGAATGATTGGCAGAATGATGCCTTCCATAACTGCGTAACCCGCTTGGTTAGGATGTATTGCATCATCTGAATAGGTAGATAAAATTCCACCGTCGGCACCGACTAATGCAGAGTGATAATCTGCATATGCATAACCTTTTTCATCTGCAAGGGCCTTGATAAGTTTGTTGAGTTCGACAATTGTCTTTTCCGGATGGGATATCGAAGTAGACCACCAGAAACGAGTACTTGGGGTTACAGAGCATAGAACTACACGGATACCATTATTTGTGGCTTCCGCTGCCATCCATGCTATATTGTCACGAATTTCCTCATTTGACACATACTTCCCATCGTTCTGAGCAATGTCATTTATTCCTGCGAGAATTACAACCTGTCTTGGATTTTCATTTATTACAGATGCCTTGAAAAGTTTTTTCAAATTTGCAGCTGTTTTTCCCGAATATCCCATAGCAAGAAAATTATTGCTTGTAAAGAACTCCGGGTGTCCTCCTTTATCTGGATTCACCCAGTTGGCAGTGATAGAGTCTCCGATAAAAACTACTTCATATTTATAGTTCTTCTCCTGAGAGTCCTCATTCGCGCATGCAAATGCAAATGCCAATGCCAATGCAATGCAGCTCAACAGTGATAAAATGCGAAATGCTTTCATATTTTTGTCTATTTAATACCGTATTTTTTTTAGATTTTGAGAATAGGTTTGCGGACCGATTCTGCCCAGATATGATAGCCCCAGTCAGAGGGATGAGTGCCATCTGAAGTTGTATCGTGATTGAGATCGGCAGCATTAGAGTCAATCAGATAAACATCCTTATACTTCTTAAGAGCCTGAGCCATCAGTTCTTCCGCCTTGGCAATCTTACGCCCATCCTCATCATCCCTCTTGGTGTTGAAATTTCGATTTTCCATGCGGATTGTACGCATAAAGATGATAGGCACTCCCGGCTTGGCACTCTGGATGGTTTCAATAAAATTGAAAAGATTGGCCTCAACTGTCTTGTCTGAACCATTAGAAAAAGCATCGATCACGAATGCATCAACATCTGCCTCCTTCAAGGCATTGGCATACTGCGGCTGCATCTTGCAGTCCCCTCCTACGCCAAGACTGCAGAACTCGAACCCAGTGGCACGGCTAAGGAACGCAGGAACGGTCTGACCGGCACGCGATGCACCTGTTCCGTGCATAAAACTTGAACCATGAATACAGATCCTATGACGGAATGGATTGTCGCCCTTTTCAATGCTGTATCCCTGCGGAACACCTATTTCAAGAGAGGTAATCTTGCTGTAGGTCGGAAGATATAGCAGGCATTCCTTCACCCCCGCTTCCATATGTCTGACCAAAGGCCTCACACGGCCATTCTCCTTCTCGATATCCTTCCAATATCCCGCGCAACCTGCCCAAACCCACTTAGCATCCTGCTTGATATAAAGGTCAAAACCACGGTTGGCGTAATTCAACGGATAATACTTCCAGAGTTCCTTGAAAACCGGCTTAACATATATTTCAGGAGCATCAGTCTTGAATGAAATCATTATTCCTGATGACATCTCCAACAGGTTGACATTGCTCTTCTCCCATCCGTCGAAACGCTTGAAATCCATTCTTTCGTATGGCTTAGGAGTATCAGGAAAGACCTTACCAAGAACAGTAAGGTCAGATGCCTCCATAAAGTGCAGATCAGAATTCTGAGCCGAAAGTCCTGCCGTCCCTAAAAGGAGCATCAAACATATTACAAACCTATTCATCATAGCCATCGATTACAACCTCATGAGTTCCGGCTCTGAGCCATTTGTCAACATCATTATATACGAAATGAGCCTTTGTGCCTGCTGGAACAGTGATAGAGAATTTGATATCCTTGCCATCTACCTTATGACAATAAGACACATGGCCTCTTACTGTAGGGAACTCAAGAGAGAGTTCATCCACACCTGCAATCTGAGGTCTCACCTCAAACTTCTTGTATCCAGGCTCGACGGGCTTGATACCGCAGAGTTCTGCACCGATGACTGTAATTGCACCGCCGCTCCATGCATGGTTGGTTGTACCACCACCATATTTCGAGCTTCCGATTTCCCATCCCTCGAACAAGGTGGTATAATCCGGATGAGAGACCATCTCGCCGAAGCGATTCTTGCATCTTTCCATAGCGTACTCGCCCTCTCCCAACATGAACAATGCCTCCATAACGTATTTCTCAAAGTACGGACTCGCATGCTCAGTCTTCTTGAGCAGATCAATGATCATCGGATACTTATCCTCCTTCGCGATACCTGCAAGCACTGCCAGGGCATTTACTCTGTCATCGGTCAGATCATTATATTCCGGATGTCTGTATTCCGAACCTGTCCAGCAAGCGTTGAATCCTTTGGCCACATCAGTCATCACCTTACGGAAATACTCTGCATCTTCCTTATAGCCAAGAGTTTCGGCCATATTGGCCGCACCCTCAAGAGCAAGATAATGCCATCCTGCAAATATAAGGCGTCTATCCTTGTTGTCTCCCCAATCACCCCAGGCCCATCCGCCTTTCCTATATACAGTCAATCCCGTTTCATCGGTCTGCCAAACTGCCAAATATCTCTTTACAGACGGATAAGCATCTCTGATGGTCTGGATATCACCGGTATTCATATAGTAGTTCCAGAAACCGTATCTGCCGACTGATGCCAGCATCTGGCCAGGAAGTTCCTTTGTATACACACCAGGAATCGGAGAATGGAGTGTTCCATCCTCAGCCTGATGAGCGCAAAGTTCATGGATTGCCTTGTTCATCAGCGCATGAGTAGAGGTTGAATAGCTGTAAAAGCACTCACCCATAAGCACCACTACATCACCCCACCACTGAGCTCGTTCTCTTTCAGGGCAATCAAAGAAGTTATCCCTCATATTGACATAGAGAGTGCGCATTGCCTTCTCCCAGAAAAGGTTGTAGAACTGATCCGAGCAATTGAAACTGCCCTCAAGTTCAGTATTGTAACCTGTCTCGCGATAGCTGATCTCCTGCACCTTGACATTCTCAGGAGCTATCACGATAATCTGCTGACCGTTCATCCAGCCAAGAGACTCATAAGTCTGCTCACCTTTTGAAGTAATGTACTCTGCGCGGATACAATGAGTTTTTCCTGACGTAGAATGATCCGTATTGATATTCACAAGACTTCCGCCAACCTCATCAGATACCTTTATAACAGGAGTCATCTGCATGTTATATGGCAGTTTCAGGATAGTTGTATCACCCTTTCTGATGAGTTCACCTGTCTTGATTCCGAAGTCCTTCCACATTGGGATAGGTCTTGGAAACATCTTGCCGAAAGGAGCGTCACCCCAAGTTCCTAATTCAGTTGCATTTTGCATCTGAGGTTGAGGCACTGTTGAATCGTATCTGATGTTAGATTCAGAGAGTCTGTAATTCGGGTATGGTTCACCTGGAGTACTGTATTCAGGACGGACACAGCAAAGCCAGCTCGAATCACTGACGACCTCGAGCCCGTTGTTTTCAAGAGAAAATATCAAGCCTGCCTTTCCAGAACTCACATGCGAAAAACCATCCTTGCCGAAGAACCACAAAAGCACATCAATCGTATTCTCACCTACATGAAGATACTCTGCGACATCGATTTCATCATAATATCCTGCCCCAGGCTCTGGTCCTCTTTTCAAACCACCTTCAAACACCACCTCCTGGCCATTGATCGTCAGCCAATATTTGCTATCAGCACCGATTCGGGCGATAGCCTGCGAGGGAACCTTATCCAACACGAAAGTCTTCTCAAATAACATCCATGTATTAGGAGCATCAGTCGAATCTGATGCTGAAGCGGTAATCCATCTTGCACGACTGGATTCCTGGTCAAATTTATCCACTCCTATGACACTGCACCCGGCAATTATCAACGATAAAAGAATATATAGAGTTTTGTTCATGACTTATAGTCTTATGTTTGCGGTCAAGTATAACACGTTCTGATGTGCTGCATTTATATCATAATGCTGGTAGCGCATAAAATCCGCAGTTAATGTAAGGTGCTTATTGATCTTAAAATCTGCACCTACTATATAACGGGTCTTAATAAACCTGTCCCACCAATATGGCTCGGCTGAAACGTGAAGCCCCACTGGAGTTTTAGGAATACTGTAATCCATTTTAAGACGGCTTCTGACAGCAGGAGAAAAGTTACCGGTAGCGATGCGATGACTCAAGTTCAGTCTGGTCCTGAAAGCGAACTTCAAATCATCGGTTGCCTTCCATGCAAAAATTACATCCGGCAAATATCTGAACGTCCAACCGGTAAAGAAGGAATAGATAAAATCCACCTGCATCTGTAATCTGAGCCAAGACAAAGGGTTATATCCGACAACAGGCCTGAGCATCAACTCATTATGTTTCATTCCTTCGCCTTGGTCTATTGAAGCATATTCAAAAACTCCTCCGACATGCCATTTACCGATATCCTTGCGCACGACATAGTCCGTCCATATCGCAAAAGCATCATCAGGCTTTCCCGATTCAGTTTCCTGAGCTATCGCAGGGATGCACAGGGACAATAGCAATAATATGAGAAAGCAACGTTTCATGCATCTGACATCAGTATTGCGAACGAACAGTCAAGACCGCCTCCTTAAGTCCTGGCGAAGTCGCCTTGAGATACATCTTTCCAGCAGGCTCGGTTGCCTGAACTATTGCGGTAAGCTTTCCGTTGAATGCATGCATTGACGGCCCGGCGAACGGCTCGATGCAGGTAGGGTCACCATTAGCGCAAGCCTTGAAGAATCCGGTACCTGTCACTTCAAACGTAACCTCATTATCAGCCAACGGGCATACATTGCCGTCAGCATCCACTATATTCACAGTCACGTATGCCAGATCATCACCGTCTGCCTTTATGCGACGTCCGTCATAGTCAAGACGGATACCTGCAGGTTCGCCTGCCGTACGTACATAAGCAGTATCTACAGGCTGATTGTTCTCATCAAGGGCCACAACCATGAGTTCACCCGGTTCATACTTCACATCCATCCATCTGAGACGGTAGCGTGGTTCTACATCTGCAGTTCTGTCACCGACGAATTTCTCCGTAGGCACAACCTTCTTCTGCACACCAAGACTCTTTCCATTGAGGAAGAGTTCTGCTGCAGGTGAAGAGGTATATACATATACCGGAACAGTCTGACCCTCCTCCCAGTTCCAATGAGGAAGCACGTGCAGCGTATGTTCATCCCTGTTCCATACACTTCTGTACAGATAGAATCTGTCCTTCGGAATAGAAGCCAGATCAACACATCCGAACATAGAACTATGATTCGGCCAAGAATCGTCACCATAAGGAGTAGGTTCGCCGAGATAATCAAATCCAGTCCAGACAAAGTGACCTATTGCCCATGGATAATCCTCAACCACAGCAAAATCCAGATCCGGAAGATTAGACCATGGCGCACATATCATATCATAGGAAGTGCACTGCTGATCCTGCTTAATAATTTCCTCCCACTCGCGTCCCTTGACAACAGGGAAATGATATACTCCACGGGAACTGAGGGTAGATGCACTCTCGGTAGTAAGGATAAGCTTATCCTCCTTATTTGCACTCATTTCCTTACGGATTTCAATAAACCTTTCAGGATGATAATTGACACCGACGATATCAAATGCATCACGCCACTCTTTCACCAGGTAGCGGGCCCAATAGTGATTTCCCATAGTCACCGGACGAGTAGGGTCGACTCTCTTACAGATCGGATAAAGCAATTGAGCTTCGGCCAGACCTTCCTGGGGATCTTCCTTTACCGTACAAGGCTCATTTCCATTGCTCCATATCATTACACTCGGATGGTTACGGAACTGCTCCATTACAGACACCACGTCCTTTTCATGCCAATCATTAAAGAACTTGTGATAACCGTTGCCTACCTTTGCAGCATTCCACTCGTCAAGGATTTCAATCATCAGCATTATTCCCATCTCATCACAAAGTTCTACAAGCTCCGGAGCCGGAGGATTGTGAGAAGTACGAATTGCGTTACATCCCATGTCCTGAAGAATCTCGATCTGATGACGGATACCAGCTCTGTTGATTGCAGTACCAAGAGGACCGAGGTCGCTATGCATGCTCACGCCGTTGAACTTAGTAATCTCGCCATTAAGGAAGAAGCCTTTTCCATCAATGAATTCTGCCTTGCGGACACCAAGATTGCTTGAATATTCATCAACCATGCGGTCGTCAGCAAACACCTGAACTACAGTCTTATATAGATAAGGCGACTTAGGACTCCAAAGATTAGGCTTAGCCATTGTAAGTTCCTGAACGAGCTTATCACCCTTAAACGGAGTTTCCACGCTTGCTACAGTGAATCCATCCTTATCAAGAATCGCTGTGCGACAGATGACATTCTTGCTCTCAGCTCCTGCGACTTCAATCCCCACATTCACCTTAGCCTGCTCGGCAGACACCTCAGGAGTGTAGATGAAAGGTCCCCAATCTGGCAAATGCACCTCATCAGTAGTAACAAGATGCACATTGCGGATAAGTCCAGCGCCAGGATACCATCTTGATGAATACGGTTCATTTTCAATCTTGACAGCTACCGTATTTGATTTACCTGGCTCGACAACATCAGTAACATCAAAACGATTAGCCACATATCCGAGCGGCCAATAGCCGACTTCCTTACCGTTTACGTAAACCCGTGCATTGCACATGACTCCGTCGAACACAAGGAAAACCTTCTTTCCGGCAGGTGCACTGAACTCTCTGCGATACCAGCCAAGACCAGTCCACGGGAGAGATCCTGTTCGACCCGGCATTTCCACCCCATTCTCCATCCACATATCATTCTGGCGATCAAACGGACCTGAGATTGCCCAATCGTGCGGAATAGTAACCTTTTCCCATGATGAATCGTCAAAGTCACGCAGATGAGCACCTTCCGATGCCTCACGGGTAAACTTCCACTCCTTAAGCAAAGCGTCATAACGAGGAGAAGTCTCATTATACAGATGAGTAACCTTCAATGCCTTGGCAAAATCAGAAAACTCTCCCTTGCCATTGAACTCTATCTCCTTGGTCTGACCAGGAAGAAGGGTAAAGCTGTTATCGCTGAAATGGCCCTTGAATCCAGGAGCAGTCACCCACACATAGAATGCAGGTTTGTCTGCAGTCAATGACACTACCCATTTACCCTTGCGTTCAGCAACGGCAAATTTCACATCTGCCTGCTGGATAGAACAATTCTTAGGTTCCTCAAACAACCATGTCTTGGTTACCGAAGGATCAGAAGTGAGTTCAATTTGAAGGAATCTTCCTGCTCTTTCCTCTGGAGTACCGAAGTCTGACAGTGCAAACTCAGCATCTGTCTTAGTCCAGATCTTTGTACCGTCATAAGAATACAATGTAACAAGCGCCTGTTCTGAGTCTGTAGCCTTAATCAGGAGTCTGTCTCCCTCAGGAACAGCGGTCACAACCTTAGGCGCGAAGAACCTCTTTGCATGATAATGTGCCGGTTTCCAAGTACCGTCATACTCGACAGTAGCCCATGAAGAACCTGCCCAGATGTCGTTCAGCTGCCAGATAAGAATTCCGTTGCATTTGTCGAGTGAGCGCCAATATGAAGACGCTGTTTCAAGACCGAGAGCCTGCTCCATCTGTGAGAGATATACAAGATTTGCAGCAGAGCCAGACTTTGGATTGAAATGCATCTTTATACGCTCCTGGATATTCTCGTATCCACCTTTCTCACGCATATTCTCCTTCTGCTGCTCCAAAGTCTCAAGATTGCCTGAGAAGCATGAGTGGCCGAATTCCGACATGAAATGAGGCTTGAACTTATAGTAATCGGCAAGCGGTCTTACAAACTTAGATACATCCCAAAGATGCATATCGCCCTTGGAATCATCCTTCCATCCGTTTGTCTCATAGTCTCCAGGACCTCCGCAAGGAGATGTAGGCCAATAAAGGCGTCCTGGATCAAGGGTTGCAACAAGGTCACCCTTGAGGTCGATGATTCTCTTATACTCGTTGTGATAATACTCCGGGTGGCGTCTTACAACGCGTTTGTTCTTGTTGTCCATACCCTCGTTATCACCGCACCACATTGCAAGTGACGGATGACTCTGAAGACGCTTGATCTGGTGAGTGATTTCCTCAGTAACCTCATTCAGGAAGTCTGCATCAGTAGGATACACTGCACATGCAAACATGAAATCGTGCCAGATAAGAAGACCTAGTTCGTCGCAGATCTCATAGAAAGCATCCCTTTCAAACTTTCCACCTCCCCAAAGGCGGATCATATTCATATTGGCATCCTTTGCTGAAGCAAGTAGATCATAATAGCGCTCGTAAGTGTGCATATTCTCATCCAGGTCACATGGAATCCAGTTAGCACCAGCCGCGAAAATCTTCTTGCCGTTTACCTTGAACGCAAGATTTTCTCCGATTTCGATTGTACGGATACCGACCTTTTTATTCAAGGTCTGACCGTCTGCCTTTACACCTATATTATATAGGTACTGCTCGCCCATTCCAGCAGGCCACCAGAGTTTCGGATTCTTGATTTCGAATGTTTCTGAAACTGTGTTCTTGCCAGCCTTCAAGTTCACCTTCACCTTTTTGGTCTTCTTGCCACAGCTGAACTCAAGCACGGTCTCTCCACCCTTTGGAGAAGTTACCTCTGCTTTAAGAGTAAGCGTACACTGTCCCTTGACCGAATTATCCTGAACAGACTCAAGATAATCTATGCGGGCGGTATTCACTGGAATGAGTTCCACTGTGCCATAGAAACCAGAATACATGCACTTCGGCCCCCAGTCCCAGCCACCATGATAGCCAGGCTTACGGATAAGGTTCAAATGCGGCACCATGCCCATTCCACTCATCGGGATAGGCAGAGTCAACTGCTCATTTCTCTCATTGCAGATTGCCTCAGCATCGTGGAAGACTCCTGTGAGTGTATTCTGTCCCTCCTTAAGGTACTGCTTTACGTCCCACTCATAACGACGGAATCTGTTAGCTGTAGAACCGACATAATGTCCATTGACGCTGACATCACAGAACGTATCCACATCCTCGAGACGGAGATATACCGCCTCGCTCGAAAGGTCATCTGCAGACACTTCGAGTATGCGTGTTTCGATCGGGGCTTTGCCATCTGCCATTGCAATGTATGGACACAACAGCATAAACAGGGCAATTAGTTTCAGTTGCTTCATAAATTATAAGTTAATATATCGGTAAAGCGCTTCAAGGAAATAATAGTCAGCATAGATGAGCGGAGAATCAACCTCTGCCATACTGTTGAGGTTGCCGACACTATGCATCAGGAGGAAGTTTCCATTCTCACCCACCGGAGCGAGATATTCCTTGGATGCAAGTGCACGGATCTGCTTCTCGGCCTTTGCCAGGCATTTCTTAGATAGATTCTTATCCTTTGTAAGAGTGCTTAACTCTACGAACGCAGAGGCCATGACAGCTCCGGCTGATGCATCCTTATATGTATAAGGTATTGACGGATCGTCAAAGTCCCAGAAAGGAACTCCATCATAAGGGAGTCTGCTCAAAAGCATCTTTGCGATTGCCTCAGCCTGAGTAAGAAACTCCTTGCGGCCGGTCTCACGGAACATCATTGTGTAGCCATAGACAGCCCAGGCCTGACCACGAGACCAAGCACTTTCATCAGCATATCCCTGCACGGTAGCCTTTCTCAAAACCTCACCGGTCTCAGGGTCGTAATCCACAAGATGGTAACATGAATAATCGTCTCTGAAATGGTTCTTCATTGTAGTCTGAGCATGCTTGACAGACATATCTACGAGAGAGTCCGCACCAAAAAGGCTGGCACTATAAGTCAGAAGCTCCAGATTCATCATATTATCAATGATGACAGGGAACTTGCCCTGAGGGCCCGGCTCCCAACTCAAAGTAACCCCGGCTTTCGGATTATAACGACTTGCCAAAGCTCTTGTACCATTTTCAATATGAGACAGATATTCCTGTTTTCCAGTAATTCTATATGCATTGCCATAGCTGCAGTTCACCTGAAATCCGAGGTCGTGGCTCTGTGGGAATGACAACAAAGAATCCAAGGTATGAGTCTGACGCTCGGCCATCGCCAGGACATCAGCATCTGGAGAAAGCATATACAGATACCACAGGTTGCCCGGGAAGAATCCGCTGGTCCACGATCCGACATTCCTGTCCTTCATGGTACCATCTTGATTGATTCCACGCGGAGTCATGCCCTTACCAAGTCTTGCCTCAAGAAGAGGATACTGAGCCTTGGCAACATCTGCAACTCTCTTGGCTATCTGAGCAATTGTCTCCTCACCCTGATAACTTATGTTGATGGTGTACTCCCCTTTCTTTTCAAGTTTGTTTGCAGTGAGATTGATCCTATATAGATTGTCACCCCATCTGTAGCTGAAATCAAGTCCGACAAGATTCTTCTCCTCAACACTTGCTGTAAAGTCCTTGGAATCATAATTCATCACCATGCCGTTTCCTAGGTTGATCTTACCTTTAGAAACAATTACAGGCTCATTGGCTGCAAGGAAATGAAGGACGTTCTCAGCTACAAGGCTATCAAGTTCAAACGTATGAACCATCTCAAGATTGCCTTTCATATCAAGACGATACTTCACATTCCAAGACTCAACTTTTGCTGCATCAGGATAAGCTCCTGCGATGTCTACCCCGAAACTATGGCTGCGCTTATCTGCAGACATCGGACCGGACTTATATTCCTTACCAAAAGACTGCTTACAGCCGTTTATGCTTGGTAGGTTATGCCAGTCACTGTTTACAAACCAGTTCTTATATCTGTTCGGTCCAAATGTATCCCTGGTGTAAGCTCCCACACCAGCATCCACGAGGACCGGTTTATAGTCATAAAAATAAACATAAGAACCCACATCATTATGATTGTGGTTCTCAAAATTGTTTCCACCTTTTGCTCCAAGGAAAGCTTTTCCTGAACGCATGAAACACACTTTACTGTCCGGATATACGGCAAAGTCAGATGGTGTATAATCCACCGGAGCAGAATTCTTCATCTCGCGGACAGCAAGCAGATTTTCAAGAGCCTGATAGAACAAAGTCCAGTCTGCTCCCAACGGATCTGCACCGTATTGCTTATAAGTATTGATGGCAAATGACTTCATACGTTCATTGCCAACAGCCTTACCATATCTATAGATTGTAAATGATATAGGACGACGGGACGGTGTACCATCTGCGAAGTTCACCTGCCAATTGTCTCCTATGTCTGCATTGACGATATACTCACCTAGGCCCCTAACCAGGTCATTGTGCAAGAATGCGACCTTGCCTTGGGTAAGCATATCCATATATTTGGCATAATCCATAACATATGCAGTGGATTTATACCAATAAGTTGTGCCCTCATCACATGCTCCATCAGCTGCTATTATATTGAGATATTTATCAAGCGAGAGCATTGACTTCTCTACTGCCTGTGCAAGAATATCTCTATCGTTTTCAAGCAGCATGAAGCAGAGCAATTGATTCTGATTGCACCATGGATTCCAGTTATTGATCTTCCTTTTGGATGTCTTATCAAAGCCCATCCACCAGAAATCATCACGTTCAAGATATGGGTCAAGGGCTCTTTCCTGTAAAAGAGCTCTCAATCTTTCAGGAAGACCTGGCTGAATCTTCGTGATTTCTTCTCTCAAGAAATACCATATCCATGAGAGCAACTGCGAATTGTTACCCTGATATAAAGCCAGAATATTTTCAGACGGATCTGGAAGCGGACTCATCGACTTCTGAAACTTTGCCAGATGGACTGATAGCGCCCAAGAACGCAAGTTGCAGAAATATTCGACTCCCTTGGTGATATCATTAAGATAGCGTCCCTTGCCTTCTGCCAACTCAGCTATAAGGAGGCGGCCCAAAGTGCAGCTATTTTCTATCAGTTTATTCTCCATCACCGCTCTATCTCCAAAACGGTCATAAGCAAGATAGTCATCATCAGTAATCTCGATCCACTTGAAGTCAAGATACTTATCTCCCATCTCTATGATTGATGGCACGAACTCGTCAAGAAGTGAGTTCCATCCTATTCTGTCTGAATAAACGGGATATGGCACCCACCCCTGGTTCATCACCAGAGATGGGGCTATATCTACGTTCTGTAAGGTCTTCTGGAGGATATTCCTTTCCTCATCCGCACGGGCAGAAAAAGTTCCCCCCAGAAGAATAAGTGCAACTAATATGTGTTTAAACATTATAAGTTGTGTTAAATTTTAGATAGTTTCTGTATCGTCGAATTGCCAGTTCTCAGTGTGGTCTTGCGAATCGAATGAAGCGCATAGAACCTGAGCGGATTCGAGATCTATAACGAATGTGTTTGGTTCAATATACTTTTTCATAATCGTAGACTTAGAATGAGATTACTGCTGAGATAGGATAATGGTCTGAAAGATAATCTACCTCACCATACTTTGTGATTTCCTGAGTAAGGGTCTCATAGTACTTTGCATCAAGAGATGGATGAGAGTACCAGATGTGATCTACCTTATTGCGGACTGCTGATGCATCACCGAATGCATTATAGGTGTAGAGATTCTTGTTATCTTCACTGTAGTAACTATCAGCATATGTTCTTGCGTCTCTCATTGACTGTTTGAAGGCTTCAAATGCTCCCGAGCTGAGCACCTGGTTGAAGTCACCGATCACCATGACAGGATACTTATTTGCATTGAGTGCAGCAATACGCTCCTCGACAAGAGCAGAGGACTTCTTGCAACCGTCAAGATTCAGTGGATAGTGAGTGTTGACAAAGAAGATATACCTGCCTGATGCTTTGTGCAGCAGTGTAGCATAAACTGCTGTTCTCTGATAATCATCCCAACTGTTTGCTGTACCACTTAGAGTGTGATCTTCACCTAGATAGAAGAAGCCAGTATTAGACGCCTCGAATACCTCTGGATTGTAAAGAATACCATTTGTCTGACCTGTAGGACGATAACCGTCATACATCTCATCAACACCATTGAGGACCTCCTTCCATGAATCTGACTCAAAGAATGCATCCCATCCCTCAAGTACCTTCACCTCCTGAAGACCAAGAATGTCTGGTTTCTCACCCTTGATCATCTCAATGATTGCAGGCATACGAGTAGTAAGGTTAGACTCACGAAGGTTTAAGCTCATAACAGTGAAAGCAGGAGTAGCTTCAACATAAATTGTAGTATTTCCCTCATTCCTGCCGATTGCATAAGTATCAATATTGGTTGAATTGATATAAATCTTCTCTGTTCCCTTTTTCTGAAGAGTTCCTGATACCTGAATAGGATATGAGCTTGATCCAAATGTCTTTGCCTTACTACTGTCATTTGAAACTCCAATAACAGCACCGACTGCCACAGACAAATTACTTGTAGACACAGAACCTGAGAACTTACATGGATCCTCATTATAGTTAATAAGACTCGAATAATTTCCTGTAGCTGGACTTTCCCAACGTCCGATCAGACCACCTAGTGAAGCCCATTCTCCGTCTACACTTGCGTCAGTTGTATTATAAATAACAGTAGCAGCACAAGTACATCCCTTAATCTGATTGTACTGAGCATTACCATCCAAATATCCTACAAGGCCTCCGACATGACACTTAAGACCTGTTACGTCAATAGTACAATCTGCAGTAACTTCGTTCTTGATCTGCTTTCCGTTGAATCCGAAGATACCACCGACTGCTAGTGAACCTTTACCCTTTACAGTAATATCACCTGTCATCTTACAGTAGTTTGCATATGTACCAGTACCCTTATAAGCCATTGCAGCAATACCTCCGATACATGCACGTCTAGCGCCACTACTGTCATCTGTACCATGGTATTCAACTTCGATGTTTCCATGATTCTGACAAGAAGCCATACCGCCCATGTGATCCCATGAGTATCCAGCGATACCAGCAACAGCAAGGAAGTAGTTACGGTATTTCATAGCTGAAGCTGAAGGTGAACCAGTAACAAGACAGTCAGCTTTGAGAAGAGCATAGTTTCGACACTTGTTGAAATTATCGGTCTTGCTGGTTGCTCCGCATGATCCTGCTCCAAGAATACCAGCTATAGAACAGAATGCTGTTTCGCTCTTAGAAGTGAGTGCATTAGTTTCTGTATGAAGAAGATAAAGAACTCCTTTCTCATTATTATAACACTCTTTGAAATAATGATTTACACTCGCACCGCCATCTCCATAAGCACATCCTGCGATACCACCGATATTTATACCAACTGCATCACCTGAAGCATAGTCATAGAAGCATGGTCTAGGATTTCCATACTTCGCCTTGATAGTAAGAGGACCATCATTGATACATTTATTGAAAGTAGACGTTGAATTTCTACAATTGATGAAGCCAGCAATACCACCTACTGATGTAGCCTGATGAGTCTTTCCTGTAGCATCGAAGGTAACAACGCCAAGATTCTCGCAGTTGTTGAATGTCGCACCATCAACATAGGCAACAAGACCCGCGATAACTACATATGTTTCAACATCAGCAGTTGCCTTATAAGTAACTGATGCCTTATTTACAAGAGAGTTGTATGTACCCGCATTGTCATTCTTAACAAATGGTGCAAATACATTGCTACCTGCTGTAAACACACAAGACTCATCGAGTGTAATATTGCTGAGTGTACCCTTGTTCTCGGTAAAGAGTGGTACTGATGAAATGAGATTGCTGATAGAGTGTCCCTTACCATCAAGAGTACCACCGAAACCGCTTGCACTTGTGATAGTGTAGCCTGTCATATCAAGATCAGCAGAAATTGTATACTCTGCAGTATCATCAGCAGATGTACCCTTCAAGAATGCAGCGAACTCACGAGGAGAATCAATGCTTGTGTCATACTTGTCGTTTGCTAACCAGTTGGTACTTGCAAGGTTGATATTGAGAGGCTTCACGGTTGCGCGTGAGTACTCTCTTTCCTTTGCGCTTGAATCATATGTGTAATCAGCCTTGTTTGTGCGTACAACGAATTTACCCTTGTACTTACCAGGAGCGACTACCATATAGAATACACCTGCATCATCAGCGCTTGTACCAACTGTAGCGCGACCTGTTACCACAACATCAGTCTCAGTGTAGCCTGAGATAGCAGCAGGATTTTCCACATCGACACTAGTAATGTCATATGTAAACGAACCAGCGACCGGCTTCTCCTCGATGAATGTTACATTCTCGATAGTCTCACCCTGGTACTTGCTGTCAGAAGAATAGATGTTAAGTTTGATAACTGAACCAAGATTGAGGAACTCAAGAGTACCGACTTCAGTAGCTTCATCGCTATTGACAACATCTGTCAAAGTGAATGGAAGAGCAACCATCGGCATAGCGTCAGCATCTCCGCTCACCTGGTTTCTTGGAATCTCCATAGAAACTGCAGTTTTCTCAGCTTTATCATTAGCTGATGAATATGGGTAATAAGCATAAACCTTATCACCTGCCTGAAGAGCTACAGAGCTTCTGATTGTGATAATCTTCTCTCCGTCTTCTGCCACCTCGACAGGTGTAGACTTATTGACTGAAGTAGAAGCATAAGAAGCAACCAGATCATCTTTTTCAAAGACAAT
Source organism: uncultured Bacteroidales bacterium (assembly GCA_947367315.1). GTDB lineage: Bacteria > Bacteroidota > Bacteroidia > Bacteroidales > UBA932 > Cryptobacteroides. The sequence goes on along the minus strand of CANBDX010000021.1, from coordinate 16,445 downwards.
ATGATTCTCACCGTATGATGCCTTTGTAAGAGCATCATCTGCCACCCTGAATGTGTACGCATACTCATTCTCTGGTGGAGTCAGCTCATCTACCTGCGAGCAGCTCGCAAGAGCTGCCGCAAATAGAAGGCTAATCATTGAATACGATTTAAATTTCATGATTGTTAATTATTAGTTATTTGGACAAGTTACATATACAGTTGTATTTCCTGCATCAAGTGCAATAGCAAGATCCTTGACATTTGCAGAAGTAACCGCAACTGCTTCTGTTCCCTTCTTAGCGATAGTAACAGTATTAAGTATCTGGATAGGACTTTCTACAGATCCGAATACCTTTGCATTACTAGCATTGTTAGAAACGCCCATTACTAGACCAACGTGTCCAAGAGTGGTTGACGAGATAGAACCCTTGAATACGCAAGGATCACCATCGTAGTCAATAAAGCATGGGCTTCCTTCTGTCTTGTTTCCTTCCCATCTTCCCAACAAGCCACCGGCTGCTGCATATCCCTTGGTTACGCTTGAGTTTTCTGGATCAGTTGTTTCTGCAATGATTGTTGCAGCACAAGTACAGCCTTTGATCTGGTGAAGATGTGCAGAACCCTCGATATAGCCAGTCAGACCTCCAACAAATGATGTATTAGCTACCACGTTGATTGTAACATCTGATGTCACTTCATTCTTGATCTGCTTACCATTGAATCCAGAGATTCCACCGACTGCAATACTTGAATTACCTTTAACAGTAATATCACCTTTCATCTTACAATAATTGACAGGAGTACTTGGATTCTTGTAAGTATTTGCGATGATGCCACCAACAGAAGCACGATAATTTGATGACGAGTTATTAGTACCATAATACTCTACTTCAATATCACCATGGTTCTGACAAGATGCTATTTCTTTGAAAGAATCCCATCCATATCCTGCAATACCGCCAACTCCAAGAAGGTAATTACGCAGTTTCATATTAGCAGGGTCTACAGTTCCTGCCACAAGGCAGTCTGCCTTAATAAGTGCATGATTCTGACATTTGTTGAATGTTCCAGTACCACCTGTTCCCAAAATACCTGCGAGAGAACAAGCTGCTGTACTATTTACACTTGGTACTGAGTTAGTTTCAGTATGAAGGAGGTAAAGTTTACCATCTACCTTATTGTAGCAAGACTCGAATTTTACTTCCTCTCCGCCGTAGTCAACACCAAATGCAGATCCAGCAATACCAGCTATACTGATACCGCATGCCCAACCAGAGTTAAAGTCAAGGAATGAAGTAGTTCTAGGAACGCCATACTTCGCCTTGATCGAAAGAGGACCATTATTCTCACATGATGTAAAGATAGCTCCTACCTCTCTTGCATCAACAAAACCGGCAATACCACCTATAGAAGTATCAATATGAGTATAACCTGTTGCATCGAAAAGAATTGTACCATTGTTTGCACAATCTGTGAAGTTAGATCCCTTAGCGACTCCAACAAGACCACCAATGATATACCAATCAGTTACATTGGCAGTAGCCTTGAAAGTAATGGTAGAGTTATTGACTACTGAAATATACTTACCATAGAGGTCATCTGCCACAAGAGCACCGAATTTCTGGTTCTTTACAGTAAACTCGCAAGACTCATCGATTACGAGGTCACGGATTGTACCGCTGTTCTTCTCAAAGAGCGGCTTGTCAGTCTTGAGGTTCTTGATTGCATAGCCCTGACCCTCAAGAGTACCAGCAAAACCTGTTGCACTTGTGAAGTCCTTACCAGCCATATCAATGTCTGTTCCAAGGGCTGCAGTCTCCTCATTAAGACCATCAATTACCTTAAGCCATGCAATGAACTCATCTGCGGATCTGATAACATTTGAAGGGGCTGCAGTTGTAGTGATTGTAAAGACATCAGTAAATGTCTCGCTGAAGCCCTCTGCAAGGCATGAAACGCGTACATCATATGATGTGCTGCCCTCAAGATTTCCGATCTTCACCTTGAATTCTGTGTCCTCGCCGTTACCTTTATATGCTTCAGTAAACTCAGTTGCTTCTGTAGCCTTATATTCTACTCTATAAGACTCAGCGCCCTCTACAGCTTCCCACTTAACCTCGATGAAAGAGATACTTGTGTTGAATGTAGGTGCCGGCTTATCAAGCAACTTAACGATCTCAACAGAGACAAGTTCAGACCATGCAGACTCTGTTTCACCGTTAACCGCCTTCACGCGGAACTCATAGACGTTGTCAAGTTCAAGACCTTCCACAACGCATGGGCTGTAGTTTACAGATCCTGCAGCAGTAAACTCAGTCTCAGTCGACTTCTTGTACTCTACCTTATAAGACATAGCGTTTACAACGGCATCCCACTCAAGTTCTACATTAAGTCCCTCAAGAGAAGCCGTTACCACAGGAGCAGCAAGCTCCTTGATCTGAGGCTGTTCCAACTCGTTGTTACAGCCAAAGAACATTGGCAGCGCACAAACTAATGCGACTGACCAAAGAATGTTTTTTAGTGCTTTCATATATAATTGGTTTAAAACTATTAGTATCCTGGGTTTTGAGTAAGATTTGGATTCATAAGGATATCATCGCTGCAGATAGGGTCGAGATACATCCTTTCATCCCACACACGACCTTTAAGTGTGTAGTTAAGTACGAAACCTCCGTTTACAGTAACTGTTTCGACATTGGCGTTCAATGCTACCACGTACTGCTCCATTCCCGCTGGCACGTTAGATACGTATGGATTGTTGAAGTAAACATCATTTGTTCCATCTCCATTGATATCGATAAGTTTGTCATATCCAGGGATGAACACACCATACCATTTTGCTGTCTGCCAAAGATCTGCACGTGCCCATCTTTTGAGGTCCCTCATACGGAATCCTTCAAGACAGAGCTCAATCGCTCTCTCACGGCGGATTTCAAGGATTACAGGATCACTGATCTTAGGGAAGTATGTTGACTTGAATGTCTGGTCAACTGTTGTAGGCTTTGTTTTAAGGCCTCCTGTGATACCTGCTCTTGCGCGGAGAGCACCGATAGTATTCTCCCAATCCTTGTCTGTCAATGAGCCAAGCTCTGCCTTAGCCTCAGCATAGTTCAAAAGAGCCTCAGCATAACGCATTACAGGGATATCGTTATTGTTTGCTCCATACACATCGTACGCTGCGTCAGGAATTGTATACTTAGTGATATGATAACCTGTAAGGCTATAATTGAAGTTCGGTACAGTCAGTTCGCTTGCACCGCTTGCGTTTGTGCGTTTGTAATCATACGCTCTGATGGTCTGATTCAGACGAAGGTCACGGCCAGTTGTCTCCTCCTGGAAAGTCTTGTAAGCACCGTTTGAGTGTTTTTCTGAATACGGAGTACCGTCGATATTAAGGTATGAGTTCATGAAAGCACGTGTAAGTGACGGACGGGTTTCCTGAACATTGAAATAGTAGTTACCGAAACCTGCGCTAAGTTCAGTGTCGTTAGCCACAGCAAGCATAACCTCATTTGTTGGAACTACATCACTTGAGAAGAGTGCGCTGTAAGGTCCGCTACCGTCTTTGTAAGTTCCTGTGTTGAGTGAGAACTTGCCGCTTTTCATCACTTCCTCAGCGGCCTGGGCTGCAAGATTGAACAACTCGGATGAAGTAATCTTGCAGTTCTTCACATAGTCAGTTCCTGCATGATACTTACGCCATGATGCCTCAAACAGACAAACTCGTGATTTGAGAAGCATAGCACAATACTTGTTCAGAAGACATGCCTGACTATCAGAAGATGATTCCGACTTAATCCACTCATAAGCTTGGTCAAGATCATCAATGATATGCTGAACGATCACATCTCTGCTTTCTCTTGGTGCTGTAAGTTCAGGGTCACCAGGATTCAAGACGCGGCCGATCCATGGAACTTCTCCGAAATTAACAAGTTTATCGTAGTAAAGCTTTGCTCTGAAGAAGAGAGCTATACCGCTATAGTTATTACGGACATCCTCAGGGACTGATTCGTAGGTATTATTGTCGAGGAAATAATTCACCTCACGGATATCAGACCAGTCCCATGTTCCACAGTTCTCAGATGTAATGATTCCAAGTTCATAGTCTTCAAATGAAGTTTTTGCCAGATAATCTGCCATTCCTTCCTGCCTATGAGCCTTATCGCTGGAAGGGAGCATACCATAGAACGACATGGTATATGCTCTCAAACCGGTCTCACTACCAAAGATCAAGGCCTTGTCGGCAGTTGCCTTCTGTGTCTCAGTCAGGTCGCAGCCTACAAAAGCGGCGGCAGACATTGAGATAAGAGTAAATATTTTGATAAATTTCTTCATAATCGTTAAACCGTCTTAAAAGGTTAGACTCACACCAAAACTGTATGAGCTGAGTACAGGATAACATCCACCTGTTCCAGCTGTTGTATCAGAGTTCTCCGGGTCATCTCCAAGTGCAAGTACGTTAACAGTATTCTTGATGTACTTGTACATTGGTGACCAGTCCCAAAGGTTCTCACCAGAGAAGAACAGGCTTGCCTTAGAAATATGGAGAGGCTTGAGCCATTTCTCAGGAAGATGGTAACCGAACTGAATATTCTTGAGACGGATATACGACACATCAAGCATATAGCGCGTATTGGCACGACGTGTCTGCTGAGCAAATGGCTCTGAATGGGCGTTATAACGTGGCATGTATGCATCACGATTTTCTTCAGTCCAATAATTTCCGAGAATCCACTTAGGAATCTGGTTGTAAGCACGGTTATACTGTCCCCAGATCATACCTGAGTCTCCGTCAGTTGTATAGTCCTGCTTTCCAACACCCTGGAAGAAGATTGAAGCATAGAAATTGTTCCAATCTGCAGAAAGTGTGAAACTGTAGATATAGCGAGGTTCAGAGTTACCGATTATAGTACGGTCTCCCGGATTGCTGAGAGTCTGGTCGCCACGATCAATATACCCGTTTCCGTTAAGGTCCTCGATCTTCACAGAACCAGGATAAAGGTCATAGTTGTTGGTCTGCTGGTGGATAGAGTCATATCTTGACTGACCTGCAGCCTGCGCTTTTGCATTTGCAGCATCAATATCCTCCTGATACTGCCAGAGTCCGTTTGACACGAATCCCCAGATCTCGCCGACAGTCATTCCGGCATAGTACTCAGGATGGTTTCCACCACCGATATATCCGGTTGCATTGTTGTACTTGTCGATAGTTGAAGTATAGTCGGCCAAAGTACCCTTGATGCTGTAGTTGAACGGTTTGCCACCAAGTTTGAATCCATCTTTCCAGGTTACAGAGAGTTCGAATCCACGAGTAGAAAGCTCGGCATAGTTTCCTTCAGGTGCTTCTGCTCCATATACTGACTGAATTGTAGGACCTGCTGTAAACATATCGTATGTCTTACGAAGATATGCATCACCTGTAATGCTCAACCGATCATTAAAGAATCCAAGGTCAATTCCGACATTATAAGTTGTAGATGTCTCCCAAGTAAGATTGTCCGGAATCGGGTCAGGAGCGGATGTTTTTCTATATTTCTGTCCGTTGATAAGACGGCTATTTCCGATAGCAAAGGACTCATCATAGTAATATGGATCCACATTACTGTTTCCAAGTGATCCGTACGAGAGTCTGAACTTGATGTTCGACACCCACTTATCACTCACATTATCCTCAAACCAAGGTTCCTCAGAAAGTCTCCACGCTCCTGATGCAGATGGGAAGAATGCCCAGCGCTCATTTGCAGGGAACTTAGAGGATCCGTCATAACGGCCGTTGAACTGGAAGAGGTATCTGTCATCGTAGCTGTAGTTGATACGTGAGAATACACCTACAGATCTCCACTTATTATACTTGCCGGAGATTGTCTTGTTGTCAGAACCCAATGCAAGGTTGATGTTCTCAACGTCCTCTGTAAGGATGTCAGTATTCTGAGCTGAAAGAACAGAATATGTACGCTGCTCGTAGTTATATCCGACCATACCCTTGATGTAGTGCTTACCAAGTGTCTTGGTGTAATCAGCAAAGAAGTTCAAGCTGATGTACTTCTTATCGCTATGGTCCTGAAGAATTGATGAAACGACGCCAGGTTTGGTCTCCATAACACCAGGAGCTGGGGAATATGCATCCGGATATGTTCGCTTCATTCCGTTGTAGTCATCAAGCTTATAAGTTGCATCTCCGTTTACTGTAAGAGCATTGTCAAGGAATGTCGCGTTGAATCCGATAGTATTTTTAATATAGTCAGTTTCATACACACTCTTACTGCTGCCATAGAGGAAACCTCCGACAGAATAAGCAGCGGCCTTAGTCATTGTACCATCTGGGTTGTAGAAAGGAACGCAAGGGAATGCAGTTGTCTGCAGATTTGCCCAGATATTACCGGCTGCACCACTTGATACGAACGGGTTATTGTACTTACGGTGTCCCTGCTCGAAGTTATTGTAGATTCTCAGCCAGTCATACGCCTTGTAACCCACCTTCACTCTCATATTCTGGCTTTGGCAATCATCAGTATTAGTCTTTGAGTCGTAAAGACCATAGAAGTTATACATACGGCCCGACACATAGTAGTCGAACTTGTCTGTTGATCCAGATACAGAGATATTGTGTGTCTGGGCAAAAGCATTATCCTTATAAAGAATGCCAAACCAGTCAGTTCCTTCGTTGAAGTATGCATAATTACCAGCATCAATCCTCCACGAACCGTCGCTGATAACTGTTCCCAGCTGATTAGTATCCTTACGATAGCGATACTCTCTCAGCCAGTCCTTTGTGAAGTTGATAATAGTGTTTGCGTGAGTTGGGTTGCTACCGTTCTCATTCCACCACGCCTCGTAAAACATGCATGCCCACTGGAAACCGTCTGTCACATATTCAGGATCTGTTGCGGGATTCGAGAAAGTGAAGTTATTTGAGTATGACACAACCGGTTTACCCTTCTTTGCATTCTTGGTTGTGATGAGGACCACGCCGTAAGGAGCGCGTGAACCGTAGATCGCTGATGAAGCAGCATCTTTCAATACTGAAACTGACGCGATATCATCAGGGTTGATCATTGCAGGATCACCCTCCACACCGTCGATAAGGATTAGCGCGCTACCACCCTGTCCGATAGAAGTTGTACCACGGACATTGAATTCGGCAGAACGGATAGGCTTACCGTCGGCAAGTGAGATATTGAGGTTCGGAATCGCACCCTCAAGCATCTGTGTCACATTCGAGTTAGGTCTTGAAGCAAAGACATCGCTGCCGATCTGCTCTACAGATCCTGTAAGGTCGACCTTACGCTGAGTACCGTAACCCACAACGATTGTCTCCTCAAGAGCGAAAGACTCCTCCTTGAGAGTGATGTTGATAATGGCCTGTTGACCAATAGTTACAGATTTGGTCTCATAACCGAGACATGAAAATTCCAATAAACTACCGGTTGCTGCATTTATCGAATATAGACCGTCAAAATCAGTGATTGTTGCATTTGAAGTACCAGAAACAATCACGGCGACTCCCGGAAGAGGTTCGCCACTTTCATCCATTACCTTACCGGTCACATTTATCATATTCTGCGCTACGGCAGTCAACGAGATAAGACAGAGACCGATAACCAATAGAAAATATTTGAAAAAGTTATTCATGGGTATCAAAGTTTATAATAGAATATACTGGATAGTGATCAGAAACATAGTAGTGGTTCTCATATGACTGAGTAACAGTCTTGTACTCAGAGCATTCGAGTTCCTTGCTCATGAAGATGTGGTCAATGATTCTTTGCTTCGAAGTGTTACCCCATGCATTATATGTCATATGGCTATCTGTGACAGGGGCGACATCACGGGTTGATACCATTGTTTCCTGTATAGAATCAAAAACAGATGTGTAAGACTCTACATTGAAGTCACCTGTCATGACCATAGGTAGATTATCCTTGTTCTGCTGGGCGATCAGCTTGTTAATGTACCTGAGGTTCGCTTTCTGGTCAGTCGAAGACAAGTCAAAGTGAGTGTTGATGTAGAAAAACTGTGTTCCGGTTGCAACAATCTCAAAAATGACCCATCGTGCTGTTCTCACATAACCGCTTGTGCTCAAAGAAGGTACACTTGGAGTGTCAGTAAGCCAGATCAGACCTTTCTTTACAACCTTCAACAACTCCGGCCTGTACGCCATTGAGTTCTTGTTCTCCAGTTCATCAACAAAAACATAGCCGTGACTTGGAATGATCGCCTTCAGATAGCGATTAATTGACTCATGGCCGGCCTCCTGAAAACCCATCAAAGAAGCCTGCTGATCGTCGAACATTGCCATGACTGCACCCGCTCGCACAGCCCATTCATCCTTTCCGCCATCAGCGGGCTCTCTCATGTTGAAACTCATAATCTTCAACTCATTCGGGCCGAGATTATGTCTGTTGTTCTTTACTTCAGGCTCTTTTTCACAAGAAGCAAGGACGAAAAGACAGAGAGAAAATAGATAAAGAATTTTTCTTCTCATAGTTATTAATGTTTGTAATTGTGTTTAGAATTTTAATTCAGTCATTATAGGGAAATGATCAGATATGAACTTGTGACCATCATATTCTTTGTTGTCTGTAACATAAAGGAGACACTTCACATCCTTGGAAAGCCAGATGTGATCGACTACCGCATACTTGTGTTCATTTCCCCATGCGTTATAGGTAGGTGCGTCCGCATTGAGCTTCTTTTCAGCTACCTCGATTGCATTATTCATAGTCTGACGGGCAGTCGCAAATGCATCATGATCCATCGGAACATTGAAGTCTCCTGTGATGACTACCGGATAACCATTCGGATTAATTTCTGATAGTTTCGCGAGAATAACTTTAAAGCCCTCAACCTGAGACTTATAGGTCAAGCCCATGTGAGTGTTGATGTATAGAAAGCACTTGTTGGATCTGGCAACTTTTAATATTCCCCATGTTGCGGAACGGTAATACTTCTCATCAAACGACAAAGAAGGCTGCTCGGGAGTTTCCGAGAGCCAGAATGTACCATGTTCAAGCAATGTAAGTTTATCGCGGTTATAGAGAAATCCGGATGTCTCTCCCTTTACCTTTCCATCTCTTCTGCCGAGCGCATATCCATCATACAACGCTTTGAGGCTATCTCGGAAAAACGGCCACTGATCGCCCATCTGGACCTCCTGAAAACCTACGACGTCCGGCATGGTTTCCTTCAGCATCGTCAAGCAGGCATCTTTCCTGTTGGTCCATGAATTATTCGGATCAACCTCTTTCGCCTTGCTCTGCCTGACATTAAAACTCATGACAGTGATACGGGGACTGCAGGAAGACAAAATCAGTGCGGCTAAGCAGACATACGTAATTCGTAAGATAGTTTTCATTGGTTGGTGGGTCAAGTGTTATTACAACCGCAAAGATATATGAACGCTACTGCCCCCCCCTATTAAATTTCAACACAATAATATTAAATTCAAACATATTATAACAGAGGATATTTTAATTTCAAACATTATATTAAATTTGCACAAAAACCAAGACAGCATGAATTTACTAACCATTATTCTGACATCTTTACTAAGTCTTGAATTGAATTTCAAGTCATTACCGATAGAAGACTGCGGAATCAACGTAGCCACCATATGCCAAGACAGTTTAGGCAACATGTGGTTCGGTGGATTTGAAGGTGTGATCAGATATGACGGAAACCGGTACACCCGATTCAAGCCCGACATAAGGTCTGGAGAGCAATTCCCAGACATGCCAGCCTATAAGATACTCTGCGATTCCAAGGGACAGATATGGGTGGGACATGTCAGTGGTTTATCTGTCTACGACAACAACACCGACACATTCAAGAATTTCATTTCTCCTAATGGTCCTGTAACACACATTGCAGAACTATATCCGGAACATTATCTCACGATTGTAGGGAAACGGTTGATGATTTTCGATCAGGAAGACGGAAAATTCACAAAAGAGAACTTGCCTTCTGACTTAATTTCTTTGATGGCTACAGTTCTCTACATCTATAAGGATTCGATATTCATTGGTACTGAAGATGGGCAATGCTTTTGCACAGACAGGCTGCTGAAAAACGTAAGACGTATATCTGCAGACATACCGGACAGTCAGATCAACTGCATGATGCAAGCCGGTGATGACCATATCTGGATCGGGACTGAAGATGCCGGACTATGGGAGATATCCCTTGACGATAATTCGTGCAGTAAAGTCAGCGATATGACCGGATCCAAATCCACAAAAATCATAAAGTCTCTAAATATAGATAATGAGGGCAATCTTTGGATTGGTTCCAAAAACGGACTTTCAATACTTAAAGATGGCAAGATATTCAGTTTCAGACATGATAATGCCAAGCCTGGAAGCATATCACATGACAGTATCGGAGATATTTATGTTGACTGGCAAGGCACAATGTGGTTGGGGACTTACTATGGCGGTGTCTGTTACTACACACCACATTCTTCACAATTCACATGCATCGCTTCCAGCACTGACAAACGTTACCTGCAAGGCAATATCGTCAGCGACATAGTAGAAGATCAGGATGGGTCGCTATGGATCGGAACAAACTCCGGAGGGCTTAATCACTTATGTTCCGATGGTAGATTTGAGCACATAAACCACATAGACCAGAGTAACTCTCAAGTGGACATCAAATGTATATATGTCAGTCCACACTCAGGAACAATATATGTTGCAGCTGACCGCTCGGCACTTTTAAAAGTAGACCGGCGGAACCTTAAATTAGTTCCTACAGGTCATGTCGCGCCCGAATCATGCTACGCCATAGAACAAAGCCAGAAAAACACTTTATATATAGGTGCCATAGACGGTCTTTACGAATTCAATGAAAAGACAGGTACAATTTCAAGAATTTACATATCCGGAGACATCTCAAATGTAAAATCGTTGAAACTTGATTCCAGAGGGGTTTTATGGATAGGAAAGAAAAATGGCATAACCGCTATAGAGAGAAGCAGCGGAAACATCGTTGAACTTCCTGCTGAATTATCCAATATAAAATACGCTGAGGTCATCATGGAAGACTCTGTCGGAATAATATGGATTGGCTCACGCGTCGGTCTGTTCAATTACGACGTCTCGACAGGAAAGGTAGGGATATTCTCAGATAAGAGCGGTTTCCCAGACCAAGTCATACATGGAATCGAAGAGGATTTGAACGGAATCCTTTGGATAAGTACGGACAATGGACTTGTTCGACTCGACCCGAAGTCAGGCAAGAAATGGAGGTTTACTACAGCTGACGGTCTGTTAGACAACCGCTTTACTACTTATGCACACTGTAAGACCAAAGATGGGATGATGTACTTCGGCAGTCTGCACGGAGTCATTTACTTTGACCCGGAAAAAATCAATATGACACGAAAAGCAGTCTCCCCAATGATCTGCGGCCTGGAGGCAAACGGAATATGGAAAGGCAATCCGAAAGAAAGAATTATACTGAAACCGAATGAACGGGATATAAGCATATTTTTCTCGTCACCAGACTACATTTCCGGCAAGAATGGAAAATTCTATTACAAATTGAATGGTCTTGATTCTGAATGGCAGAGTGTCGATACAGATTGGCGTGCAATGTATCACGACCTTTCACATGGAGAGTACACATTCATGCTCAGACATGTAGACAGTTCCGGCACAGAAATTCTGAACATTGAAAGTTTACGAATTAAGATCAGTCCGCATTGGTATGAGACTTTAGCATTCCGCTTTGTTTTAATATTATCTCTTTTAGGAGGAGTCATATTTCTGATTTCATGGCAGCTCACAAAAAAGGAGAAGAAACACAAAATACAGATGGATAAGCTCCGCAGCGACCTGCTTCGAGACTTTTCGTTGGAATTTGTCGGAATCGGTGCGAACAAATCAGCCAGCAAAGAGAATATACCTGTCAGTTTCGATATGTCTGATGAAAAATTCATGAGGAAGACTATGAAGGTCATCAAGGAAAACCTCGCCAACTCCAATTTTTCCGTAGATGATCTGTCTGTCAACATAGGTATGAGCAGAACGAACGTCAACCTCAAGGTAAGAGCACTCTTCGGGACTTCACCGCTGGAGCTCATAAAGACAGTGCGTTTCAACGAAGCCTGCCGACTTCTGCACGAAAAGAAACATTCAATCGCCGAGATTTCCGATATGGTCGGCTTTGCCACCCCATCCTACTTCGCAGCAGCCTTCAAACGCTTCATCGGCTGCACACCATCAGAATACTTAAAGAAAAACCAATGATCATGAAGAAAATCATTTTTATACTTTCTGCTGTCATATTGCTGACGGCATCACATCCATGGGAGAATAAAAGAATCGCTTACTTAGGAGACTCCATTACCGATCCGAAAGGTGTTGAAGCTACCCGTTATTGGGGCTTTTTAGAGGAATGGCTGCACTCTGAATCATACGTCTATGGAATCAGCGGCAGACAATGGAAGCATGTCCTTTCTCAGGCAAACAAGCTGAAACAGGAGCACGGAGAAGAGGTTGATGCCATCATGATATTCATGGGCACTAACGACTACAATAGCGGAACTCCGATCGGCGAATGGTTCACCTACTCCACAGAGACCGTAAATGCAAATGGCAAGATGGTCGAGCGACAGCACAGAACGCCTGTCTTTGACGAGTCCACTTTCAGAGGTCGGATAAACATAGCGCTGGACAGCTTGAAAAGTATGTATCCGACCAAGCAGATTGTCATGCTCACACCTATTCATAGAGGATTCGCTCAGTTCAGTGAGAAAAATGTGCAGCCGTCAGAGGAATATTGTAACAAATGCGGGGAATACATCGACGCATATGTCAATTCCATCAAAGAAGCATCTGCGATCTGGTCCATCCCGGTCATTGACACCTATTCCCTAAGCGGTCTCATGCCGTCAAGACCCGAGCATTCGATCTATGTCCCGGGAGGAAACGACAATCTGCATCCAAATACAGAAGGCCATCGCCGACTTGCACTCTGCGTGTACTATCAGCTGATGGCCCTGCCATGCGTATTCTAAAATATTTATTTTTCAGCCGGTTTGATGCTTTGACATCTATTTACGCACGAACAGAATGGCCATCAGCGGAAGCGCGAGGATGGCCATTGTTGCGCTTATCGGCAGGTAGATGCCGAGATTGACATGATTGGCCACGAGGTAGGTAACCAGAAGCAGCCCAACACCCATGGCGCTTGAGATCAGGTAGTGTTTCCGTATGTCCTCGCTTTTGCAGAGTATGCGGCTCAGGTTAGGAACGCCGAGCGATATGAATCCTATAGGTCCGCAGATGGATACAGCGCTGGTGACAAGAAACATGATGGCAAGAAGAAGAAGCGCCTTATGGATATTGCTGAGTTCGATTTCACCTTTCATGTGCCGGGTAAGGCTCCGCGAAGTGAGCAATGCGGCAGCAAGGCCTATGGCAAAGAGGCAAAGGGAGAAGACGATATCCCACGTTGTCACTCCCTCGAGATTGAAGTTGGCAGCTCCCCAGAGATAGTACTGTTTCAGGAGGTCTCCGTTGGGGGCATTGGTCACTACGATGGTGCCCAGGGAGCCGACGAAGGTGCCGAAAAGGATACCGAAGGTGATAAGGTTCTGCGTGCTTACACGCAGGGTGACGACAAAACAGATCAGGGTGCAGACAAGGGTACAGATGAAACTGCCCACCGTCAGGGAGCACCATCCGGACATTGTGGCCGCAGCTGCACCAAGACATGCAGCACTGCCCAGTCCGAGACTATATACATCGCCGAGCTGATTGCGCCAGAGATATTGCATCTGCACTCCGCCCACCGGCAGAGCTATACCTGCAATCAGCACATATAGGAGACTTAATATCATTTGGAGAATTCAGCCTTGGATATTAGATTCAAAAGATTCTGACAGCCGTCCTCCAGAAGGTCCAGGACATGGCTGAAGCCCTCAGCACCCATATAATATGGGTCTGGGATATAGGACATCCTGCGGGTAGTCAGGAAGTCAGACATACGTCTTATCTTATGGGTGGCCTCCACAGAAGGGGCTATGTGCATGAGGTCTTCGTAGTTCTGATCATCCATGGCGATAACAAGGTCGAAATCAAGAAGGTCGATGGACCTTACCTGACGCGACTGATGTGTCAGGGCAAAGCCTCTGTAAAGAGCAGCCGTGCGCATGCGACGGTCTGGAAGTTCTCCTCGATGGCCGCCATAAGTGCCTGCTGAATCGGCCTCGATCCTATCCTGCAGCCCGTTTTCACGCACATAATGCTCGAATATTCCCTGAGCAGCCGGAGATCGGCATATATTTCCAAGGCACACGAAAAGGACTTTATATTTGTTATTGATATTCAAATCGTTAGAATTATTCATATTTTTATGGTTTACACTACGGTTTACAATATCTTCTATTGTATTTTCAGTAACTCTCTGCAAAGATAAGTAAAGTTTTTCTTTTTCGTCTGCCGTTTTCAAGGGGTTAAATGCTCGCTCAGGTATATTGGTTATATACCCGAGGCGAGTTCAATAAGACTTATCTTCTCTCGGGTTTTCTTATTACGAAAGTAGATTAATCTGTCTGCACTATCGAGGAACATAGCAAGTCGGAACTCGGACATTCCGAGTAAGTTCAAGACGTTGGAATGTTCTCCACACTCAGTTTCTCACGTGTCTCTGCCGACACGTCGTTTCTGTAAAGTCTTTTCTTCGGTTGTACCATATTCATTATCAGTTATTAGTAAGTTATTATGTGCTATCAATGAGGAATACTCAATGTAGTTCATATAATAAATATAGTCTAACTGATAAAAAGTCAAGGTAACAGGTAAAATTTTCACAACAAACTGTCCTACGCCTATGTTCTGACACGAAAACTAACACGTCTAAGGTTAATCAAGTCGCTATTATTGATAGTGTTACACAGCAAATTTACGAAACTACCCTATTACCAAGGTGGAGAAAATTTTAATTACTATATTTGTCTGAATCTAAATAACACATATATGAAACGAACAATCTTACTTATCCTTATTTCAATGTTGCCTCTAATATCGTATGCACAGAAGGACAATGATAGGTATGTCGTATGGCAACCCGACGTTAAACTCACATTGGAGATGCTACAAAGCGAACCAACTGATTCCGTTCAGTTTGAGGAGTTAAAAGGTATGGGAATCGGGCACGTACTCTCAAAAGGATTATGGGCGGTATTAGATGTACCTAAAACCCAAAAGGGTTGGAAGACTATGTGCGAAAAGGCGTACTTCTGTGCAGCAGTTGATAAATCAGAATCATATTGGATAGTACGAGACAGCACAGAATTGCTATTCGCTCAACTCCTATGGGATTCGTGCGAGTTATCGACAAGAATTGCCCGTAGGAATCTGTCTGACTATGAAAAACAACTGAATGATTCCATATCAGAAAACAATAAGTCGAATAAAACCACTAACGGAATCATAGCAACATTTTATATGACTGCATTGAATGACGGAAAAGAGTTCGGACGAGCATTGGCAAATTCAATCATTCACATCTCAACAACACGAGATATGGATAAGTATCAAGAGTATCGTCAGATGGTAGATGAAATGCTTGACGAGTTAAGTGAATATGCTACTACTCCCGCAGAAATTGAAAGACTTATGTCAGGTGAACCCGAAAAGGGATATGTTCTTGCAAAAACGATTAACAACGACATCAAAAATAGAGGAGAACTCCGATACTAATACTGATGTATTCAAAAATCAAGTGTGTTCAGAAAATTCTATCTGAATGCACTTTTTTGATACTCGTATCGTATTCATATAATACAAAGAATTATCAGAGTACTTTAATATACTCATCTCAATTGCTAAGAAACCAATCATAGAAAATTCAATACGAATTTCTCTTAATGAGACAAAGACACTGCTGGATCAGCTGTGTCTTTGCTATGAACACCGAGGGGAAGAAGCACCGCAAGGAAGCGGTTTTCCGTCAGTTATCTATCGGACTATCCCTCAATAGTACGGTAGTGAGAACGGACTTTCACTATCTTGCCATTGGTAACACGTTTGTACGCCTTTACCTTGACAACCTTTTGTGTACTGACTTCAATATGAAGTTTCAGCGAAATCCTAAGTGTTTCTTTCAATGTAAAATGGTTTAATAGGAAATCTTGTAAAGAACACTTGTTTCGAGAACTACGGATCAACTGAAAAGGTCGGTTGATAAACAAAAATCACTCAACTATTTGGTATTCTGACGGTTATGCATATGGACCTGTGCCAATTGCCGCAGGTCTATATGCATAAGTAGTTAATACTGGGATAGTTATGTAATTTTTTAAAACTTTGATAGTCACTTTCGGGATCAAGTGAAAATACTGGTTGGAAATTTAGTCATTGAGCCGCTATAATTAGCCCCGCTTGAACCGCGACGCAAGAAAATCAGGCAAAAACCCTGCGTCGCGGACGAAAAACCGGCAGATGTGATCAATTA
>CANBDX010000020.1 GCA_947367315.1 uncultured Bacteroidales bacterium | reverse complement strand
AACTTACCCTCCCGCCACTGTCGTCATATCCATATAAATACGAAAGAAGGCGACTAAATCACTTATTAGTCGCCCCCTTTTTTGAGCGGGTGACGGGGGTCGAACCCGCGGCCCTCGGCTTGGGAAGCCGATGCTCTACCACTGAGCTACACCCGCAATTGTTCTGCAAATGTAATAAATTCAATTTACCTCACCAACTTTCCTGCAGAATTCTTGACTCATTTAGTGATTTCCCGTAAAAGGTGCAGTCAGCACGTCACTTCGAACGTCTCCTCTTCTACGTCATTGCGAGGCCCTTGGGCCGTGGCAATCTCCTTGAGGATTCTCTATTTAAGATTGCCACGCTTCGCTCGCAATGACGTAGAAGAGGACTCTCTCAATGACGTAGAATTTTCTTACCGCTTATGCGACTTTTGCCCCAAACTCGCACAAGGTGTACTGCAAATCTTACAAATACGGCTATTTTGATGACCGCTTGTGCGACTTTTGGCAATTTCGGGCCCAAGGGGTATAGTGTCGGAACGAGCCACATGATCAGGCCGGACCATCTGTACTGCACTTATAACGGATAATAAATCAATATAAATATTTTTTTTGTTTTGATTTATTACTTATAAATTATAACATAAAAGCCTTTAAAAAGAATAAACTATAACTGCGATGTAAATTCCCGCTTGCATTCATCAATTAATAATCCCGATTGTAACTAATTGTATCAAAAATACTTATAAAAATATTTAATTATCTTTGCGGCCTATACTTAAAGTTAGTGGTGACGGCTCCAGCCGTCGGTAGGTTAAAATTTTAACACGATTAATTATTATGGAAATCAACAACATCGGAAACAACGCAGGCCTTGTATGGAATGCACTTAATTCAAATGGTAAGATGACTGAGACCAAGCTCAAGAAGGAGACAGGTCTTGCAAGCGCAGAGTTCTTCGCAGCTATCGGATGGCTCGCACGTGAGGGTAAGCTCAACGTGGAGACTGAGGTAAAGGGCGCCAAGACTTGTGAGTATTACTCACTTAACGCGTAATCTCAACCATTTTTTCAATGAGAAGGCTGGACGGAAATTTTCCTGTTCAGCTTTTTTTGTATGTGATTTCCTTGCAAGACATATCGGATAATTCCTGAAAATGCTTAAATTCGCGGGATTTTGAAAAGTGCTATACATCATGAACGAGACAAAACTTATGAACCTTGCTGCTGACAATATCCGTATTCTGGCGGCATCAATGGTGGAAAAGGCGAAATCAGGTCATCCTGGCGGAGCTATGGGTGGAGCAGATTTCATTAACGTGCTCTATTCGGAGTATCTTCAGTATGACCCTGAAAATCCTGAGTGGGAAGGACGTGACCGCTTCTTCCTCGATCCTGGTCATATGTCGCCTATGCTTTATGCTCAGCTGGCAATGACCGGAAAGTTCACTATTGAAGAACTCAAGCAGTTCCGTCAGTGGGGCTCTCCGACTCCAGGACATCCTGAACTCAATGTGAAGCGTGGCGTGGAGAACACTTCAGGTCCTCTCGGACAGGGTCATGTGTTCGCAGTGGGAGCTGCTATGGCTGCAAAGTTCCTTGCAGCACGTACAGGAAACCCTACCTTCAGCAAGGAGACCATATATGCATATATTTCAGATGGAGGTATCCAGGAGGAAATCTCTCAGGGTGCCGGCCGCGTGGCTGGTACATTGGGACTTGACAATCTCGTCATGTTCTATGACTCAAACGATATCCAGCTCTCCACCGAGTGCAGCGATGTGTTTGCTGAGGATACTGCAATGAAGTATCGTTCATGGGGATGGCATGTAATCACTATCGACGGAAATGACTGCGTACAGATCCGCAAGGCTCTTGACGAAGCCAGGACCATATCTGACCGTCCTACCCTTATCATCGGAAAGTGTGTGATGGGCAAGGGCGCAAGGACTGCTGACAACCAGTGTTACGAGCGCAGCTGCAAGACTCATGGTGCTCCATTGGGAGGAGATGCCTACAGGAATACCATCATCAACCTCGGTGGTAATCCAGATGATCCGTTCGTGATTTATGATGAAGTCCAGGCTATGTACGACAGACGTGCGCAGGAGCTCAAGGCTATCGCTGCAGAGCGTCATGCCGAGGAGGCTGCATGGGCTGCCGCAAATCCTGAAAAGGCTGCTCAGCAGGCCGGGTGGTTCAGCGGCAAGGCTCCACAGCTCGACTGGAGCAAGGTGCAGCAGAAGGCCGGAGGACCTACACGAAACGGCTCGGCTGCAGTGCTTGGAATGCTGGCAGATAACGTCCCTAATATGGTGGTGGCATCGGCTGACCTTTCCAACTCGGACAAGACAGACGGCTTCCTCAACATGACACATGCGTTTACAAAGGGAGATTTCAGCGGCGCCTTCTTCCAGGCTGGTGTTGCAGAGCTTACAATGGCCTGCATCTGCATCGGAATGACTCTTCACGGAGGTGTCATTGCAGGCTGCGGTACATTCTTCGTGTTCTCCGATTATATGAAGCCGGCCATCCGTATGGCTGCCCTGATGGAACTTCCTGTAAAGTTCATATGGTCGCATGACGCGTTCCGCGTTGGAGAGGACGGACCTACTCATGAGCCAGTAGAGCAGGAGGCTCAGCTCCGTCTTATGGAAAAGATGAAGAACCACAGCGGTAAGAACTCAATGCTTGTCCTCCGTCCTGCAGACGTGGAAGAGACCACGGTATGCTGGAGAATGGCAATGGAAAACACAGACAGCCCGACAGGACTTATCTTCTCACGCCAGAATGTGGACATGCTTCCTGAAGGAAATGACTACACCCAGGCTGAGAAAGGCGCATATATAGTCGCAGGATCTGATGAGAATCCGGACGTCATCCTCGTGGCATCAGGTTCCGAGGTATCGACTCTCGTTGCCGGAGCGCAGCTTCTCCGTGCCGACGGCATGAAGGTGCGTATAGTAAGCTGCCCTTCAGAGGGACTCTTCCGCAACCAGAGCAAGGAGTATCAGGAGAGTGTGCTTCCTTGCGGAGCAAAGATCTTCGGTCTCACTGCCGGTCTTCCTGTGAATCTTCAGGGACTTGTAGGATGCAATGGCAAGGTGTTCGGACTTGAGAGCTTCGGATACTCGGCTCCTTACAAGGTGCTTGACGAGAAGCTCGGCTTCACTGCTGAGAATGTTTACGCTCAGGTAAAGTCAATGTAGTTTAGCATAATACTTGAATTTGAGATGCATGGACCGGGGTTCCGGCCCATGCATTTTTAATTTATAGTGTTATGAAACGTCATTTTGAAAATCTTGCCAAAAGGGCCGGTCGCATGATCCGCCACTGGTGGCTGATGCTGCTTGTCGGCATTCTTGTAATCATCGCGGGAATCCTTGTATTCGTATTCCCAGTACAGAGTTATATGACCTTAGGCATACTCTTCGGAGTGCTGATGCTCCTGAGCGGTGCCGCACAGCTTGTAATCGCCAGTTCGAGCGGCAACTACCTTATGATGAAGGGATATGTGGTCATCGGTGGAGTGATAGACCTTCTCCTCGGTATCTTTCTCTGCATCTATCCTGGAGTCACTATGGTTCTGCTGCCAATATTCCTGGGAATCTGGATGCTCTACCACAGCTTTATAATCATTGCCTTCGGAGGTGATATGGATACGTTCAGGATATCTGACAGCGGATGGGTGATCATCGGCGGAATCCTTCTCCTGATCCTTTCCATCATGGTGCTTATCAACCCTCTTGGAGTGGGAATAGAGACCATCATCATCCTCGCTGGAATCGGCCTCATCGTATTCGGCGCCCTCATGTGCATGCTTTCGATGAAGCTGCGCGACATACATAAGTATTTCGACGCCCCTCAGGCCTGACGCTTCCCGTCAGACAGATAATGAACGGTCTTCCGGCATCAAATCCGGAAGGCCGTTTTTTCTTTTTAATAAAAGTTTTTCCATTTCCATATCTGAAGTTCCGGTAAAGATTATATATTTGTCTCATATGATCAAGGTACTTCTTCTTATAGACTGTGCAAGTGAGCACGATAGGAAACTGCTTCGTGGAATGATGCGTTATTCCAAGGAACAGGGCCCTTGGCTTTTTTATCGTCTTTCCCCGGATTTCCGCTATGGCGGCAATAGGGAGGAATGGGCTCTGCAATGGGCCCGTGAGTGGAAGGCAGATGCCCTGATAGGTCGATGGGATGACAGAAAGACTGACCTTCTTCGGCAGTTGGATATTCCTGTTGTGCTTCAGAACAACAGAAGCCGAAGCGACATATTCTCCAATCTCACAGGAGATTATCACAGCACCGGAAAGATGGCGGCACAGTATTTCCGGAAGAAACTTTATACTGATTATGCATTCTTCGGCATAAAGGACATTGTGTGGTCAGAGGAGCGTTGCAAGGGATATGAAGAAGAAGTAAGGACTCACGGGGGCCGTTTCTACTCCTACATGGAGCCGGAAGCCGGTGATGAAAGAGAAAAGATTATGGAATGGCTCATGTCTCTTCCCAAGCCTGTTTCGCTTTTCTGTTGCGATGATGCTCATGCCCTGTTTATCACTGAGACATGCAAGATCGCAGGTATTAGTATACCGGAAGAAATTGCTGTGCTTGGAGTCGATGACGACGAACTTCTTTGTGATATTTCCGATCCGGCCATCTCGTCCATAAAGATGGATGTGGAGAACGGAGGCTATATGACCTGTCGTCTCCTCAATGAGAGGATACATAAGCGTGATCCTCGCCCTTTCAACGTGGTGATAAAGCCTCTTGATATCAAGGAAAGAGCTTCTACTCTTATATATAATATAAAGGACAAGCGCGTCCTGGATATCATCAGATTCATAGATGCCCACTATTACGAGGATCTGGGAATGGCGGATATCCTTTCCCGCGTCCCTCTTTCGCGCCGTAGTATCGAGATGAAATTCCGTCAGGAAGTCGGCATGACCATATATCAGTATCTGCTCAGTGTCCGCGTGGACCATCTGGCATATCTGCTTCGTACGACATCACAGCCATTCTCGGAAGCTGTATATAAGGTAGGTTTCCGTGATTCAGTTAATGTGGCCCGCGTCTTCCGTAAATTCAAGGGTTGTTCTCCATCCGAATATCGCAATAGATATTGCGCTATCTGAATATAAATTTACGATATTTTGCGTTAAAATTCTGTCTGGTAAACTAACTTTGTGACCTGAACACGAACTAATAACCGCAAAATGGAAAATAAAAGACAGTATTACATGTCCCTTGCGATGGTAGGGTGCCTATTCTTCGTATTCGGACTTGTTTCATGGGTGAATTCCATCCTTGTGCCATACTTCAAAGTGGCATGCGATCTTCAGAGCGGAGTCCAGACCTATCTGGTGACTTTTGCCTTCTATATCGCCTATCTGGTGATGACGGTTCCTGCATCTTTCCTGCTGAAGAAGGTGGGATACAAGAAAGGTGCTATGATAGGACTTTTCATTATGGCCACAGGCACACTTCTATTCTGGCCTGCAGCCCTGACAAGGACTTATGCAATGTTTCTTGCAGCTCTGTTCGTTATCGGAACGTCCCTTGCCATATTACAGTCGGTAGCTAATCCTTTCGTTACCATCATCGGCCCTCATGAGAGCGCTGCCAAACGTATAAGCGTAATGGGCATCTGCAACAAGTTTGCAGGTATCATAGCTCCTCTCCTTTTTGCAGCAGTGGTGATACGTCCTGAGGATACGGACATAATGGCTGCAGTGGAATCCGGATTACTCGCAGGACCAGCGAAGGAGGCTGCTCTTGACGAGATGATCAAAGGAGTCATTCCTCCTTATCTGGTGCTTACTGTGTTTCTGGCTGTATTCGCAGTCATATTCTTCAAATCTCCTATCAGGGACATCAATCCTGACAAGGACAACAAGTCTGTAGAAGGAACTCAGGACCGTAGCTCTGTATGGGCATATCCTTATCTGGTGCTCGGCGTGATTGCACTTTTCTGTCATCTCGGCAGCCAGCAGATATCGATTGCTACGATTATCGAGTATGCTCAGAGTATGGGACTGTCTCTCGATGCAGCAAAGGTGTTCCCTTCCTATACCCTTGCATGCATCCTCTGCGGATATCTTATCGGTGTTGTTACCATACCTAAATATATCAGTCAGCAGAAGGCCCTCGTGGTATGTACTGTAACAGGACTCATACTATCCGTCCTGGTGCTTGCTCTTCCGCTGAAGGCCTCCATCTGGTGTGTGGTGCTTCTGGGAATTCCGAATTCCCTTATCTATGCCGGAATCTGGCCGCTTGCAATCCGTGGCCTCGGAAAATGGACCACACTCGGCTCGTCGCTTCTTGTCATGGCCCTCTGCGGAAACGCCATCCTGTCGCTTCTGTATGGTCTGATGACGGATTATATGAGCCTTCAGACTTCATATTGGCTTCTTCTCCCATGCTTCATATATATGATTTTCTATGCAGTGTGGGGATATAAGATCGAGAATTGGTGTAAACTAAATTAATAACATTATGGACAGAAAACCTTTTTTACGATGTGTTACGAAGTTAATACTCGTAATTCTATCTGTGTCGTCTGCCTTGACCTTGTCCGCTCAATCAGGGTTGGAAATCAAAGGAAAGGTGACAGATAAGAATGGAGACCCATTACCGGGAGCTGCAATTCTCGTCGTCGGTCAGAAAGGTAATGGCGCTATTGCCGATATTGACGGAACCTATAGTGTGACGGTTCCGGGCAGGAAATCCAAGCTGCAGTTTGTTTATCTCGGTTATGTGGAACAGGTTGTACCTGTTGGAAACACGAATGTGATAAATGTACAGCTTGAGGAGGACTCGCAGACTCTTGATGAAGCAGCAGTTGTTGCTGTCGGATATGGCGAGGTCAGGAAACGCGATATTTCAGGATCGGTCGTGTCTGCAAATATGAGTGAGATTGCGAAATTGCCTGTTACTTCTGTTCTTGACGGTGTCGCCGGTAGAATCAGCGGTGTGCAGATAACTTCTGCCGACGGTACTCCTGGACAGTCGTCAAATGTCGTTATTCGCGGAGGAAACTCCATTACGGGTGATAATAATCCGTTGTATGTGGTTGATGGATTTCCTACGGAAAATTTTGACATCGGAACGTTGGATCCTTCTGAAATAGAGAGTTTCGTGGTTCTTAAGGATGCTTCCTCTACTGCGATATATGGTTCCCGAGGAGCAAATGGTGTTATAATCATTAATACCAAGAAAGGTGTTGCTAATCAGAAACCAGTCATTTCGTATAGGGGATCTGTGGGTCTGGATAATATTACAAAGACCATGGAACTGATGAATCCTTATGAATTCGTGGCTTTGATGTATGAACGTTCTCCTAGTGCCACCAATGAGACATATCTTGCTGACAGAACGTTGGAAAGCTATCGTGGAGTTGAAGGTATCGATTGGCAGGACAAACTCTTCAGACCGGCATGGAAACACACTCATACATTGTCGATCCGAGGCGGTACAAATGCTACAAAGTATAATCTGTCGGGATCATTCCTTGATCAGCAGGGTCTTATAATCACTTCTAATTATAAGAAGTACAATCTTAAGATGGATATCGAGTGGCAGCTTTACTCATGGCTGAAAGCCGGAGCTTCTGTCAATTATATCAATCATACATATTCCGGTGCTCAGCCTACAATATTTTCAGGTCATAACAGCGTTCCTAATGTTATGTATTACACTATGTATAACTGCTGGACTTATATGCCTGTCAATTATACAGGTTCGTCATATGTGCTTGAGAATGAACTCAGAGATCCGGATATGCCTGAAGGTGACTATCGTGTGAATCCTGTGCTGTCTACTCAGAATGAGCTTCGCGAGTTCAATACAACCACGCTCAGAATCAACGGATTCCTCGATTTCAAGCTGACAAAGCATCTGTCCTTCAAGTCTATCGGCCAGGCATATCAGTACAGATATCAGGCAGAGCAGTTTAATAACTCGATGACAAGAAACGGTCAACCTCACTCTATGCGTCAGGTCAATGGATCGTTCTCCACTACCAAGACAGCCAGTTGGGTGAATGAGAATATCCTTACTTATGCGAATTCTTTCGATGCTTCCAGACATAGCCTTATGGCAACCGCGGCGATGACTTTCGAACAGGTAGGTTCGTCAAAGTACGGCTATGCCAGCGAGTTTATCCCTAATGAACAGCAGGAAATGGCTTCTTTGGCACAGGGTAGCGTATATAGTACTACTTCCAGCATAGATACAGGCACAAAGCGAGTGTCTTTTCTCGGTCGTGTGATATATAGCTATCTGTCAAGATATTCCATAACCATGTCGATGCGTGCTGACGGTTCTTCCAAGTTTGCAAAGAAGAATAGGTGGGGATATTTTCCTTCAGTGTCTGCAGGATGGGATTTCGGTTCTGAAAAATTCCTTAAGGATCAGAAGGTTCTCACAAATGGTAAGTTGAGGGCAAGCTGGGGTATTACCGGAAATGACAGAATCGGAAGTGATGATATGTATCAGCAGATGGAGGTATATTCAGGTACTACCGGATATCCTCTTGGAGATGAATGGCAGACATATTCATATATATCATATCCGGGCAACCCGAATCTGAAGTGGGAGAAGACAATCCAGACCAATATAGGTATTGATCTCGAGTTCTTCAAAGGCAGGATATCTTTTACTGGAGATGTTTATCGTAAGGATACACGGGATCTTCTGCTGAAGGCTCCGCTTTCAGGACATACCGGATATGGTGCACTTACAACTAATGTGGGACATGTGCGCAATGAGGGTGTTGAACTTTCCTTGACGACAAAAAATATCAAGACTAGAAGTTTCCAGTGGACATCTGATTTCAATATCTCGTTTAACAGGAACAAGGTGTTGGCTTTGGCTGTCGGTCAGCCGAGCATTCTCAAGTCTGTCAGTTGGGAACATACTTTTGGTGATGAGGCGTGTTATATAACAGAAATCGGTCAGCCGGTCGGACTTATCTATGGTTATGTCTGGGATGGTGTGTATCAGACTGATGACTTCATCTATGGCTCGAACGGCATACCTACTGCGAAACCTGGAGTTCCTACATATACCGCGAATGTTCCTGGTGATATCAAGTACAAGGATATAAACGGAGACGGCCTTGTCAATGCTGATGACAGACAGGTGATCGGTAATCCGAATCCTATTCATACAGGCGGATTCAACAATACTTTTCGTTATAAGAATTTCTCTCTGGG
Source organism: uncultured Bacteroidales bacterium (assembly GCA_947367315.1). Taxonomy (GTDB): domain Bacteria; phylum Bacteroidota; class Bacteroidia; order Bacteroidales; family UBA932; genus Cryptobacteroides. The sequence goes on along the minus strand of CANBDX010000020.1, from coordinate 28,492 downwards.
TGTTTTCTTCAGATGGTCATATGGAAATGATGTGTTGAATGCAAACCGTCTGGTAATGGAGAATGGTGGCAAGCTTCTTACAAACCAGTTTGCAACATTCGTAGACAGATGGAGTCCTGATAACCAGGATACTGATATGCATCGTCTTAACAGTAACGGATTGAAGTATTATTCATCAAGAGTTGTCGAAGATGCATCATACCTCCGTCTTCAGAGCCTGTCGCTCAGTTATATAATTAAAAAGGCATGGCTCAAGAAGGTCCATATGTCTGAGGCCTGGGTTACTTTGACGGCTAACAATCTGTATACATGGACCAATTACTCGGGATTTGATCCGGAGGTGTCATCAAGGCATAGTGCTATGACTCAGGGATTTGACTTCTCGGCATATCCACGTGCATGTACATATGCATTATCGGTTAATTTGAAATTCTAATCTTTGGACGCAATGAAAAGGATTATTATATATGTTTTGATGGCAGTTTTACCTGTCTTGTCTTCATGTGAGGATTTCTTCCATACTGAACCGAAGAATTTTCTTCATCCGGACAATTATTATGTCAATAAAGCATCCGTTGATGCAGGTCTGATGGGTGTATATCAGATAATGGTGTCCCCATTTGCGTATAGTTCAACTACGGCTGCTACGATATATTCAGGAAACGCGCTTCCTATTCTGTTTACGACAAGCGACCTTGAATATTTTTCCGGAACCGGCCAGACTTATTATGCAAGTATGTTTAATTTCACTCCTTCAGAGCCATATGTGATATCATATTGGGGAGGATGTTATGTCGGGATTTCCAGAGCCAACAGTTTCATATGGTATATGGAGAATGCAGATATTCCTGATATGACACAGGAGGAATTGGATGCAGCTATCGGTGAAGCATACTTCCTGCGCGGGTTCTACTATTGGCACCTGGTGTCAAATTTCGGAGCCATACCTCTTGTTACGGATGGTGGTGCTGAAATCGTCTCACATAGAGCCCGATCCTCGGTTCGTGAGGTTTATGAACAGATTCTGGATGATATGACAAAGGCTGAAGGAATGGTGTACGATGCTGATCATTTTGCACATTCCGGCAGAGTGACCAGAACACTGGTGCAGGCGATGTTGGCAAGGGTATGCCTGTATATGGCAGGTAATCCGCTGAATGACACTTCCAGATATGAGGATGCGCTTAAGTGGGCCCGTAAGGTGAAGGAGTCACAGCTCCATAGTCTCGATCCTGATTATAGCGCTGTTTTCAAGCGTCTTATGAATGATGAGTATGAGACAGTCTACAGGGAGTCTATGTGGGAAGCTGAATTCAAAGGTGTTGATGGAGAGACTCCGAGGACGGACGGAAGATGGGGAAGTCCTAACGGTGTGCTCTGCAGGGATCCGAGTATCGGTGTTACATGGTCTAATCTCTGTGTATCGAGGGTTCTTGAGAACTATTATGCCGAAGATAAGGATGATAACCGATATACATGGAATGTGTGTCCATATGACTGGGGTACCGGAACTACAGGAGTCAAGAGAGAACGTTCGATTGAATTCAGGAATATAGGTAAGTTTAGAAAGGATGCAGTAGTTGGTGGCTCAGGCGAAACCAGAACATCAACAAACTTCCCGATAATGAGATATTCTGATGTGCTTCTGATGCTTGCTGAGGCAGCTAATGAATTTGAAGGCCCTACAGATGAGGCAATCGCAGCACTAAATGAAGTAAGAGCCCGTGCCGGTGTCAAATTATGTGCGAACAATACTATGGATCCCGACATGATTGTTTTGGCCACTCAGGAGGAATTCCGAGAGTTCATTAAAAAGGAAAGGGCAAGGGAACTCTGCTTTGAGGCAACCCGCAGACTTGACCTTGTGCGATGGGGAGAGTTGGTAAAGAATGTCCAGTACATGTCTTCTATCTCAACAGTTGCAAACGCCAAACGCCCTGGCAACTATATTTCGGAAAAACATAACCTCCTTCCTATTCCGGCTATGGAACTGAATAGCAATATGCTTATTAAACAGAATCCGGGTTGGTAATTAAATGAACTGATATGAGACAAGTTATAAATACCTTATATATAGCGATTGCAGCAGGATTCCTGATGTCATGTGAGCAGGAAGTCGTAGTTCCTGATTTTGATGTGAGCGCAGTCGTAGAAAAGACTAGTGTCATTGCTGAAGACGGTGAAACCGTTCTGGACGCGTATAATGTGAAATTTACCTTCACCGGAGCTCCGGACAATATTGTTTTCTATTCCGGAGAAAATGGCTCAGACTATAGGAACCGTGACCGTGATACAAGGGTGGTGACTCCATATATGAATTTTACATCAACTTATACAGGAAGCACTCCTAATACTCTCCGTGTCCTTGTGTCTAATGATTTCGTTCCTGAATATGAATATCTTGCAGGAACTCCGACTGAAGCATTATATACGACCTGGGGTGTACGTAACGCGACATGGACTGATATAACAGACCGTTTCAACATTCCGGGAAATAAGCTTACCGTGGGACCTCAGGAAAGCGGTGAGGCAATCCTGTCTGAGTTCAATGTAAACACGCCTGTGTTCGTGGCTTTCCAGTTTAAGGCACAGACACAGGATATGACCTCTCCAGGAGTTTGGTCGTTCTCTGGTTTCAATATCAGGAATGTACTTCTTGACGGTACGTCAGAGAGTTATGTCGTAGACGGAATCAGTAACTTATGGAAGAGTGTCGATCTTGCTGATCCTATTCAGTGCTCACGTGGAGTCGGCAAAGCAAGCTTGACTGCTTCAGATGCTTCAGATGCTTCAGATATAGATACGTATCTTATCTCTACTCCATTTTATCCGTCCAATGTTACTCCAGATACTGGACTTGCAATAAAGTCTATCGATCAGAATCTGTATGAGTACACCCATACATATGTGTCTCCGGAAAAAGAAAGTGTATATGTCGCTTTTATTGCCACAAACTCATTATATGGCAAAGTCAGTACGGTGGTACGCGAATTTGAACTGAAATTCGAATAATGTAAAGTTTAATGACCGTAAATCAAGCATAATATGAAAAAAATTATCTATTTCTTTATTTTTTCAATTGCTTTGTTCTCTTGTCAGGAGATGGAGACAGAATTGAAACCGAACGAGTATCTGAAAATAGATCGTCAGATGCTTATGTTTGATGATAAATCAGCTTACGGCTACATCAATATCGAGTCCAATGCAGCATGGACATTGGAATGTAATGATACGTGGCTGGATTTCTCTGCGACTTCCGGTACTGGAAATGATCTTGTCAAAGTCACTGTCGATGCAAACGTTTCCACTGTTGCAAGAGAGGCTACTGTAGTAATCACAGCTGAAGGTGGTATCAGCAAGCAGGTACACATCACGCAGACTATGCTGGAGTTCATGATAACAGCTCCTTCTGTGGGTGTGCTTGGCAGGGAAATAACCTTGACTGGAAGCGGACTGGTTCTGGTTGAAAAGGTTATGTTCAACGATGCTGAGGGAGTCATCTCCGAGGACAGGACTGATGATCTGATCGTTGTTACTATTCCACAGGATGCTCCTCATGAAGAAGTGGACCTGAAGGTTATCTATGATAGTGCCAAGGAAATGAATGTCGGCAGGATAAGACTCCTTACTTTGGAAGAAGTATCTCCTGTTGTTACATTCCCTGAACGATTGGTACGTTGTGGAGGTGAGGTCTTGTCACTTCCTTGTACATTCCCTGAAAAAGTCCTTTCTGTCGCTTTTGTCAATGGAAACGATTCTTATGCAGGAACTATAGTAAGTACAGCCAGTGAGATTCTTTCTGTGATGATTCCTGACACAGCTCCTCAGGGAATATACGATATGAAGATCGTGTATGATGAAGGTCGCATGGAAAAGACTGTGGGTACATTCAGTATGGCCCTTGATGGAGGAGAGTATTACATGTGGGATAATATTACAGTTTATGCACAGAATTATCCTGGAAAGGAGGAGAAGATATTCTGTCTTGAAACCGGTATGATGGTCTCTGTGGACTGGGTATATGAACATAAGATATTGATTAATTCTAATCACCCTGGTAACGCTCTGGGCAACTTGGATAATCAGCCTCGTGGATATCATTATATCGCCCTTAGAGGTGAAACTGATCAGCTGCGTCTGATTAATCCTAATGAAGCAGGCTATATGTCAGCATTCAATGTGGCAGCCGGAGCGACATTCGGAGATTATGAATTGCCTCAGGTGAGATTCTCTTCTCGCGTGGAAAAAGATCCATATCAGCAGCATCAGGCATATCCTGCAGAATATAAGGGTAATACTACCCACACACCAGGAGACCGTCAGAAAGAATGTTATAACGCTATTAAGTCCGGAAATCTGAAAGTGTCACAGTGGAACGGTGTTGCATCTGAATTCGGAGCATATAGTACTGCTTCGTTGTATAGGTCGCGTCTGTCTGGAAATAATATGGAGAATTATGGTCATGCGACAAATCATGACATGAGAATATTGTTTGACAACTATACAGCTACAATCAATCCAGCCGGTACCGGAACAGTAGCACCTGGAACAAAACAGTATTGGAATAATGTACAACAGGCCCGTGATGGTTGGGTAGAGAGTTTCCATGGCGGTGTTGTCCTTTGGACTGCCAACTATGGTAATAATGGAAACATCAATCACACATGTGCTGCTCAGATGAATGGTGCGCTTCAGCTTTTGGGTTGGACTGGTGAAGAAGGAAACGGAGCTTCAACAGGTTCGATGACATTGAGAATTTTCAGGAAGAAGGTATATGATGAGAGTGTCTATAACTATAATCCTACAATGTAAATGTTTAGATATATGAAAAGAATACTTATGACCTTGTTGCCGATATTGCTAGTGTGTTGTTCGTCAGGCAATATAGAAGGCCAGAAAGCGGTTTTTACTATCGGTGAGAATCTTTTGAATGGCATTGAGATACCAGCGAATAAATATGAGAAGACTTTTCCGGTAACTTCTGATGCCGATTGGGAAATCGTCAGAAGAAGCGGCCAGCAGTGGATTGATATCGCTCCGGCTAAAGGCAATGGTGATGGCTCTGTGACTGTCTATGCAGAGAAGAATAACTCTGGCCAGAGACGTCGTGCCTTCTTCGATGTCAAGATCAACGGTGTCAAGTCCTATGTGATAGAAATCTGTCAGACTCTTGAAGTGGTTGAAGAGCAGGAACCTGATCAGGGAGGTGAAGGTGACACTCCGGATCCTGTTGTTCCGGAAGTTCCTGAAGAGTTTCCGATAATTGCATGGGCTGACATTCCAGAAGACAAATCTGCTGAAAGGTTCCCATCCATGAAGGCTGCTGGAATAAATATTTATCTTGGCATTTATACCGATCTGAAGACCGCTCTCAGTGTTCTGGATATAGCACATAATGCAGGAGTGAAGCTTATACTTCAGTGTCCTGAACTGCTGACCGATCCGGTGTCGACAGTCAAGGCCATAATGAATCACCCGGCCTTATATGGATACTTTGTTGAGGACGAGCCTGAAAGAAAGGATTTTGCACAGTGGGCTGAAATAGTGAAGGCTGTTCAAAGCGTCGATAGCAAGCATGTCTGCTATATCAATATTTATCCGAACTGGGCGTGGGGTAAGATTGATAAGTACCCGACTAACGTAAATGATTATCTTAATACTGTTCCAGTCAGGATGTTGTCGTTTGATAATTATCCGGTGGTCTCTATTAATGATGCTCCTAACTCATTGCGTTACGACTGGTATTTCAACCTTGAAGTGATAATGGAGGCATCCAAATCCAGAAATATACCGTTCTGGGCTTTTGCACGAGCTAATTCGAAGGAATGGGAGTATGAGGGAGATAAGATCTTCTATCCGATTCCTACCACTCAGGAATTACGTGCGCAGATGTTTACTAACCTGGCCTATGGAGCTCAGGGTCTGCAGTATTTCACCTACTGGGGACTGGAGACAGACTCAAAAAAAACCAGAGTTTACGAACGCGCTCAGGCGGTTAATGCTGACATTCGTGCTCTTTCAAAGGTGTTCCTGGGATGTAACGTGATATCAGTCGGTCATACTGGAGAATTGCCAATCGGTACCAAAGCTCTTGGTCAGTTGCCTTCAGTGTTCAGCAAACTTGAGACAAGCTCCGGTGCGGTGGTTTCTCATATAGAAAACGGAGATAAATATTATCTGGTTATTGTAAACCGTAGTATACAAGAGTCCATGACCCTGACAATAGAAGCCGACGCTTCCGTGCAGAGAGTCCTCAAGAATGGTAATGTGGTGGCAATGACAGGCACTACTTACAACATTATTGAAGGTGATATGGAAATATTCTGTTGGAATAAATAAAGTATAATCACTAATACTATGAAAAAGATGAAAACTCATGAATTGATCGGGCACACATCAGAATATGTGCTTCCGAGTGTTTCCATCATGGAAATGGAATCGGAGCAAGTTTTATGCGGTTCAGGATGGAATGACGGATCTATTCCGGACGGTGAGGATGACTGGAATACTATACCAACAATTTAAATGATGACGCCATGAAAAAGAATATATTTATTTTAGCTCTTATTGGCGTGACAATGTTCTCATGCCAGAAACCGGAATTTTCAGAGGATCTTGATCTTTCTGTCAAGCCTACAATTCAGAAAACTTTGTCTGTGGAAGCAGGAATATGGGCTCAGGACGATGTCAAGTCGTCATATGTTGAAGGAACAGGTATTACTCTCAGCGGAACAGAAACTATCAGTGTTTTCTATGCAGATGGAGCCTCACCAGTAGTTGCTTCACCGGCAAGAAATGGAAAGTATTCATTCTCTCATGCTGAGGTAGCAGGTACTGAGACTTATAACTATAACTATTTGATGCCACATAACACCACTACTAAGGCGGATGGTACCGCACGTCTTTTTGCAGTGCAGTATCCTGGTGTGGGTACATATGATCCGGCATATGATTTCCTTCTGGGAGAGCCAAGCCTGAATGTTCCGAAATCAGCTTCTGAAGTGGAAGTCACCAGGTTCAAAAGACTTTCAGCACCGTTTAACTTTGTTATCAATGATGTTTACCAGCTGCTCAAGAAAGAAGATGTCCAGGTGGTTACCGTTGACTTCAGCGGTTCTGCAGAGCCAGTAGCAGCAGATTTCGTCGCTGCATTCTCAAGTGACTATGCTGCAGCAGGAATATCTGGCACAGTTTCAGGTACCGGATCCACTGCATTGACAGCAGTATATCCTGAAGGTCTTCCTTGGGAAAATGATGAGTACAATGTATGGTTCTCATCTCTTCCGGTAGAACTTAAGGCCGGTCAGGTTCTTTCGCTAACAATGTCTACAAAGACGATGACTCTCACCTGCAAGTCTGAAATTCCGTCTGATTTTGTTCTCAAAAATGACAAGTTGAACAAGATACCGTTCAAGCTGTCACGATTCAAGACAGATTATGCAAACGAGAAATCTCAGACAACAGTATATGCATCTGGAACATCAATTGCTTCTAATAGCGGTACCCTTGCTGTTCCTGCTGCAGATGGATTCAGAGTTTCTAATATGAAGGTGTATGCTCAGGCATCATCTTTCGCATCTGCTGCCACTCTTGCAGAGCTTGTGGTAAAATCTGGTGATACAGAAGTAGCTCGCAAGTCTTTCAATCTTGCCAATACATCTGATATGAACGGCGGATGTGTGGAGTTTGATGGTCTTAGCTCATATCCTGACCTTACTCTCTCATTCGTTACCGGAGACGCTTCGACAGAGCATCTAGCCGTAATTTCTGCTATCACAACCCTTCTTGTGGAGGCGGATGTGCCTGAGTTCACTTTCCCTGAACGTCTTGTACGTTGCGGCGGTGAGGATCTTGTCCTTCCATGTACTGCACCAAGCAAGGTTACCAAGGTGTCTCTTGTAAGTTCTGATGCTACAGTAGAAACTACCATAAAGAGTGCAGCAGATGGAAATCTTACTGTGAGCATTCCTGCAGATGCAGCTCAGGGTATCTACGATGTAAAGGTTGCTTATACATCTGGAGAATCTGAGGTTGAGATGATTATCGGCACCTTCAGTATGGCTAAGGACGGCGGTGACTATTACAGGTGGGACAACATTTCTGTATATGCTCAGAATCATGCTAATGCTGAAAAGATATTCTGCCTTGAGACCGGTATGATGGTTACCGTGGATTGGGTCAAACAACATGAGATACCAATTAATATGGCAAATCCAGACAAAGCAGTCGGTACACTTGCCGACCAGCCAAGAGGTTATCATTATATAATCCTAAGAGGTTATAATGGCTATATTAGCCTTATCAATCCTAATGCTTGGAATACATTGAAGGGCGTATTCTATACAAGCGATCAACAGACATTTGACCATTACACATTGCCGATGGTAAGATACTCATCACGTATTGAAAAGGAGCCTTATAGTCAGAATCAGGCATATGCTTCCGATAAAGGAGGTAATACGACACATACGCCAGGAGCTAATGAGATAGCTTGTTATGATGCGATAAAGAGCGGTAAACTTACTGTAGCTCAGTGGAATGCAGTTGCAACTGATTTCGCAAAGTCAGCAAATAATTATGGTCTTGCGCCTAATCGTTCAATGACAGGTAATAACATATACTACGGACATGCCCTTGGCGATGGAATGCATATTCTTTTTGATACATATGCATACGATAAGAATTTCTGGCAAAATCTGGATCAGGCGCGTGAGGGTTGGAATGAAAGTTTCCACGGAGGTGTCGTGCTCTGGTCTGCTCTTGTGGGTACACCAGGAAATGTAGGCGCAGCGGGATCGCGTTATATGAATGGTGCTCTAGAACTTGTAAGTTGGTCAGGAGATGCTGGTACAGAAAGAACTCATGGTTCAATTACATTGAATGTCTTCAGACGTAAGACCGGCTACGAAGAGCATTACAATTACGATCCAAACAAGTAAAATCAATAATCAGATATGAAGAAACTGCATATTGTAGTTTGCATTCTTTTATCTTCGATATTCTTTTCTGCCTGCTGCGGTAATGCAGGCAGAAAAGAATTTTCGTCTCGTTTCGATATGAAGGGAATAGTCCTGACTGTCAACGATCTTGAGAATGTAGACTGGGCTGCGTTGGCGCATGAAAGTGGCATTAATACCATAGGAACCCATATCAGACCTCAGCAGGTAGCTGATTTTATGGCGACTGAAAGAGGACAGAAGTTCTTTAACGACTGTCTGGAATATGGAATTCATGTGGAGCATCAGCTTCATGCTGTAAGCGAATTGCTTCCGAGAGACCTTTTTGAGAAGGACTCCACCATGTTCAGAATGGACAGGAAAGGCCGCAGACGTAATGATGTAAATCTTTGTGTGCACTCTCAGGCAGCTCTTGATACGGTTGCAGCTCGTGCATTATATTATGCAAAACTTCTTCCTGCGACCAATCACAGGTACTATTTCTGGATTGACGACAATCGTCCTATGTGTCATTGTCCTGAGTGCTCTAAATACTCGGATAGTGAACAAGCCCTGATTGTAGAAAACCGTATTATAAAGGAACTCCGCACATGGGACCCTCAGGCACAGCTTGCTCATCTGGCTTATGTAACAACCCTTCCTGCTCCTCGTAAGGTCAAGCCGGAAGAAGGAATCTTCCTTGAATTTGCTCCTATTTATCGTTCTTATGAAAAACCGCTTAAGGATGAGCGGCTTGGAGATAAAGCGATTGAAAAGAATCCGGGCAGCCTGACAAACCTTCAGTATCTCAAGGAAAATCTTGAGGTTTTTCCCCTCGAGACAGCTGTGGTATTGGAATACTGGCTTGATGTGTCGTTGTTCAGCAATTGGAAGAAGCCTGCTGTTAAGCTACCTTGGAATAGGGATGTTTTTCTCGCTGACCTGGAATCATATGCTGCATTAGGACTTCGTAATATAACCTCGTTTGCCGCTTATATTGACGATGAATATGTCAGGAACCACCCTGACTTAAGTTTTCTTCGAGAGTATGGCGAAGGGCTTGGAAAGGCTCAGGTCGGTCCTCTGATGAATCCTTGGGGCGAGACGTGTGCACCTACGGAAATTTCAGTATCGTCCTCCGGAGAATTTCTCCATTTTAGTTTTGATGTTATGGATATGGACCTTGTGTATGCAGAAAACTTTGCTTATGAAAGGGATCTTGAGGTCGGCGACCGCGTGGAGATTTTCTTTTCAAAGGATCCGGATATGAATGATTACGAGTGCTTTGAAATCGACCCTATGGGGCATGTTCTGTCATACAGGGCATCCTATTACAGACAGTTTGACTTCTCATGGGAGCCTCCGAAGGATTTTATTGCAAAAGCAGAAATGACTGATTGCGGGTACCGTGTGGATGTTTCCATCCCGATGGATTACGTAGATAAATTCCTTTCCGATGGAAGCCTATACCTTGGATTATATCGAGGTGATTTCTATAAGGAAGACGGAAAAATCATAGAACGATGGTATAGTTGGAAGAATCCGGAAACTCCTGAACCGGATTTTCATGTGCCGGCCTCGTTGCATCAGGTGACACTATTTTAAAATTTCCAGAGTATGAAAAGAATAGCTGCCGTCATGTTGCTTGTATTCTCTCTTATTCAAGCCAAGGCTCATGAATTTCCAGTTCGTGGATTCCATATAGATTTCCGAACTCAGGTCATGACATTGGATGCAATGAAAGATTTTGCAACAGAACTTTCAGGTTTCGGCATCAATACAATTGTAATGGAATGGGAAGCTACTTTCCCTTTCGATAGACATGCTGTGATATGCAATCCACTTTCTTTCAGCAAGGAAGATGTTACAGAATTTATTACCCATTGTGCAGGTCTTGGTATAGATGTAATACCGCTGCAGCAGTGTTTCGGGCATGTCGAATATATACTTCGTCATGACAGATACAGTCATCTTAAAGAAACCTGGCAGCAGGAAATATCACAGATTTGCCCTTTGAAATCAGGCTCAGCCGAACTCTTTGCCGATATATTTGCTGAAGTAGCAGCCTTGCATCCGTCAGAATATTTTCATATCGGTGGTGATGAGACATGGCTTCTCGGTAAATGCCCACATTGTCGTAAGTATGCTGAGAAACACGGAAAGAGCAGGTTGTTTGTTGATTATGTGGTCAAGATGTGTGAGGCAGTCACATCCTTGGGGAAACGTCCTGTCCTATGGGCAGATATCATCACCAAGTATCCGGAAGCAATCGATTTGCTCCCCAAAAATGCGATACTTGTGGACTGGAACTACGGGTGGAATATCCGTCATTTTGGAGATATAGACAAGGTGATTGCTTCCGGGCTGGAGATTTGGGGTGCTCCTGCAATCCGAAGTCATCCGGATAACTACTACTCTATTGACTGGACGAAACATTTCAATAATCAGAAGGATTTCATTCCATATGCACGTCAGGCAGGATATGATGGAATGATCATGACGTCCTGGTCCACTTCCGGAGGATATGGATTTTTCTGGGACCAGCATAATGTTATTACAGAAATGGATCCGGTAAGGCAGGTCTTTCCGATGAAGGCTTTCCGCATGCTTATTGCAATGTACGGTGAAGCACTCAAGAAAGAGGCATCTATAAATCCTCATGATTTTGTCCTGCATTATGCAAAGGATAGGTTCGGAATTTCCGATTCGGATGCTGAAAAGTTATGGGAGGTTTTCAATACTCCTCAGACAATTATCATGCACGGTAAGGCTGAGCAGGGGAAAGGTGATGCAGTAAGCGTAATTCGCGACAAAGCTGTTTCTGACCGTGATATCCTTTATGCCATGAAGGTGAAGACTAACAAGGCGGAGTTCAATATGTTTCTTCTGATGTGGGATATCCGTGTGCAGTTTCTTGAGTACAAAACCATAGAAGCTGAAATCAACAGCCCTGATTTTTCCCGTGCCAAGGCTTCTGAAATGCTTGCCAGACTCAATGATAAGGTCCTTTCTGTCAATGTGAAACTTAACAAGCGGTTTGCGGAAACATTCAAAGGCTATTTGAAACCGCAGGAAATAGAGTATCTCAATGCATTACGTCTGCGCCAGTCCGGAAGAACTGCACAAATGTTAAAAAACATGATACCATAGACGGTTATGAACTTGATAAAGATAATTAACGGAACAATAATCACCGGTGGAGAATCTCTCATCGGTAATGTCGTGCTTAAAGACCGGGTTATCGATTATCTCGGAACAGAAGATATCTCGGCAGATGGTGCTCAAATCATAGATGCTAAAGGACTTTATGTGGCTCCAGGATTCATCGATATGCATACTCATGGCGCAGGCGGTGCGGACTTCATGGACGGAACTGTGGATGCCTATCTGACTGCCGCGAGGATGCATGCCGTTCATGGAACAACTCTTCTATATCCAACGACACTTACCAGTACGAATGAAGCTCTTTTTGCTTCCTTTGAAACTTATAGGAAGGCGGAAGAGATGAACACAGATGGAGCCAGGTTCGGTGGTATGCATCTGGAGGGGCCGTATTTCAGCCCTATGTATGCCGGAGCACAGGATCCGCGATATCTCCGTAATCCCCGCCCTGAGGAATATCTGGAGATTCTTGACAGATGTCCCGCCCTTGCTCGCTGGAGTTTCGCTCCTGAGCTCGAAGGTGCTGAGGAATTTGCGGCAGAATTGAAGAAAAGAGGGATTGTAGCATCTATAGGCCACACTAACGCCACATTTCAGGAGTGCGATGCTGCATATAAGTCAGGGGCCGACCTTATGACTCATTTCTATTCATGCATGAGTACCGTCAGCAGACGCAATGCCTTCCGTTATGCAGGTACTATCGAATACGGATACATTCAGGATGGAATGCATCTGGAGATTATTGCAGACGGAATACATGTGCCTCAGGACCTTCTGCATCTTCTCCTGAAGATTAAGGGTGTGGAGAGGATAGCTCTTGTGACCGACTCCATGAGAGCTGCCGGAATGCCTGAAGGACCGAGCATTCTCGGGCCTCTTTCGGATGGTCAGGAGGTCATCGTTGAAGACGGTGTCGCAAAACTGATGGATAAGTCTGCCTTTGCCGGAAGTGTGGCTACTGCCGACCGTCTTGTGCGTACGATGGTCCAGATTGCAGGATGTTCAATAACTGATGCAGTGCGTATGATCACTGAAAATCCTGCCAGGATAATGGGAATCTCCGACAGGAAGGGCTCTCTCAAGGCCGGAATGGATGCTGATCTGGTGATTTTCGATGAGAATATAAATGTAAGGAATACGATAATTGAAGGAAAAATAGTTTACCGATATGAATAAAGAATTTGTAAAAGACCAGTTGCATGTAAAGATATTCACATCACGCGCAGAAATGGGACTTGGTGCTGCTTCTGATGCTGTGGAATATCTGAAGAACCTGATGGCCGAGCAGGAGTTTGTGAACATAATCTTTGCCGCAGCCCCCTCCCAGAATGAATTTCTGGCTGCCATGGCTGAATCTGATGTTGATTGGAGTAGAGTTAATGCGTTCCATATGGATGAGTATATAGGCCTTCAGTCAGATGCTTCCCAAGGATTCGGAAACTTTCTCCGAAGGGCGATATTTGATAAGGTCCCCTTTAATAGTGTAAACTATATCAACGGACAGAATGTTCCGGAAGAGACATTGAAGCAGTATAAGAAGTTATTGGAGGAGAATCCTGTGGATGTCGTGTTTATGGGCATTGGCGAAAACGGTCATATAGCATTCAATGATCCTCATGTTGCGGATTTCAATGATCCGGAAGTGATAAAGGTTGTGGACCTTGACGAGAAATGCCGTATGCAGCAGGTGAATGATGGATGTTTCACATGTCTTGATGAGGTGCCTACTCATGCTTTTACGCTTACGGTTCCGACTTTGATGGCTGCCAAGAGACGTTTCTGTGTCGTTCCGGCTTCGACTAAGGCTCATGCCGTATATAATACAATAAATGGAGTGGTTTCCGAAGTTTGTCCAGCATCTGTATTGCGTACGTCGGAAGGCACTACCCTTTATCTTGACAATGATAGCTCATCTTTGTTATAATTAATGATTTGGCTCTATGAAGGGAATATATATATTCCTGATGATGTTACTTTTCGCATCTCCGGTACTTCATGCCCATGAACCTTCGTTTATGTCGAATGTCTATGGACGTGAATACAGATTTCTTAACGGAAAATGGAATGTGATCATCGATCAGTATGAGCATGGAAAGACAAGATCTATTTATAAAAACAGGAAGCCACAGTCTAATGAGCAATTTTATGAATATTCGTTTGAAGGGGGACTTAGACTGAATGTGCCGGGGGACTGGAATTCTCAGTTGCCTGAGCTTAAGTATTTTGAGGGTACAGTATGGTATGCCCGTCATTTTCAAGTGGATTCCATTGAAAACAGACGCCAGTTCCTCTATTTCGGTGCTGTGAGTTACAGGTGCAATGTATATCTGAATGGCACTAAGGCAGGAAGTCATGAAGGCGGTTTTACTCCCTTTCAAATTGAAGTGACTGGCAAACTTCTCAAAGGAGATAATTTCATCGTTGTAGAAGTCAATAACAGGCGCACTGAAGATGCAGTACCCGCTCTTGTCTTTGATTGGTGGAACTATGGCGGCATTACAAGAGATGTTATGTTGGTGGAGACTCCTGAGGTGTTCATAAAAGACTATTTCATTCAGCTTGATAAACATCAGCCGGATATGATTCATGCTGAAATATCACTTTCGGAAAAGGTGTCGGAACAGGTATGTATAGAAATTCCCGAATTGAAGATTTTACATAATGTTACAACTGACGGTAATGGATTTGCTAAGATATCTTTCCATGCCAGGAAAATTGTAAGGTGGTCTCCGGATGATCCTAAACTTTATAAGGTTATATTGACTTCCGGTAAGGATAGGGTAACTGATGAGATAGGATTCAGGAACATAGAAGTTGAAGGTACGAAGATACTTGTAAACGGCAAACCTGTATTCATGCGTTGCATTTCATTCCATGAGGAAATTCCACAGCGTCAGGGACGTGCTTTTTCTCAAGCGGATGCTGTTATGCTTCTCTCAGAGGCAGAAGCGCTAGGGGCCAATATGGTGCGCCTGGCCCACTATCCGCAGAATGAATATATAGTACGTCTTGCCGAAAAGAAGGGGATTCTGTTGTGGCAGGAGATACCTGTATGGCAGGATATAGATTTTGAAGATAAGGATACTCGTCTTAAGGCACAGAGGATGCTTGCGGATATGATATTCCGTGACAGGAACAGATGCGCTGTAGGCTTCTGGAGTATCGCGAACGAAACCTTGCCGTCTGAAGCAAGAAACAGTTTTCTCTCATCTTTGTTGGAAGTCGGTAAGTCATTGGATACGACCAGGCTATATACTGCAGCATTTTATATGGCCAGGTATGAGAAGAATAGTGGGGCTTTCGAGATGAAGGATGATTTTCCGGAGCAGCTTGACGTTGTAGCAATCAATAAATATTTGGGATGGTATCATCCTTGGCCTGTGGATCCTTCCGAGGTTGCATGGAATGTGTGCCCGACAAAACCTCTTATATTTTCTGAATTTGGAGGAGAGGCTTTATATGGTCAGTCCGGCGATGAAAACGTTGCATCATCCTGGAGTGAAGATTATCAGGCAAAGCTTTATAGGGATAATCTGGAAATGTTCAAACATATTCCAAATCTTGCCGGTATCTCCCCATGGATTCTCTTTGACTTTCGTTCTCCTTATCGGTACCATCCTGTGAATCAGGAGGGATGGAACCGGAAGGGACTTGTTTCTGATCAGGGATATCGTAAGAAAGCATGGTACTTGATCCATGATTACTATATGCAAATCAAGAACAATGTCAGATAATAATCCCATTTAACTGCAAAAGTATATTTGAATCGGATATATTTGCAGACCACCGTCAGAAGTGAAGATTCTTTTGTTTATATTTGTATGTTTTGTTAAATCATAAGTACTATGAGATTCAAAGGATTCTTATATCTTCTGGTGGCAAGTGTATTTATATACGCCTGTAATCTTGGAGTATGCCATATTGATGGAAATCAAGTGACGGTAAATGTCCGGCAGGTGGAAACAGGTGGTCCCCGTAAGGTGCGGCTTGAGGTGTTGGGTGAAAAGCTGATTCATGTCTCGGCGACTCCTGAGAGGCATTTCGCCGACCCTCAGAGTCTTGTAGTGCTTCCGCAGGAGAATGTTCCGGAGTTTGAAGTGCTGCGTAAAGGAGACACTGTTACGGTTGCGACCGCGTCTCTCAAGGCAAATATACTCGCATCGACAGGAGAGGTGTGGTTTACGGATCCGGACGGAAAGATCCTGCTTCGCGAAGAAAAGGGAGGCGGAAAATATTTCGAGCACATTGAGGTGGACGGCACGCACGGGTGGTCTTTCCGACAGGTCTTCGAGTCTCCTGAAGACGAGGCTTTCTACGGCCTTGGACAGCATCAGGCTGATGAGTTCAATTACAAAGGAAAGAACGAGCAGCTTTTCCAGTACAACACGAAGGTGTCTGTGCCTTTCATCGTTTCGAATAAAGGCTACGGCATCCTCATGGACAGTTATTCGATGATGCGCTTCGGCAATCCTGAGGATTATAAACAGCTGGGGGAAGTCTTCAGACTTTATGACTCCAACGGCAAGGAGGGTGGTCTGACAGGAACGTATATGTCTAAGAAAGGAGAGGTCCTTGTGCGGGAAGAGCCAAATCTTTATTTCGAGCATCTTGTGGCGCCGGAAATGACCCGTGTGGTGAATCTGCCGGAGGATTTTAAGTTATATGGATCCGAGGTCACTTACGAAGGTTCTCTCGAGGCTCCTGTGACAGGGGATTATCAGTTCATCCTTTATTATGCCGGTTACACGACTGTGTCCATTGACGGAAAGACTGTGGTGCCTGAGCGTTGGCGCACTTCATGGAATCCGAATGCCTACAAATTCAATGTCCATCTCGAGGCTGGTCGTAAGACAGGACTCAAGGTGGAATGGAAGCCTGATGGAGGAGTCTCTTACTGCGGTCTCCGTGCTTATGATGTTACTGTGCCTGAGCAGCAGGCCCGGCATCAGTGGTGGAGCGAGATGTCGAAGCAGATGGACTGGTATTTCATTGCGGGAGAGGATATGGATGAGGTGATAAGCGGCTACCGTGCCCTTACGGGAAAGGCTCAGGTGATGCCGAAGTGGGCTATGGGCTACTGGCAGAGCCGTGAGCGTTACAGGACTTCCACCGAAATGATAGAGGCTCTTGAAGGATTCAGGAAGCGTAATATACCTATAGATAATATAGTGATGGACTGGAGCCATTGGGAGGAAGACGCATGGGGCAGCCATGAATTCGATCCGGAGCGTTTCCCTGATCCGAAGGCGATGGTGGATTCCATTCATGCAATGAACGGCCGCATGATGATTTCTGTATGGCCTAAGTTCTATGTGGATACCGAACACTATAAGGAGTTTGACAGAAACGGCTGGATGTATACAAGAGCATATGAGGACGGCATCCGCGACTGGATTGGCAAAGGCTACCTGTATGGTTTCTATGATGCATACGATCCCGACGCACGCAGGCTTTTCTGGAAGCAGATGCAGGATCATTATTACCCGCTGGGCATAGATGCATGGTGGATGGATGCATCCGAGCCTAATATCCGCGACTGCACGGATATGGATTACCGCAAGGCACTTTGCGGCCCTACTGCCCTCGGCTCTTCTACTGAGTTCTTCAATGCATATTCTCTGGTGAATGCGGATGCAATATATAACGGCCAGCGTGAAGCGGATCCGGACAGGCGTGTGTTCCTGCTCACCAGAAGCGGATTTGCAGGCCTCCAGAGGTATTCGACTGCCACATGGAGCGGCGACATAGCGACGCGTTGGGAAGATATGAAGGCGCAGATTTCTGCGGGTCTGAATTTCTCAGTCAGCGGCATACCTTACTGGACCATGGACATAGGCGGATTCTGCGTCGAGAACCGATATGTGGATGCCCAGAATTTATATAATGCTACCGGTAAGGAAAATGCAGATATGAAGGAGTGGCGCGAATTGAATGCACGCTGGTTCCAGTTCGGAGCCTTCTGCCCGCTTTTCCGTGCGCACGGACAGTTTCCGTTCCGCGAGCCTTGGGAAATCGCTCCTGAAGGGCACCCGGCCTATGAGTCCATAGTGTATTATACCAAGCTGCGCTACCGCCTGATGCCATATATATATTCTCTTGCCGGAATGACGCATTTCAATGACTATACGATTATGCGTCCTCTGGTGATGGACTTCATGGGAGATACTTCCGTGACCGATATAGGCGATGCCTATATGTTCGGACCATCTTTGCTTGTGGCTCCTGTCTATGAATACGGAGCCCGTCAGCGCGAAGTGTATTTCCCTGAATGCGAGGGGTGGTATGACTTCTACACAGGGCGTTTCCTTGAAGGAGGAGCCTACAGGACGGTTTCAGCTCCATACGGCAGAATGCCTCTCTATGTGCGTGCAGGTTCTATCCTGCCGATGGGACCGGATATGCAATGGTCAGATGAAAAGCCGGCTGACGTTATCGATCTGTATGTATATCAGGGAGCGGATGGCACATTCACTCTTTATGAAGATGAGAATGTGAACTATAATTATGAGAAGGGCGCATACTCGATGATTGAGTTTGCATATTCGGAGGCAGACAGGACTTTGACTATTGCCGACCGCATCGGAAGTTTCCCGGGTATGCTTGAGAGGCGCATATTTAATGTGATACCAGTGGCAAAGGGCAGGAGAGTGCAGCAGAAGGTTATATATGAAGGAAAATCAATTAAAATCAAATTATAATGGAAAAAACTTGGAGATGGTTCGGAAAGAAGGATAAGATAACTCTTTCCATGTTGAGACAGATCGGTGTTGAGGGTATTGTGACGGCCCTTCATTATGTGCCTAACGGGCAGGTGTGGACACGTGAGGCTATCCGTGATCTGCGCGAGTATATCGAAAGCTACGGCATGCGCTGGTCGGTGGTGGAGAGCCTTCCGGTATGCGAGAGCATAAAATATGGCGGAGCAGACCGTGACCAGCTGATCGAGAACTACAAGGAGAGCCTGCGCAATCTTTCTGCTGAAGGCATCCGCACGATCTGCTATAACTTCATGCCTGTTCTTGACTGGGCCCGTACCGACCTTGATCACCCTAATCCGAATGGAACCACCAACCTTTATTTCTCGTATTCCGAGTTCGCCTATTTCGATATATATATAGTAGGCCGTGATGGAGCCCGTGATGAATGGGCAGCGTTCAAGGTTCCCGGACTGGATGTCGAGCGCGACATCCTTGCTGAGGTCGAGGCGCTTCGTGCAAAAATGACTCCCGAGCTGGAGCATAAGCTTGTGGAGAACATTATTGTCAAGACCCAGGGTTTCGTGAGCGGCAATATCCGCGAGGACGACGAGAAGCCGGTGGAGCTGTTCAAGCAGCTTCTTTCGCTGTACGACGGCATCACCAAGGAGCAGCTGCGCGAGAACATGCGTTACTTCCTTTCTGCGATTATGCCTGTCTGCGAGGAATGCGGAATGAACATGTGCGTTCATCCTGACGACCCGCCTTTCCCTGTGCTCGGTCTTCCCCGCATCGTGACATCGGAGGCTGACATCGAGTGGTTCCTGGGTGCGGTGGACAATCCTCACAACGGTCTTACGTTCTGCGCCGGCTCGCTTTCTGCCGGTGCCCAGAACAATGTGGTTGAGATGGCGCGCAAGTTCGCTCCACGCACCCATTTCGTGCACCTTCGTTCGTGCCATATATTCGAGAACGGTGACTTCACCGAGGCAAGCCACCTTGGCGGCCGTGCGGACATCGTTGAGCTCGTGAGGATCTTCGAACAGCAGAATCCGGAGCTTCCGATGCGTGTGGACCATGGCATGACGATGCTCGGCGACGATTCCAGAGGCTATAATGCAGGCTACGCGTTCCTTGGCAGAATGTTCGCTATGGGACAGGTACAGGGCGTCATGGCTGCAGTAGATAAGGAACTTGGACTTAAATATAAAATCACAGGATTCTATGAATAATTTGTTTGACATAAAGGGAAATGTCACCGTCATCACCGGTGGCACAGGCGTCCTCGGACGCGCGATAGCAAAGTATCTGGCTCTTAACGGAGCCAGAGTCATCATCCTCGGTCGTAAGGAAGATGTTGGAAATCAGCTTGCTGCAGAGATCTGCGCCGAAGGCGGTGAGTGCGAATTTATGAAGACCGACGTGATGAATACAGAGGTGGTGAAGAAAAATTGTGAAGATATTCTTGCAAAGTACGGCCGTATTGATACGCTTTTGAATGCAGCCGGCGGCAATATGCCGGGAGCGACCATCCCGCCTGACAAGACTTTCTTTGACCTCCAGGTGGACCAGTTCCAGACCGTGCTCAATCTGAACCTCACCGGTACTGTAACCCCTACCCAGGTGTTCCTCGAGCCGATGGTCCGTCAGGGCAAGGGCTCGATCATCAACTTCTCTTCTATGGCAGCTTTCCGCCCTCTTACTCGAGTTGCTGGTTATGCTGCAGCAAAGGCAGGAATCTCAAACTTTACTGCTTTCATGGCAACTGAGTGTGCAAAAAAGTTTGGAGAAGGTATCAGGGTGAATGCAATCGCCCCAGGATTTTTCCTTACGGAACAGAACCGTTCTCTCCTGACCAATCCGGACGGCACCTACACCCAGCGTGGCCAGGATGTTATCCGTCAGACTCCGTTCGGACGTATGGGCGACCCTGAGGAGCTTTGCGGAACGATCCATTATCTGATGTCCGACGCCTCTAAGTTCGTGACCGGAACCGTAGCCGTCGTGGATGGTGGATTCAACGCTTTTGCAATGTAATATGGCATTGCGGGTTGATTAGCGTCGTGTAAATACCTTGAATATTGCTTAAGAAGTGTCGTAATTGTAACAGATTACGGCACTTTTTGTAAAATCTCGCCGATAGTCAATTATAAATCTTTATATTTGTTTGATTTGATTTTAAGACAAGGCTATTATGTATCTCTTAGGTTACGATATCGGAAGTTCGTCGGTAAAGGCGACTCTGCTGGACGCCCAGTCGGGCAGATGTGTGGCATCGTCATTTTATCCCAAATCAGAGGCAGCGATAATTGCCGTTCGTCCCGGTTGGGCTGAGCAGGATCCTGCATCATGGTGGGATTACCTCAAGTCTGCTACCGCGGATGTTCTGTCAGCATCATCTGCCGATCCGAAAGATATAGAGGCAATAGGTATATCGTATCAGATGCATGGTCTGGTATGCGTGGACAAGGACCAGAATGTGCTTCGTCCGTCTATAATATGGTGCGATTCCCGTGCTGTGCCATATGGTAATGAGGCATTCGATGCAATCGGTCATGACTTGTGTCTTTCACATCTTCTGAACTCTCCTGGCAATTTTACTGCATCCAAACTTGCGTGGGTCAAGGAAAACGAACCGGAAATCTATGAGAAGATATGGAAGATAATGCTTCCGGGTGATTATATCGCCATGAAACTTAGCGGGGAAGTTTGTACTACTGTTTCCGGTCTTTCTGAAGGTATGCTGTGGGATTTTGCGGAAAATGCTCCTGCCGCTATCCTTCTGGACCACTATGGCATGGACAGGTCTCTTATCGCCGACATCCGTCCAACCTTTTCTGAACAGGGACGTGTAAGTGCTGCCGCTGCAGCCGAACTTGGACTTGCAGAAGGGACACCTATTACTTACCGTGCCGGTGACCAGCCTAATAACGCTCTGTCTCTCAATGTCTTCAACCCGGGTGAAATAGCTTCTACTGCCGGGACTTCCGGAGTAGTCTATGGCGTTCTCGGAGATGTGAATTATGACCCTAAGTCGCGTGTGAATACTTTCGCTCATGTGAATCATACATCCGAACAGACACGTCTGGGTGTCCTGCTTTGCATCAATGGTACCGGTATCCTCAATTCGTGGATGAAGCGCAATGTGGCTCCGGAACTGTCTTATCCTCAGATGAATGAACTCGCCTCTACCGTACCTGTCGGAAGTGATGGAGTGAGTGTGATGCCATTCGGTAACGGCGCGGAGCGTATGTTGGAGAACCGTCAGGCCGGATGCTCCGTACATGGCGTGAATTTCAACGTTCATGGAAAAGCCCACCTTCTCAGGGCAGCTCAGGAGGGAATAGTCTTCTCTTTCAAGTACGGTATCGGGATCATGGAACAGATGGGTATGAATGTAAGCAAGATACATGCAGGGCATGCAAATATGTTCCTTAGCCCGATTTTCCGTCAGACCCTTGCAGGTGTTACAGGTGCGGTGATAGAACTTTATGACACAGATGGTTCTATCGGAGCAGCCAAAGGTGCGGGAATAGGAGCCGGCATATACAAAGACAATAACGAAGCGTTCGTATCTCTTGAAAAACTGGCGGTAATTGAACCGTTACACACTCAGGAGTATTGCGATGCATATGAGCTTTGGAAATCAAGGTTAGAGATAGAACAATAAACATAAAAACACTAAAACTATGGCAAAAGAATTTTTCCCTGGAATCGGCAAGATTCAGTTTGAAGGCAAGGAAAGCCGCAATCCGCTGGCATTCCGTTATTATGATGCAGAAAAAGTGGTGCTTGGCAAGAAGATGAGCGAGTGGCTCAAGTTCGCCATGGCATGGTGGCACACTCTCTGCGCTGAGGGAGCCGACCAGTTCGGTCCTGGCACAAAGACATTCCCTTGGAATGGTGCATCTTGCCCTATCCAGGCGGCCAAGGACAAGGTTGATGCAGGATTTGAATTCATGCAGAAGATAGGCATCGGATATTATTGCTTCCACGATGTGGATCTGGTTGACGAGGGCACGACAGTACAGGAGTATGAGTCCAGACTTAAGGAAGTAGTCGCTTACCTGAAGGAAAAACAGGCTCAGACCGGTATAAAACTTCTTTGGGGAACAGCGAACGTATTCGGTAATAAGAGATATATGAACGGTGCGGCAACCAATCCCGATTTCGATGTAGTTGCGCGTGCTATGGTGCAGATCAAGAATGCTATCGATGCCACAATCGAACTTGGCGGCACCAACTATGTGTTCTGGGGTGGCCGCGAGGGATATATGTCGCTGCTCAATACGGACATGAAGCGTGAGAAGGAGCACCTTGCGATGATGCTCCGCATGGCTCGTGACTATGCCCGCTCGAAGGGATTTACCGGCACATTCCTTATCGAACCTAAGCCGATGGAGCCTACAAAGCATCAGTATGATGTGGATACTGAGACCGTAATAGGTTTCCTCAAGGCTCACGGTCTTGACAAGGATTTCAAGGTGAACATCGAGGTGAACCATGCTACTCTTGCAGGTCACACATTCGAGCATGAGCTTGCATGCGCAGTGGATGCAGGTATGCTTGGATCCATCGATGCCAACAGAGGTGACTATCAGAACGGATGGGATACCGACCAGTTCCCGATTGATTCATTCGACCTCACTCAGGCTATGTTACAGATCATCCGCAACGGTGGTTTCGGAAACGGCGGTACTAATTTCGACGCCAAGACCCGCCGAAACTCTACAGACCTCGAGGATATCTTCATAGCTCATATCGCCGCGATGGATGCTATGGCACGTGCTCTGGAGAATGCTGCAGCTCTTATCGAGCAGTCTCCTATCCAGAAGATGGTTGCCGAGCGCTATTCAAGCTTTGATGCCGGTCTTGGAAAGAAGTTCGAGAACGGAGAACTTACCCTTGAGGATGTCTATGAGTATGGAAAGCAGGTTGGAGAACCTAAGCAGACATCCGGCAAGCAGGAACTCTATGAGGCAATACTTAACATGTACTGTTAAAATGGCAAGCAATACAAATAATAAAGGCAGCAAGGGCTATCTGTTTTCGATAGTCCTTGTAGCCGTTATAGGCGGACTGCTGTTCGGATACGACACTGCGGTCATTTCAGGAGCTGAAAAAGGCCTTCAGGCATTCTTCATGGGCGCCAAGGACTTTGTCTATACGGATTTCATGCACGGTATCACATCCTCAAGCGCACTAATCGGGTGTGTTATCGGTGCTGCACTCTCCGGTTTATGCGCATCAAGGCTGGGTCGAAAGAAATCACTGATAATGGCAGGTGTGTTCTTCTTCCTTTCAGCTCTGGGCTCTTACCTTCCTGAATTCCTTTTCTTTGAGAAAGGTCAGCCGTCATTCTCCCTGCTGATTGCGTTTAATCTGTACCGTATTCTAGGTGGTCTTGGTGTGGGACTGGCCTCGGCAATATGCCCTATGTATATAGCTGAGGTGGCTCCAAGCAACCTGAGAGGAACGCTTGTTTCATGGAATCAGTTTGCAATCATCTTCGGACAGCTTGTCGTGTATTTCGTGAATTTCATGATTTTAGGAGAACATATTGCTCCTGTAATTCAGAAGATGGCAGAGGGAATCAACCAAATCATGAATCCGGCAGAGGCTCAATGGGCTATAGAGACCGGATGGAGATATATGTTTGTAAGCGAGGCAGTCCCTGCCGGTCTGTTTACATTGCTCCTTTTCCTTGTTCCTGAGACTCCTCGTTATCTTGCTATGACAGGTAGAGATTCGCAGGCCCTTGCAATCCTTACTAAAATCAATGGTGAGGAAAAGGCCAGGACCATCCTGGCGGAAATCAAGGAGACCGTATCCGAGAAGACAGAAAAGCTGTTCACTTATGGGTTCCTCGTTATTTTCGTAGGCATTATGCTCAGTGTCTTCCAGCAGGCTGTAGGCATCAATGCTGTGCTGTATTTCGCTCCACGCATATTCGAGTCGCTTGGTATGGGCAACCCTATGATGCAGACTGTGATAATGGGTGTTGTTAATATTACCTTCACGCTTGTTGCAATCTTCACGGTAGAGAGATGGGGCCGCAAGCCTCTTCTTATCTGGGGCTCTCTCGGCATGGCCATAGGTGCTGCCGGTGTAGCTGTTACGAGTGTAGTTGCTTCTCTGCCTCCTGTGATTGCTGTAATCAGCATTATGGTCTACAGTGCCTCGTTCATGTTCAGCTGGGGCCCTATCTGTTGGGTGCTTATCTCAGAAATATTCCCGAATACAATCCGTGGCGCTGCTGTAGCCATAGCCGTCGCGTTCCAGTGGATATTCAACTTCATCGTCTCATCGACATTCCTGCCGATGTACAACATGAGTCTTGGGTCCATGGAGAATTTCGGTCATGCATTTACATACGGCCTGTATGGAGTCATATGCATAATAGCTGCGATCTTCGTCTGGAAGCTTGTCCCTGAAACTAAGGGAAAGACTCTGGAGGATATGTCCCGTCTTTGGAAACGCAAGTAGTTTAATTGTTTACTTGCGACTCTTTGCTGTGTACTGGGAGAGAATCACTCCAAGGGTAGAAATCGCGATGCCGCACCACTGACGTGGGTTCAGATACTCATGTCCGATTGCCCAGGCAATAAGTGCAGCAGCCACGGGTATCAGGGCGGAGAATATGCTCGATTTTGCAACTCCAAGATTCTTGATGGTGCTGACCCATAGCGAGAAGGCGAGACTTGAACATAGAATCGCAAGACATATTATCGGGTACCATACTTCCGGAGTGAAATAGGTATTGACGTCAAAGTCTCCTATACCTTTCCATATGAAAAGCGGAAAAAGATAGACTGAACCTATCAGAAACTGGTACATTACAATGATCTGGCTGGAATAATTTCCGGCCAGACTTTTTGTTATGGATGCATGTCCCACCTCGGACAGAACTGCGATAAGCAGCAGGACCACTCCCCAGATGAAGTTGTCTCCGAGTTCTCCCTTGGACATGGCCACCATCACGATTCCCACAAGGGACAGCATTATTCCCGTTATATTCAACATGCTTATCTTCTCCTTGAAGAAGAAGATGCCGGCGCCTATGGAGAATATAGGTATGGTGGCGATTATCATTGCGCTGAGGGTAGGGGAGCCTGTTTCCTTCAGTCCGTAGGTCTCACAAATGAAGTAGATGAACGGTTCGAAGAATGCAAGCAGAAGGAATTTTGGCAGATCTTTCTTCTGTATACGCTTGATCCTTCCATAAGCAGTGTTGAACAGGAACAATATGACTCCTGCCAAAAGTATTCTGACAAATACAAAGTAGAATACCGGTATTCCCAATGCTATGAGCTGGTCTGTCCAGATATAGGACATACCCCATAATGTTATCGCAAATGTAGATGCTATGTAGACAAGCATCTTGCTAGGTTGTACTTTCGGAGCCATGGTTAAATAAGTTTTCCATTAACGAAGACCATTTCGATCACTCCTCTCAGAGTCTCGCCTGCATATGGCGTCCATCCGCACCTTCCTTTCTGGTCTTCATCTCTGACTGTAAATTCACTGTTGTAATCAAATACCACGAGGTCTGCCTCATATCCCTTCTGTATCCTTCCTCTGTTGAGTCCATATAATTCGGATGCGTTTTCAGAGAATACAGCTGCAATCCTGGTGAGGGGAATATCTTCCTGATGCGCTATTGTCAGAAGCACGGGCAAACTCTGCTGTATTGTAGGGAGGCCCGAAGGAGCCTTGCAATAGGGGGCAGATTTTTCAGACTCGAGGTGAGGGGCATGATCGGATCCGATTGTGTCAATAAGTCCTGCCGCGAGTCCGTGTCTGAGGGCATCTCTGTCATTCCCGGTCTTTATGGAAGGGTTACATTTGGCCTTGCTGCCAAGCCTGTCGTAATCCGCGTTGCTGAACCATAGGTAATTGCATGATGTCTCTGCCTTTATATTCGGGTTCTGTGTCTTTGCAGCTCTTACCATCTCCAGCTCTTCCTTTGTCGAAATGTGGCAGAGGACCAGACTGGTGCCGTGCTGGATGGCCATCTCCAACGCCTTGATGCTGGATTTTATGCATGCTTTCCGGCTCCTTATATGCTCGTGTTCGCTGAACGGAATGTCCTCTCCGTATTTCAGTATCGCTTCGTTCAGATTGGACTTTATTGTAGCCTCGTCTTCGCAATGTACCAGTACAGGCTTCTCACGGATGGAAAAAATCCTGTCAAGAGTACTCACCTCATCCACAAGCATATTGCCGGTAGATGAACCCATGAATACCTTTACTCCGGCTATGTCTTCCGGAGTCAGTCCTGTCTGCGGGTCTCCTTCCATGACAAGACGGCATACCTCATCAGCATTCTCGTTTGTCACTCCGATATGGAAACCGATTTTTCCACGCACGCGTCCTCTGGCAGCCTCGATCTTATCCTTCAGCGTCTGTGCAGTGGTTGTCGCAGGATTGGTGTTCGGCATGTCCATATAAGATGTGACGCCTCCTGCAAGGGCCGCTTCCGATTCAGTCTGCATGTCTGCCTTATGAGTGAGCCCCGGCTCGCGGAAATGCACATGCGCGTCGATCCCGCCTGCAATCAGATGCTTTCCTGTAAGGTCAATTGCCTCGTCCGCTTCCTTCCTGTATCTGAAAAGACAGTACTGGTAGTCTTCCGCATCTGCATATAGCACATCTTTAATGACCTGGCCATCTATGATGACCGATCCTATGGCTTCCTTTCCGGACGTTACGATTGTCTCGTTTTCAAGAAGAATCATATGATTATTTCTGTCTTGGTCTGATCTTTCTCATCTTAAGCTTCAGCACTCCCCAGAATGCCTCGCCGAAGATTCCGCTGCTCATCTTTGATGTACCTTCCGTGCGGTCCATGAAAATAATCGGCACCTCCTTTATCTTGAATCCCAGCTTATATGTCGAGTACTTCATCTCTATCTGGAATCCATATCCCTTCATCTTCACATTGTCGAGGTCTATGGTCTCCAAGACTTCTCTTCTGTAGCATTTGAATCCTGCAGTGGTGTCATATACCTTCATCCCCAGAACGGTCCGTACATATACGGAAGCATAATATGACATTATCACCCTTCCGATAGGCCAGTTTATGACGCTGATGCCGTTGCAGTAGCGTGAACCGATGGCCAGGTCCGCTCCATCCCTGCATGCCTGATACAGTCTCGGGACATCATTGGGATTATGGGAGAAATCGGCATCCATCTCAAAAATGTAGTCGTACTTGTGTTCCACGCACCACTTGAATCCAGTTATATATGCTGTTCCCAGACCCAGCTTGCCCTTTCTTTCGATCATGAACAGCCTGTCCGGAAATTTGGTCTGAAGACTCCTCACTATATCCGCTGTCCCGTCAGGGGACCCGTCCTCGATGACAAGTATGTGATATTCTCCTTCAAGAGCGAATACAGCCCTTACGATCTTTTCGATGTTTTCCTTTTCATTATATGTAGGAATAATCGCAATTTTCTTATCCATATATTATATATATAAGTCAAACATGCAAATATACAAAAAACCTTGATTGCTTCCACTCTTGAGACGATTTATGGCGCGAAAGAATATCTTGAAAAATATTTAATCTGACTAACATTCGATCGGTCAATTCGTTAGCGGATTATGATTATTTCTGGCATAAAAAAAGGTTATAAATCTGTCTCTTATACACATCTGACGCTGCCGACGACTTAATAGGTGTAGGTGTGGGTG
>CANBDX010000019.1 GCA_947367315.1 uncultured Bacteroidales bacterium | reverse complement strand
CTGTGGATCATTCCTCTCGCACTTGTAACCGCACTCATATTCAAGAGTGATGCAAAGAAGATATCCATCCCTTGGTTTATTCTTTGGTTCATCGTGGCGATACTGCTTAATACATATGTCTTGAAAGATTGTCCTGAGGTAGGCAGATTCATATCAGGTGTGGCTCGTAAGCTGCTTATAGTTACGATGTTCTTCATAGGAGCTTCACTTTCTAAATTAACATTAAAAGCAGTCGGTTTGAAGCCATTGCTTCAGGGTGTGATACTATGGCTGGTAATCAGCATAGCTTCGTTATCATACATATTAACGACCGCATAGAAAACAGATATTAGGATATGAAGAGTTTTGGAGTAAAGCCCTGGATGATTCCGCAACCGGTACTCTTCATCGGGACATATAATGAAGATGGAACCCCGCATCAAGGAAAAGATGGATGAAAGGAGCTGGGAAGAAGGTTATAGTATACATCCCTGAAATGCAGGAGGCGGAGCTGATGTACAAGCTCTTTGACCTTGTCAGTGGAAATCTTGAGGAAGTGAATGACTATCTAATCTCAGGGGAGAATTAAGGTTACCTGATTGAAACGATGGTGATCGCCGGGTCGCCAACGCAGTAGCTGCATCCGAGAGCGAGGACTTCGTCCAGTTCCTTTCGGATTGCAGCTTTTAGTATGCCGTCACCTATGCCATGGATGAAGGTGATCTTTCTTCCTCTATGACTGATGTTCTCACGGATAACCTTCCTGAAAGTATCCATCTGGAACTGTAACTGCTGACCTTTAGGTAAACTTGTGCCTCCGGGAATCGCTTCAATATGCAGGTCAACCGTAAGCGAACCATCTGAACTTACAACAGCTTTAGCCTGCTTGGATGCTGTGTCAGTTTTCTTTTTCTTCACCTTGGCATCTTTTAGGCTCGCGATCTCTGCCTTATCAGTAACGGCAAACTCCCCGTAGGCGGATTCAATGACAAGATCATCTTCCAGTTCGATTCTTACTCTCTTTCCAAGTCCTACAATCTTACCTCTCAGGCTGGAATCCATCAGGACTACGCTTTGGCCGACCTTGAGACCTTCTTTTGATACATTGGGTTTAGGGGTTACAGCAGCAGGTGTAACCTTTGGTGATATCTTGGTATCAGAAGTCTTTTCCGAAAAGGTTACTTTCCCTTTCAGTGACTGAAATCAGATATGATAGTCTTCTTAGCCATTAGTAATCTAACAATCTTCCATAGTCATTCCACTCACCATACATCTTACCTTTGCGGGTTTCCTCTATAAAGTGGGAAAGAGATCGTTTGTATGATTCAGGATAGCTGCTCTTTGCAAAGCCTATGTTATACGCACGAACGCGTTGATAAAGACCAGGGAATGACTTGAAGGTACTCCATACTCTTGCCGCCTTTAGTGCGTCTTCTACGTCCTTATCGATCTGGAAACTTCTTGGTCCTAGGGGAGGGAGGACTGCTCTGCCTGCATCAGTCATGAGTCCTAGCTTCTCCAGCCTGCGGCAACGCTCTTTATTCAACTCAGTCCAAGGGCTACCCTTTCTGCGTGGTGAGAATCGTTGGGCTGCTATGCCATTAATATATCGTATAGTGCTGTCTATCCAGCCAAAGCAAAGAGCCTCCTCTACTGCATCAAGATAGTAGAATATGGATTCGTCAGTCGGTTTGCCACGCTTCACTACAATCCAACATTCCCTTTCCTTTGTTGAATGCTCGATCAGCCATTGCCTGAACTCGGACCTACTCTTTACCTGTAATATCTCTGATGCCATTTAGGTGTCTTTGTGTCGTTCTTCAAGCAAAGTTACAAAAAAGTCCGGCATCAATTCGCATCGAAGCAGGACCACTACACAAAAACTAACTATGAAAATATCTAAAGAGTGTTTCTATAGTTATCTAATTAGATATGCTGTCTGAATCTGATCTGATGATACCTTAGGTTCTGGTTTGTTTCCGAAAGAAGCGATGAGCATTCCAAGCCATAGTGCAAGCAGAGCAATCCAGAGAGCCTTCTGCCATTTCTTCCTCGAAAGCCACCAGTACTTGAGTTGCGCTCTAAAGACGTACCACTTGGCCTGCATCTTCTCCTTGAAGAGCTTCAGTCTACTCGAAAGAGGAGCCTTGGCCACTTTGCTCTTGACACTCTTAACGCGTACATCCAGGCTCTCAGTGACTTTCTTGCCGGAAATCATGCCGATGAGCTTGACGTTCATCTTCCCGTTTGATCTAGGAACAGGAATACGAGTGGTTCCGGAATCCGACACAGCGATACTGTACTGGGTGCATCCGGAATCAATCGATATATATAATGAGTCAGGACATGCATCGCATGACCATATGATCTCAATGTATTCTCCTTCTGAGACTGACTTTCTGTCAGTGGAAAGACTAAGTTTGCTCTTCATCGGCTGTTATAGTTGTATGCAATATATATCTGCAAACCCCTTGCCAAATTAGAGTCGCTATTGCTTATTGATTTCCTTCTCGGCCTCCTCTGAAGATATAGGGGAGAAGCGTCTGACGGTCTTTCCGTCCCTCTCGATCTCCTCCTCAAACATGGCTAATGGTCTTACCCAGATGCCTCTCTCGCCGTACATCGCCTGATATACGACCATGTCCTCAAGGGTCTCGGAATGCTTGGCTATATGAAGGACACGATAAATGTTGCCCTTGAAATGTCTGTAGTACTGATTCATGGTTATTTTAGATTTCTGACCATATGCTTCATGGTATGTCCGAAGAAGTCCTTGTCGTCAAGATAGGTGAATCCTAATCTTGCATACAAGGCCTCTGCCTGTGGCTTGTCCACATCCACTATGAGTCCGGCTACCTTATGACCGAGTGATGCAGCACGCTTACACTGAGCTTCGAAAAGACTTGATGCGATGCCTCTGCCACGGTATTCAAGAAGCACGCCTACGGAATCGAGATAAAACTCTCCTGCTTCAGTTTCCTTCAGCTGTGCAAAGCCTGAGTCTGCACCAAGTACATCCGCGATAGGCTGCTTGAGCCTCTGGTAGTCCGCTCCGTCGTACGCACACATTGCTCCGACTACCTTCCCGTCCACTTCAGCCACGATGGTGTTCTCGTAACTGTAGATGGTCTCCTCTGCAGCGGCAATTGCAGTCATGGACTCATGAAGCTGCTCGTAGGTAAGGCTGTTGAATTCCAGAATCTCCTCTACCGGCCAGGCCAGCATGAACAGCTCTGCAATCTGTGCGGCTTCTTCTTTTCTTGCTCTTCGAATCATACGGCTACCTCACGTAATGCGGCATATCCTCAGGGATGACCATAGAAATCTCTACAAGTCCCGCTACCTCTCCATTCTCCTTCCATGCAGTCTGATAGATTATCTTCTTCAGGCCGTTCTTCTGGATGGTGTACGCATTACTTCCACCTGTCGCAAGAAGGTCTGAGATGATAGCACGTGAGCGCTCATTATGGCAAGGGATAAGGCTCTTGCCGATAAGGTCTCCGTGCGAGGCAAACGTCTCCTTTGCCATGTCGTTCATATAGAGTATCACGCCCTCCTTGTCACATACAGTGACGGCGCAGTTCATTTCTTTTGCCCAATCTGGTATCATGTAAAATTCTTTTAGCACCCTGTTCCATCAAGATTACATGCGGCTCCTTCAGCATATACCGGCTCAAAGGAGTCGTCGAACTTCTTCAGTGAGATGATCACTGTTCCATCCTCCTTGATAAAGCATGGTATTCCGATGTTGCCACGCTCCCTGACCTTCTCGAATGCCGGATGCGTATCGCGAAGCACGAGGAACTCCTTAAGGTCTCTAGCCTGCTTGCCGATATCTACCAGCTCAAAGCTTGGGTCATTGCTATAACGCTGCTTGACTTCTACGCAGTCAGGGCAGCTCTCCATTACGTATACTTTAATCATATTCCTAAATCTTTCTTGCTTATCTTGCCTTCAGTCACAAATATTCCCTGCTTGATCTCTCGGATGAAGCGTGACGGATACTTTTAAATTACCCAATCTATCAGTCGACAAGCGTCATTTCATCAATGAGGTGGGTCGCTCCTGCCAGTTTCTCTATTGTAAAGAGA
Organism: uncultured Bacteroidales bacterium; assembly: GCA_947367315.1. Lineage (GTDB taxonomy): Bacteria > Bacteroidota > Bacteroidia > Bacteroidales > UBA932 > Cryptobacteroides. The sequence continues at coordinate 35,285 of CANBDX010000019.1, read as the reverse complement.
ACATATCTGATGTCAAGAGCGATGTTACGGCATTTGTCCGGATCGAAGACAATGTCGCTCATCGTGCCTTCCCAGACGCGGTCGAAGTTCAGACCGATCAGATTGCCGTCGGCATTGATTACCGGGCTTCCTGAGTTTCCGCCAGTTGTGTGGTTAGTTGCTATGAAGCATACCGGCACTTCTCCTGATTCATCTGCCCATCTGCCGTAATCCTTGGCAGCATAGATGTCGCGCAGGCGCTGTGGAATATTGTAATCGAAGATTTCCGGATTGTCCTTCTCCATTATTCCCTTGATGGTGGATGACGGAAGATAATATGCTCCGTCAGCAGGGGAGTAGCCCTTGATATGTCCGTACGCCACCCTGAGAGTGAGATTTGCGTCAGGATAGAATGCGTTTCTGCCGGCTGCACCTTCAGCAGCTTCAGCAAATTCCATCTGTCCTCTCATGTAGTCGCGGTAGGCAAGTTGAAGCTGCTGGTTGATTTCACGTATCTTTGTCCTGACAGGTGCAATCCACTCGTTTACATGCGATACGAGTTCAAGTGCCGGATCTTCAACTACAATGTCTGAAAGTCCTGTGACTTTTTCCAGGCTTGTAAATACGCTTGTAGAGAAGAGCGCTTCCGCCCATGCCTGTGCACTGCCGTATTCAAGCATCTGCTTCCTGAAATATGCAGGTTTTGAATCTTCCGGCACATTTCTGTCGAACTCAGTCATCATTGCTGTAAACGTTTCCTTGTCCACAGGCATATGATAGTCCTTGAAGAATGCTTCAGCAGTTTCCTTTGTGGCGTCCCTGTCAATCAAGCCAGTCTTATCGTCCACCTTGCAGGCTTTGGGTGCGTATTTCAGAAGTTCGCAGGCCATGATGGCTTCTGAGTAATAGTCATATACGAACTGTAACGGCTCAAGCTCGCCGTAGAGTCCCGCAAGACGTTTTGTGATGCCCTCGTACTGAGTGCCTGCAGCCCAGTTTTCGAACTTTTCCTCGTACTGCTTCTTAACAGAAGGAGTCTTCATTTTCTTCAGCCCCTTGACCTCGCCCTGCCATTTCTTCCATGCATTGGCTACGGAAGCCTTCTTGGCAGAGTACTGGATGCGTACCTTCTGACTCTCTCCCATGTAGCGGTTCATAATCTCAAGGCGCTTCGTACGTAGCATTATCTTATGAGGGTCTCCGGTGTCCTGAATATATTTTACCGCGTCAGAGTGGATATATTCCTGAGTCCTTCCCGGGAATCCATATATAAAGGTAAAGTCTCCTTCATGTATACCTGCCGTGGATATCTTGAAATATTTCTTAGGCGAATATGGCACGTTGTCCTTCGAATACGGCGCAGGATTATTGTCCTTGTCGGCATAGATGCGGAAGATGGAAAAGTCTCCGGTGTGGCGTGGCCACATCCAGTTGTCGGTCTCGCCTCCGAACTTTCCGATGGATGAAGGCGGAGCCCCCACCAGACGCACGTCCTGGTACTCCCTGTAAACGAAAAGGAAATACTGGTTGCCGTAGTAGAGTGCCTCCACAGTGGCCCTGATGCCTTTACCTTCCTTCTCGACCTTGTCCATGAGTGCCTCAGAGTTCTTTGATACAATTTTTACTCTTTCAGCCTCGCTCATCTTGTCGGTCACACCTTTCAATATGAGCGGAGTAACGTCTTCCATTCTTTCGAGGAAGCTGACTGTCAGTCCTTTGTTCGGAAGTTCCTCGTCACGTGTCATTGCCCAGAATCCGTCGCGGAGGTAGTCGTGCTCCACGCTGCTGTGCTTCTGTATCTGTCCGTAGCCGCAATGATGGTTGGTGATCAGAAGTCCTTCCGGGGATACAAGTTCTCCTGTGCATCCTCTTCCGAAAAGCACGACAGCATCCTTGAGCGATGCCTGGTTGATGTCGTATATGTCTTCCGCTGAAAGTCTGAAGCCCTTTTCCTGCATGTCAGCGATGCGCTGACTGATCAGCGACGGAAGCCACATGCCTTCGTCAGCCTTTGCGGCAATGCTCAGCAGACATGCCGCTGCAGCAAATAGTATCCTTTTCATATCTGTAGTGTGTTGTTTCATTTTTATGTTAATCCTCTGTCATCCGGGACTTTCCGGCAGTCTCCCTGAACATCCTGCTATAGAACTCAGCCTTCTTTTCCAGCGCCATAGGGTAGGCACGTGAGGATGAAGGCATCCTCCAGAAATCCAGTTTCCTGTTCTCTGCAGTCCATATTTCCACCACGTCTCCCACTGCCGGCATTCTGCATCCGAATGTCTCCATGACCACTTCCGTAGCTTTCTGGCCCGTGGTCACGATTGTCCTGCATTGGGGTATCTTTTCGAGGAGACTTTGGATGTCCGTCGTCTGCACTATCTCAAGAAATTTGTCGGATGCATTGTCCTTCAGGCGTCTCACCTCTGTAGCTGTGTCATATAATGCTATTCCGTGTTCCCTGCAGAATCTTTCGATCAGATCCTTGTCGAAACGCTTCGGCATCTTTCCGCTGCTGTCCCTGCATACGAAAGCGTCCTTGTCGGAAAGGAATATATGGCCCATGATCCTCCACATGTCGTTTATCCAGTTCGGATAGAAAAATTCCATGGACCATTTATCGCGTTTGGGAGGGAAACTTCCAAGCATCAGGATTGAGGCTCCTTCCGGCAGGAAAGGAGCGAGCGGATGTTTCTCTGAGGGGATGGAAGTCATCGTATGATGCGGAAGTCAATGGTGTCGTTGCCGCAATATGCTGCCTTGATATGACCGCCTTTGACAGGATGCATTTCACCGAGTTCTACCGCCACGAAGTCTCCGATGCGCAGCGAGGTCAGTTCCGAGGCCTTGCAGATGGCTTCCTGCAGGATGGCGGTCTTGTCCTTTCCGCCTGCAGACGAATATGCCGCAGTACCGTCCTCGGTCATCTCGAACGTGTTTTCTTCGCTCTCCAGCACCAGAGGATTATATAAAGGGTGGGGAAGGACGGATGTGTGGTCCACGCATGATCCGAAGGCCATGACTGTCTCGCGTGGCTCATCCTTGCTGAAGCTGCAGTACATAAGCATTCCGAAACCTATGCCGTCGTAATACCTGGAAACGAATTTCGCACCAATGCATTTGCCTGCCTTGGATATGCGTGCAAACAGTACAGGCGTACGGTATATCTCATAAACGCACTCAGGAGAGTAGAAATCCCTGTTCTCCCTCTCCCAAGTCGTGTCCGGACGGCAGTAACATCTGTCACTGCCATATGGTTTTATTATTATGTTCATTATATACTACTTCTCCTGTGAAAAAAGGTCTCCGAGAGATTCGAATGGAGTATAACCCTTTGTCCTCGGGATCGGAGCTGACTGGACTCTTCCTGCAGTCGCTGCCTTCTTCTCAGCCTCGAAGGAAGCCTTGAGATTCGCGAACTGACGCTTTGTGTCCAGTGTGAAATCCCCGTTGTCGATCCATGCAAAGTAAGAAGGCTCGCTGAAATACACCTCGCGTGCAGTCTTGCCCTTGTGCTTTCCGAAACTTACTACAGGCTCATCCTTGTCGTTCAGAATGAGTCGTCCGGCATAGTCCACCGTCCTTTGCTTTGTGGAGAACCTGGCCAGCTTGTCCACATCATTCTCGATACGCGGGTCGCCGGCATATCTGTCCAGCTGGCCCTTGAGTACCTCGTATGTTGCAAGAGTATCTGCTTCTGCTGCATGAGCGTTTTCGAGTTCCAGTCCGCAGTAGAACATGTATGCTGCCTTGAGCGTGCGTGGCTCCATGGCGTGGAAGATGTTCTGGACGTCCACCATCTGCATTGCATGCAGATCAACCTCGAGTTTCTTGTCGGTATATCTCCTTACTCTCTCTATTTCTTCTGCAAGCATAGGGAGATCGAACTTAGCCGAATTGAATCCGGCAAGATCGCTGTCCGAGATCCATTCCACCACCTCGTCAGAAATCTGGTAGAATGTAGGGCAGTCCTTCAGGTCTTCTGCAGAGATTCCGTGCACTGCCTGCGCGGATGGGTTTATCTCCCTCTGGCAGTTGTTCACATAGTCCCACGGCTTCACGCGCCAGGTCTTCACCCTTTGCTCGTTGCCGGGCATTATCTTGACAAAGCAGAGCTCAATGATCGAGTCTGATGCGATATTGAGCCCTGTACTTTCTATGTCAAAAAACAATAATGGTTTTTTGAGATTGAGTTCCATTTGTCTATGATATCATAATAGGCATGATGATTCCACAAATCTTTTCGCTTTCTTCCTCCTCTTCTGCTGGAACCACAAGCGCTGCACGCTTGCTGTCGAGGAACTTCATCACGACTTCTCCGCATCCCATGTTCGAGAGAATCTCTATGATGAACGGAGACTTGAATCCGATTGTGAGGTCTTCACCGTCGTACTGGCACTCCATTGTCTCGTGTGCGGCGATAGAGAATCCGAGGTCCTGAGCCGAGATCGTAAGGCTTCCGCTCTTGAGGTCGAGCTTGATGTGGTTAGAAGCCTTGTTTGAGCAGACAGACACACGGCGTACTGTGTTGAGGAGCTGTACTCGGTTGATCCTCAGGATGTTTGAGTTGTTCTGCGGGATTACGTCGCGGTATTTCGGATATTTTCCTATCACGAGGCGGCAGATTACGACTGTCTGTCCGAATCTGAACACTGCGTTCTTTGAGTCGAATGAAATCTCGACATTCTCCACATCCTTGCCGATGATGGCCTTGAGGATGGCTGCCGGCTTCTTGTGAAGAATGAATGAAGCCTTCTCGCTTGCGTTTACGTCAGTGGTGGTATAGCAGATGAGCTTGTGTGAATCCGAAGCCACGAGAGTTGTCGAATTGAGGTCGATATCGAAAAGAATACCGTTCATTGCAGGTCGGATTTCGTCGTCTGCAGTTGCATAGATTGTGCTCGAGATACCATCTACAAGGCTCTGTGCAGGGAACTGGAGTGTCACTGCAGTCTCGTCTGTGCCTACGATTTCAGGATAGTCCTCTGCAGGGAAGTAAGGGAGAGTGGACTCACCGCTTGCCCAGCTGCAGGTGAACGAACTGTCTGAAGTGGTGCTGATTGTAAGCGGCTGGTCAGGAAGTTCCTTTAGAAGGTCCATCATGTGCTTTGCCGGCACTGCAATGCGTCCTTCCTCTGCAGTGTTCTCTACCTGGATCTGGGTCCTGAGAGTCAGTTCTGAGTCAGAAGCCGTGATTTCCAATACATTGTCCTTAAGATCGAAAAGGAAGTTTTCAAGGATTGGAAGAGGAGACTTTGCCGGAATGGCTTTTGATACGGCCATTACTCCTTTAAGCAGCTCCGAGCTTGAAATGATCAGTTTCATAATTATAGTCTTTAATAATATTAATCATGTAATTTATGTAGCCGCACACTACGGCATCATAATTCAACAAATATAGAAAAATTTTTCCATGTAAATGGCATATTTTTTGAAAAAATGCTGCCTGTTGTTTGTTCGGGCCCGAATGACCGCAAAAACCGGGCTTGAAATTACATTGACTGACAAAATTTATAGTAAACTGACAGAAAATATGAAAAAAGGAATTTTGATTATGCTGCTCTCCGCTTTTGTAGGAGGGCTGACAGCTTATGCTGTGGTGAAATCTGCAACTTCTCCGGAGGAATTCCGTTCTGCCGTATCTGACAATCCGGCAGTCTACAGGACGGTAAGTCTCAATCAGGACAGCTGGCCTGATTTTACATATGCTGCTGAAAATGCTGTGGATGCAGTGGTATATGTGAAGGTTACATCTACACAGACATCCCAGAGAGTTCCTAATGACATTTTCGACTTCTTCTTTGGATTCCCTCAGGGCGGTGCGCCTCAGCAGCGTGAGAAGGTCGGTAGCGGCTCAGGAGTAATCATACGTGAAGACGGATATATTGTGACGAATAACCATGTGATCGACGGGGCCAGCAAGATAGAGGTGACCCTGAACAACAACCAGACTTACAGTGCAGTCCTCGTGGGAACTGATCCGGCTACTGATGTCGCTCTTCTCAAGATCGAGGCGAATGGACTCCCGGTAATACCTTTCGGGGATTCCGACAAGCTCAGGCTCGGAGAGTGGGTGATTGCAATCGGTTCTCCATATGACCTCCGTTCCACTATCACTGCAGGTATCGTGAGTGCCAAGGGAAGGTCAATGCCAAACTATACCGGTGAGTTCAAGATAGAGTCCTTCATTCAGACGGATGCTGCCGTAAATCCAGGAAACAGCGGCGGTGCTCTTGTGGATAAGGCCGGCAATCTCGTGGGTATAAACACTGCCATCATTTCGCAGACCGGATCATATACCGGATATTCATTTGCAGTTCCGTCGAACATTGTGAAGAAGATTGTTTATGACCTTATGGACTTCGGTAGCGTGAAACGTGCTGTCCTTGGCATTACGATGCAGCCGATTGATGATAAAATTGCAGATGAATTGAAACTTTCTTCAAGAAACGGCGTATATATTGTTGAGGTTTCCAAAAGTGGCGCTGCCGACAAGGCAGGAGTGAAGGCAAAGGATGTTCTGATTGCCATAGATTCCACTAAGATTACCAACTCGGCTTCTGTTCTGGAGGCGGTCAGCAGATTCTCTCCGGGAGATAAGGCTGTGCTTACCGTGATAAGGGACGGAAAGGAGCTCAAGCTTGATGTTACCTTCAAGGGAACGGCTCAGGAGAACGGTGCAGTGTCAGATGACGGATCGGTTGCATTCTATGGTTCGTCCATCAAGGCGGCATCCAAGGAAACGCTCGAAAAATACGGCCTTAAGCATGGTGTGGAGATCATCGATCTCGGACCAGGAAAGCTTATGGAGGCCGGAGCTACGGAAGGATTCATCATACTTTATGTAAACGAACATGCTGTCAAGACTCCTCAGGATGTCATTGATGCGGTCAAGAAGGCCAAGCGCTCAGTGCTCGTGGAAGGTGTGACTCCGTCAGGAAGGACAGGATTCTTCGGCTTCGGAGTGTAGAAAGTACAAACATAATATTTATACATGAGACAACTTAAGATTACAAAATCGATTACCAATCGTGAGAGTGCTTCGCTTGACAAGTATCTTCAGGAGATCGGTAGAGAGGAACTCATCACTGTGGAAGAGGAGGTGGAGCTCGCCCAGCGTATCCGTAAAGGAGACCAGGCGGCACTTGAGAAACTGACAAGGGCAAATCTCCGATTCGTGGTTTCTGTTGCAAAGCAGTATCAGAATCAGGGACTCAGCCTTCCTGACCTCATCAACGAAGGAAACCTCGGACTGATCAAGGCTGCCGAGAAGTTCGATGAGACAAGAGGATTCAAGTTCATCTCCTATGCGGTGTGGTGGATCCGTCAGTCGATTCTTCAGGCTCTTGCGGAGCAGTCGAGAATCGTCAGGCTTCCTCTCAACCAGGTAGGCTCTCTCAACAAGATAAACAAGGCTCTTCAGAAATTCGAGCAGGAGAACGAGCGTATGCCTTCCAGCGAGGAACTTTCCGAGATGATCGATGTCCCGAAGGACAAGATCGCCGACACCCTCAGGGTTTCCGGACGCCATGTGTCTGTGGACGCTCCTTTCGTAGAAGGAGAGGATAACAGCCTCCTTGATGTCCTTGTGAATAATGATTCTCCGAGCGCCGACCGCGGTCTTGTGAACGAGTCTCTCAACAAGGAGATCGAAAGAGCGCTTTCGACACTTGCTACACGTGAGAGGGAAATCATCAAGTCGTTTTTCGGAATCGGTTGCCAGGAGATGACTCTGGAAGAAATCGGTGAGAGATTCGGCCTTACAAGGGAGCGCGTGCGCCAGATCAAGGAGAAGGCGATCCGCAAGCTCAAGAACAATTCACGAAGCAAACTTTTGAAAAGCTATTTAGGATAATGACACCGGAACAATTCATTATAGCTAAAGCGTCTGAAGCAATTCAGGCGCTTTACGCCGTTGAAATACCTGAGGCTCAGCTTCAGGTACAGGTAACGAGAAAGGAGTTCGAGGGGGACTATACTCTGGTCGTTTTCCCTCTTCTCAAGATATCTAAGACTACTCCTGAGAACACAGGAAATGCAATAGGAGAGTGGCTCAAGGCCAATAGCCCTGAAATCGCCGGATATAATACGGTCAAGGGCTTCCTGAACATCTCTTTTTCGGAGGTGTATTGGAACAATGTCTTTGCAGAAATTGCTGCAGCCGAGGACTTCGGCCAGCTTGCTCCTACAGGAAAGACCATCATGGTGGAATATTCTTCGCCAAACACCAACAAGCCTCTCCACCTCGGACATATCCGCAACAACCTGCTCGGATGGTCTGTCGCGAAGCTTCTCGAGGTGTGCGGAAACAAGGTCATGAAGGTGAATCTTGTGAACGACCGAGGTATCCATATCTGCAAGTCCATGTATGCGTGGAAGGTCCTTGGAAACGGTGAGACTCCGGCATCAAGCGGAAAGAAGGGTGACCACCTCGTTGGAGACTACTATGTGGCATTCAACAACCTATACAAGAAGGAGGTTGATGAGCTTGTAGCCGGCGGAATGGCCAAGGAGGATGCAGAGAAGAATGCTCCTTCGCTCAAGGCTGCCCAGGAGATGCTTTTCAAGTGGGAGAACGGCGACCAGGAGGTCGTGGAGCTGTGGAAGACCATGAACGGCTGGGTTTACGAAGGATTCGACAAGACATATGCGGACCTCGGCATCAGCTTCGACAGGACTTATTATGAGTCGCAGACTTATCTCTTCGGAAAGGCTCTCGTGCAGAAAGGACTTGAGTCCGGCATTTTTGAGACTCAGGAGGACGGATCTGTATGGTGTGACCTTACCGCTGACGGTCTCGACAGAAAGCTGCTTCTTCGTGGAGACGGCACATCCGTATATATGACGCAGGATCTTGGTACTGCCGAGCAGCGTTTCGCAGAGTATAGCCTGGACGAGCATATATATGTTGTGGGTAACGAGCAGAACTATCACTTCCAGGTGCTTAAACTTATTCTCGGTAAACTCGGTTTCGGTTGGGCGGACAGCATCTACCATCTTTCATACGGTATGGTGGAGCTTCCTGAAGGAAAGATGAAGTCCCGTGAAGGAACAGTTGTGGATGCTGATGACCTTATCGCAGGCATGTACAATACAGCCAGAGAGACATCTCTGGAGCTGGGCAAGATTGATAATCTTTCAGAGGAGGAGCAGGACGCTCTCTTCAGGATGATCAGCCTGGGTGCGCTCAAGTATTTCATCCTCAAGGTTGACCCTCGCAAGACTATGCTCTTCGATCCAAAGGAGTCAATCGACTTCAACGGAAACACAGGTCCTTTCATCCAGTATACCCATGCGCGTATCAAGTCAATCCTTCGCAAGGCTGACGAAAGGGGAGTCCCTCATTCAGCAGAGGCAGTGAAGGCATCTTCTGCCCTGACTCCTAAGGAGGTTCGTATCATCAAGATACTCAATACCTTCCCTGCAAAGATCGCTGAGGCTGGAGCAGCCCATTCTCCTGCTCTCGTGGCTAATTACGCATATGAGCTTGCAAAGGAATTCAACCAGTATTACCACGATACTCCTATTCTCCGTGAAGAGAACCAGGAACTTCTCCAGTATCGTCTCGTGCTGGTGGAGACTATCGCAAAGGTGCTCGGAAAGGCAATGTCGGTTCTCGGTATCACACTTCCTGAAAGAATGTAGTCATGAAGGTCAATATCGTAAACAAGTCTGCATATCCGACTCCAGCATATGCCACCGAGAAGTCGGCCGGAATGGATCTCAAGGCCAATCTGACCGAGCCTGTGACATTGGGACCGCTTGAAAGAGCCATGATCCCTACCGGACTTTTCATAGCTCTTCCTGACGGTACGGAAGCCCAGGTGCGTCCACGCAGCGGTCTTGCGGCAAAGTATGGCATCTCTGTGCTTAATTCACCGGGAACCATAGATGCAGACTACCGAGGAGAAATCAAGGTAATCCTTGTGAACCTTTCCAACGAGTCCTTCACCGTGAATCCTGGAGAACGGATAGCCCAACTGGTGATTGCACGTTATGAAAAGGTTGAGTGGGACGAAGTTGAGGTGCTTGATGAGACGGAACGTGGTGCAGGTGGATTCGGCTCTACAGGACGCTAACCATACATATATGAAAATCGTATCGATATATAATAAATTCAAGGAGTGCGGGCGTGTGACAACGGATACCCGCACTCTTTCTGCAGGTGATATGTTCTTTGCCCTCAGGGGAGAGAACTTCGATGGCAACGAATATGCGCTCAAGGCGCTCGAAGCCGGTGCGTCTTATGCTGTGGTGGCAGAGGATTCTGCCGCAGCTGCTTCCGGTGATCCTCGCGTGATTCCGGTGGAGGATACGTTGAAGACCCTTCAGGAGCTGGCAAGATGGCACAGGTCAATGACTTTTGTGGATGGGAAGCCTCTTCCGGTCGTTGCTCTGACGGGTACCAACGGAAAGACAACGACAAAGGAACTTATCCGTGAGGTCCTTTCCGTCAGGTACAATGTGACGGCAACGAAGGGCAACCTGAACAACAGCATCGGCGTGCCGCTTACCTTGCTTACTGTAGGCCCTGACACGCAGATTGCTGTGGTCGAGATGGGAGCAAGCCATCCTGGCGATATCAAGGAGCTTGTCGATATCGCACTCCCGAACTATGGCCTTATCACAAATGTAGGCAAGGCACATCTGCTTGGATTCGGAAGTTTTGAAGGCGTGATGAAGACAAAGGGCGAGCTTTATGATTATCTCCGCAGGACATCTGATAAGGTCTTCCTTAATGTTGATAATCCATATCTTTGCCGAATGGCTGCTGAGAGGAACCTGCAGAGCGACCCTGAACGGCCATATTCGTTGGTTCTCCCTTACGGACTGGATTATAGCGGTGCTGTGGTGCTTCCTTCAAGCCCGGAGTCTCCGTTCCTTAGAATACACATGAACGGTGTTGTCATCAATACCAATCTAGTTGGATCATATAATGCCGACAATGTGATGGCTGCAATTGCAGTAGGAGCCCATTTCGGAGTTTCATTTGAGGATGCAGTAAAGGCTATCGAGGCGTATGTTCCGTCCAACAACCGTTCCCAGATGGTAAAGACTCAGGCAAATACCCTGATTGTGGATGCATATAATGCCAACCCTACCAGTATGGAGGCAGCATTGTCTAATTTTGCCGGTGTGCAGGCCGACAAGAAGATTGTGCTTCTGGGGGATATGCTTGAGCTTGGTGAGGATTCTGTGGAAGAACATCTGAAGGTAATAAGGAGATTGTCCTCCAGTTCTTATTCCTTAGTCTGCCTTGTCGGCAAGGAATTCGGATCGGCCTTGGAAAAGGTTGATGAGGCTGGTGTCAAATGGTTTGCGACGTCCTCAGATATGGCAGAATGGTTTAAGGATAATCCTGTGAATGGATCAGTCATCCTTATCAAAGGGTCACGAGGAACCAGAATGGAAAAGGTCCTGGAAGTGCTTTAAGCCTTACAGGACCTTCTCCTTATTGTAAGTTTGTCGTTTCTTGACAGTGGTTCACCAGCGTTAAGTTTTCCGCGTTGAGACGTATCTTCAACCATGACTTCAGGCTGGTCGCCGATTCGCATGGCAGGAGACTGTCTGTATATACCATGACCATCATGGATGGTGTTGTGTTGAGCGAGTCTTTTGATACTGATGCCCCCTGTGTTATATGTACATTATGAACGCTTGGGTATGAGTTTATTATTTCCCGGGTGATCTGTACATACGGTATAGCAGAGCCTTTTGCTGCTCTCAGTTCCTGACGTAGTCTTCGGATTTCCTCATCCCTCTTGCCGACTTCGATGTCCATCTTGTCATAGATTCCTTTGACGAGTTTTATGTTGTTTTCGTTCTCGCTGGTAGTATGTTCGTTTATTATAATCTGGTCTTCACTGATTCCGTATTCAGCGGCCGTCTTGAAGATTAGGTTACGTGTGTTCTCGCTCAATGGGTCACCGGTGAAGAATAGCTCTATTGAGGAGCCGTCCGAGTGGTTGATTCGATAGTCGTAGATGATACTTCTGTCGTAGGCCTTGCTGTGCTCGGCAAATGCTGTGGCATTATCTTCAAAGTTATTGTGCTGGATGAGTGTTATAGCAGACCATATGCTTGGCACAATGAAAATAACAATCAATACTGTGCTGATTCTTCTGGCTTTTGCCCTTACAGCCTGGTCTTCAAATTCTGTCTGTCTGAACTTGAAGTATTTTACGCTGAAGTAAGTTGCCAGCATAATGAAAAGGCAGTTGATGACGAAAAGATATAGGGCTCCAAGGAAATATGTTATGTTTCCGCTTGCCAGTCCGAAACCGGCTGTACAAAGTGGGGGCATTAGGGCTGTGGCAATGGCTACTCCCGAGAACACCGTGCCCTTTTCCTTTTTACATTGTTCCAGGATTCCGGCAAATCCTCCGAATACGGCTATCAGAACATCATATATTGTCGGGTTGGTTCTTGCCAGCAGCTCAGTCGGATTGCTCAGGCTAAGGGGTGTTATAAGAAAGTAAATGATTGAAGCGGCAAGGCTGATGCTTACCATTATCAGCAGGTTTTTTCCTGAAAGTTTCATCAGGGGCATGTCATTGACACCAAGTCCCAGACCGAGTCCGAATATCGGACCCATGAGAGGGGATATGAGCATCGCTCCTATGACAACAGGAATGGAATTGACATTGAGTCCTATGGACGCTATAATAGTAGCTATTGCTAGGATCCATGCGTTAGGTCCTTTAAAATAGATATTGCCGCGTATGGTTTTCTCGGCTGCTTCCGTATCTATATAGCCGGTCAGATTCAAAGTTGATTTGACCTGTTCCAGGAGGTCGTTTAGTGGTTTCATGGCATTCTGTGTCTATCTTTACAAAGATAGTGAAATTTTTACCTAATGCCATTCTATGAATAAAAAGAAACCGACCATCTGGTCGGCTTCTCAAATTTTGTGACCCCATCAGGATTCAAACCTGAAACCTTTTGATCCGTAGTCAAATGCTCTATTCAGTTGAGCTATGGGGCCGATTGCAGCTATGCTGCGTATGTCTTACTCTGCCTTTACAGTAGCAGTCTTCTTCTCCTTGATACGAGCCTTCTTACCTGAGAGTTCGCGGAGGTAGAAGATACGTGCGCGACGAACTTTACCTACCTTGTTGAGCTCGATTGACTCGATGAATGGTGATTCGAATGGGAAGATTCTCTCAACACCTACTCCACTTGCCACACGGCGGATAGTGAATGTTCTTGTTGCTGCTGAAGCTCCGCGAAGCTGGATAACAGTACCTCTGAACTTCTGAAGTCTCTCCTTGTCACCCTCCTTGATTCTGTATGTAACGGTGATTGTGTCACCGGTTTTGAATTTAGGGTAGCTGGCTACTTTCTCGTTTGCGAATGCCTGCTCTACTACTTTAATAAGATCCATTTTTCTTTCAATTAAATTTTGGTGGCAACATCATGTCTTTTTTCACCCTGCATGAGAGGTTGCTTTGATTTTGGGATTGCAAAGGTAGGAATAAATTTTAAACCTGCAAACTTTTTTGAGAAAATTTTCTTAAAAAATATGATTTAGTCAAAAAAGTCCTTTATTCTCTCGAAGAAATTCCTGTCCTCCTTGTTTGGATTAGGCTTGAATCCCTCTTTTGAGCGCATGGCTTCGACTGCCTGCTTCTCATCCTTGTCCAGTTTCTTAGGAATCCAGACGGCAATCTTTACGTATAGGTCGCCTGTACCGCCGTAGCCGTTTACGGTAGGGAGTCCCTTTCCTCTGAGCCTTACGACGGTTCCTGACTGTGTGCCGGCTTCTACCTTCAGCTTATGCGGTCCGTCGAGTGTAGGCACTTCCACTTCTGCTCCAAGTATCGCATCAGGCACAGAAATCACGGTTGTGCAGTAGAGATTGTTGCCTTCGCGCTTGAGTACCGGATGCTCCTGTTCCTCGATGACTACAAGAAGGTCTCCGTTGATTCCGTTATTCTTTGCTGCATGACCTTCGCCTGTGAGGGTGAGCTGCATGCCGGCCTCTACTCCTGCAGGAATCCTGACTGTGATTTTCTCACGCTTGCGCACGAGTCCGGTACCGTTGCAGCTGCGGCATGGGTTGGAGATGATCTTTCCTTCTCCACCGCACTGCTGACATGTCGAGTACCCTACGCTCTGACCAAATGCGTGATTCACGACCCTGCGTATCTGTCCTGTACCTCCGCAGGCAGGGCATGTCTTGATGTCCGAAGCATTTTTTGCACCTTTTCCACCGCATTCCTGGCATGGTACATTCTTCTCGATGGTGACCTCCTTATCGACTCCCTTGGCTATCTCTTCAAGAGTAAGCTTTACGCGTACACGGATGTCACGACCTCTGTAAACACGCTTCTGAGGTTCTTCACGCCTGAAGCCGTTGAAGCCGCCGAACCCTTCAAATCCGCCGAACCCTCCGCCGAATGCACCTCCGAAGAGGTCTCTGAAAAGGTCGTTGAGGTCTCCGAATCCGTGGCTGAAGTCAGGACCGGCTCCTTCCACTCCCGCGTGACCGAACTGGTCGTATCTTGCCTTCTTGTCAGGGTCGCTGAGGATTGCATATGCCTCGGCTGCCTCCTTGAACTTTTCCTCGGCTTCCTTGTCTCCTGGGTTCTTGTCCGGGTGGTATTTGACAGCCAGTTTCCTGTACGCCTTCTTTATTTCATCTGCCGATGCGCCCTTTCCGATGCCCAGCACTTCATAGTAGTCTCTTTTGTTTGCCATAATATGCTTCTTAGATGCCTACAACCACTTTTGCGTAACGGATTACCTTTCCGTTGAGTGTGTAACCGGTCTGCACTACGTCGAACACTTTCCCTTTCTTCTCCTCTTCCTGGACCGGGAACTGCGCCACAGCTTCGTGAAGATCCGTATCGAACGGCTCTCCTAAAGCTTCGATCACAGCGAGCCCCTTGCTCTTGAGGTAGCCCATGAGCTTAATGTAAATAAGTTCAGTACCTTCCTTGGCTGCATCGCTGTCGTCGGATTCCATAAGCACTTTCAGTGCCCTCTCGCAATCGTCCAGAACCGGAAGCAGACCTTTGATCGTGTCTGTTGAAGCCATGCTTACAAGCTCAAGCTTCTCCTGGGATGTACGCCTGCGGTAGTTGTCGAACTCCGCCATGAGTCTGATATAGCCATCCTTGTCTTTGGCTGTCTTCTCTTCGAGTTCGGCTACCTTCTTTTCCAGTTCCTCTATCCTTGACTTTTCCTTCTTTTCCTTTTTGGAGCTTTTCTTTGATTCTTCCTTCACTTCCTTTGCCTGTTCCTGCGCGAGGTCCTTTTCAAGCTCCTTTTCCATTGCTTCTGCCATTTCCGTATATATTATATATATGAATACTCTTGATCACTGTCATTCAAATGACGTCGCAAAGATAACAAATAATCTGCCACCTTCGAAATACTGACAATATGGCAGAAAAGAGGCTGACAGATGTCGCATCTGCCAGCCTCTGACGATTATAGATTGGTATTATGGTTTTGTGTTATTCTTCGATCTTCTTGTACTTAGGTACGAGAACCTTCATGATGCTCCATGCGATGAGGTATGCTACAGCGCAGAAGCAGAAGACGATCATGTAACCACCCTGCTTTCCAGCGAAACCAAGGAATGTGAATGCATCACCGGCGTTCTCTGAGAATGTGAAGATCATACCGGCACCCTTGTTTATAAGGAATGAACCAAGTCCACCTGCCATACCGCCAATACCTGTGATAGTAGCGATAGCTGACTTAGGGAACATGTCACCGATTGTCGAGAAGAGGTTAGCTGACCAAGCCTGGTGTCCTGCGCCGGCAAGACCGATGATGATAGCTGGCCACCATGCTGAGTTCATACCGATACCGAGTGGCTGTGCGAACAGTGCGAACAGAGGGAAGAATGCAAAGATGAGCATTGCAAGCATACGTCCGTTGTAAGGATGCATGCCCTTCTTCTCCACGAACAGCTTAGGAAGATAGCCACCTCCGATTGAAATCACGGTCACGATTGCATAGAGTGTCACTATGAGAGCCATACCTGTGCCTGATGATGCCTTGTATCCGAACTGGTCCTGGAAGTATGCAGGAGCCCAGAACAGGTAGAACCACCATACGCCGTCGGTGAAGAACTTACCTACGATGAATGACCATGTCTGACGGAATGTGAAGCACTTGAGGAAAGGAATTGTCTTCTTCTCTTCAACTGCCACTGCAGCAGGTGCTTCTTCCTCGTCCTGCTGGATATAATCGAGCTCAGCCTTGTTCACGAACTTTGAGTTCTGTGGCTTGTCATACATGAATACCCAGAATCCCATCCAGATGAAACCGAGGGCTCCGATGATCACGAATGACATCTCCCAGCCGAATGCTGCAGCAAGAGGCGGAATTGTAGCAGGAGCCACGAGAGCGCCCACTGATGCGCCTGCATTGAAGATAGATGTCGCGAATGCACGGTCCTTCTTAGGGAAGTACTCTGCAGTTGTCTTGATTGCTGCAGGGAAGTTACCGGCCTCTCCAAGAGCGAGGATGCCTCGTGCAGCAAGGAACAGCCATACGCTTACTGAAGCGATAGCCAGAGCTGCCGATGAGCCTGCCTCCACAGCCTTCATTGCCTCAACGGTCTCGTATCCCTCGATGTGCATTGTAGCCCATCCGCAGAGCGCGTGTACACATGCTCCGAGAGACCAGACTCCGATAGCCCAGAGATAACCCTTCTTTGTTCCCATCCAGTCCACGAACTTGCCTGCGAAAAGCATGCAGACAGCATAGAAAAGTGAGAAGAAAGCGGTGATTGTACCATAGTCACTGTCTGTCCAGTGGAACTCCGGCGCGATGAACTCCTTCCATGTGAGGGAGAGCACCTGGCGGTCCATGTAATTCACGGTTGTAGCCACAAAGAGCAGCACTACCATCCACCAGCGCCAGTTAGTCATCAGTTGTTTTCCTGTTTTGTTCATTTCTGTTATGATTTTGTGTTTGCTTATCTTATTTCCTTGATGATGTCAAGTGCGTCCTTGCAGAGCTTGGTTATCGCTGCCCAGTCCTTGGCTGCAATGGCTTCCTTAGGGAAAAGGTTGCTGCCCATTCCTACGCAGGTCACACCGGCCTTGAACCATCCTTCAAGATTGTCTCTGGTAGGCTTTACACCGCCGGTCACCATGAGCTGGCTCCATGGCATAGGTGCCTTGAGTCCCTTTACGAAAGCAGGACCGAGGACATCTCCCGGGAATACCTTGCAGAGGTCGCATCCGAGTTCCTGAGCCTTGCCGACTTCGGAAACTGTTCCGCATCCAGGGCAGTACGGCACGAGACGGCGGTTGCAGACAGGGGCTATTTCAGGGTTGAAGAGCGGACCTACTACGAAATTTGCTCCGAGCTGAAGATAAAGTGCCGCTGTTGCAGGGTCTACGACCGAACCGATGCCGAGGATCATGCCTGGGAGCTCCTTGTTGGCGAATTTCACAAGCTCGCCGAAGACTTCCTGGGCAAAGTCGCCTCGGTTGGTGAACTCGAAGGCGCGTACTCCGCCTTCATAGCAAGCCCTGACGACTTCCTTTGCAGTCTCCAGGTCTGCGTGATAGAATACAGGGACCATTCCGGTCTCCTTCATTGCAGTCATTACCTGCTGTTTGTTATATTTTGCCATATGATATTGCATTAAGTTCCTTGGCTTGCGCCCGGGATGACAATTATCGTGATACGCGTCCTGAGCCGTCACCCTTCATAAGGTTCTCGACTTCAGCCACAGTCACCTGGTTGTAGTCTCCGAAGATGGTATGCTTGAGGCATGAGGCTGCAACTGCGAAATTGAGAGCCTTCTGGTCGTCTTCGGTGTATGTAAGGAGACCGTAGATGAGTCCTCCCATGAATGAGTCTCCACCTCCCACGCGGTCCACGATGTGGGTGATGTCATAGCGTGGTGACTGGTAGAGTGTGCCGTTGCTGTAGAGAACGCCGCCCCATGTGTTGTGGTTTGCGTTGATAGAGCCGCGGAGGGTGATGATCACCTTCTTTGCACGTGGGAACTTGGCCATGAGCTGCTTGCATACGCTTTCGAACTCTGCTGCATTCACCTCACCGTGAGTGGCTGTCACATCGAATCCCTTAGGCTTGATGCCGAATACCTTCTCGGCATCCTCTTCGTTGCCAAGAATCACGTCGCATCCTGCTACGAGCTCAGGCATTACCTCGGCAGCTGTCTTGCCGTATTTCCAGAGGTTCTTGCGGTAGTTGAGGTCACATGACACTGTCACGCCGAGCTTATTCGCTGCCTTGATGGCTTCGAGACATACGTCTGCAGCTCCCTGGCTGATGGCAGGAGTAATTCCGGTCCAGTGGAACCAGTCAGCTCCTTCGAACACCTTCTCCCAGTCGATCATTCCTTTCTCTATCTGAGCGATAGATGAATATGCACGGTCATAAACAACCTTGCTTGGACGTGCGACTGCACCAGTCTCAAGGAAATAGATTCCGAGTCTGTCGCCACCGAACACGCAGTGCTTTGTGCCTACACCATAGCTGTGAAGGTCCTTGATGCAGCTAGCTGCAATGTCGTTCTTAGGGAATCTTGTCACAAATTCAGCGTCGATACCATAATTTGCAAGTGATACGGCTACGTTGGCTTCACCGCCTCCGAAAGTGGCCTCAAATTGCTTGGCCTGTGAAAATCTGAGATAACCTGGAGTAGATAGTCTGAGCATGATCTCTCCGAATGTGATTACTTTTGGCATTTTCTTAAGGTTTATGATGTTTTTAATACAAATCAGTATATCGGTGCAAAAGTAACAATAATTTCTCAAATTTCCGTGCCCGTTCACGGAAATTTGCTGTTTGATATGAAAAATAAATTTCGGATATTTGTAGGATTAATTCTCGGTGACTTATGAATAAGGAATGTAATAAGGTGACAATTAATGATGTGGCTCGCGTCGCCGGTGTATCGAAAGGCACTGTGGACCGTGTTCTGCATAACCGTGGAGAGGTGTCTGCCAAGAGCAAGGAAAAGGTCCTGAAGGTGATTGAGGAACTTGGTTTCAAGCCGAATATTCATGCATCGCTTCTTGCATCTCAGAAGGAACGTGTAATACTTTGTGTCATTCCTGAATATTTCACTGGAGAATTCTGGTCGCTGACCGACAAGGGTATCAAGGAAGCTGCGGAACTTGTTTCAAGATACGGCATAGAGGTACGTCCTGTAAAATATGACCAGTATGATCTGGAATCATTCCAGGATGTCTGCAGGCGGATTCTGGAGGATCCCCCATCAGGAGTGCTGATTGCACCGATGTTCCGTTCCGAGACCATAAAGTTCACACAGGAACTGTCGCAGCGGGGGATACCGTATATCTATGTGGATTCCAAGCTCGAAGACGATTCGTATCTGGCTTATTTCGGCATGCCGATGTATCAGAGCGGTTATCTTTGTGCAGATATCCTTACCGACGGACGGAAAGTGCCCGAAAAGGTATATGTTGTGAGGATTGCACGAGACAAGAAGGGACTTTCGGATCCTACCGTGGTCCGCAGGACCGGCTTTGTGGATTATATAGGCGAACACTATCCGGATACTGTCGTCGAGAATGTTTTTATCCATCCTAAGGATAAGAATGCCATTGATGCCACTCTTGATGCAGTCTTTGACGGGGTCGATGGAGAAAAATTCATAGTGATGTTCAATTCACGCGTGCATCTGGTGGCGGACTACATAAGACGCAGAGGTCTGAAAGACTGCCGTGTGGTAGGATTTGATGTCCTGGACAAGAATCTGGCATTCCTGAGGTCCGGACAGGTGCAGGTCCTGATTGCGCAACATACTGATACCCAGACCATAGCAGCGGTAAATGCCATGGTTGATTATCTGCTTTTGGGCAAGTATCCGCTCAAGAGGGATAACTATACTCAGATGGATATCCTGAATATATACAATTGCGATTATTATCTGTAGGAATCCTACGACTGCATTTCATAGAGATCCAGAAGACGGAGCTCTTTTTCGTCTGTCTCGAGTATGATCTGTCCGATTCGTTCCGAGGCCTCCTGAAGCTTGTCAAACGGCATTGTGCCGCTGCTGAGTCCGGCTTCCAGTCCTTCCTTTTCAGCTGCAAGCTTCTCTAGGTCGGCTTCCAGCTGCTCCAGTTCCTTCTGCTCCTTGTAGGTGAGCTTCTTTTTCCTCGCAGGAGTTTCAGACGGCGCTGACATGGCCGCTTCTTTCGCCGCCTTTTCCTTTGCCGCCTTCTCTTCAGCACGTGCCGCAGCCCGCTGCTCGGCTTCGTATTCCTTGATGAATTCACGGT
Organism: uncultured Bacteroidales bacterium; assembly: GCA_947367315.1. Lineage (GTDB taxonomy): Bacteria > Bacteroidota > Bacteroidia > Bacteroidales > UBA932 > Cryptobacteroides. The sequence goes on along the minus strand of CANBDX010000019.1, from coordinate 15,060 downwards.
ATTCGCTGTAGCTTCCAACGAAGTCCTTTACCTGACCGTTTCCGCAGAATATGAATAGGTGGTCCACAAGCTTGTCCAGGAAGTGACGGTCATGGGATACGATGATAAGCGACCCGCTGAATTCCTTCAGATATTCCTCCAGGATGTTGAGGGTGACGATGTCAAGGTCGTTTGTAGGCTCGTCCAGTATCAGCAGGTTCGGCTGCTGCATGAGTATCGTGAGCAGGTATAGTCTGCGTCTTTCTCCTCCGCTTAGCTTCCCGACTTTGTTGTTGAGCATTTCGTGAGGGAAGAGGAAGCGGTTCAGAAGCCATGTGTCGTTCACGATGTCGAGGACCGTGTCAGCCGGGTTGAATGACATTCCGCTCTGGTGGTAGTAGCCGATTTTCAGTGATTCACCGTGTTCAATGCTTCCGGTCATTCTTGCGGAGGATTGCCACTGCTCTGAAATGCCTTGCGATGACGTGGCTGATGCGACCTGTGCCATTCCGGGCGAAGCGTGGGAATCTTCAGAAGCGAAACATCCCGTCAGTATATTGAGAAAGGTGGATTTTCCCGCTCCGTTACGTCCTACGATGCCGACTTTCTCGTATCGCTGGAAATTGTAGGTGAATCTGTCCAGATAGCACTGGTCTCCATAATGGAAACTCAGGTCTTTGCAGTTGATGATCTTGGTTCCGAGACGTGTGGAACCTTTAATCGGATCCATGTTCACCTGCTTTTGGGTATATACCTGGGATGCCCTGTCCTTAAGGTCGTAGAATGCGTTTATACGATAACGGGCCTTGCCAGTGCGGGCGCATGGGGTGCTGCGTATCCATTCCAGCTCGCGTCGAAGGATGTTGCGGACCTTGTCGGTTTCCGCATTGTAGTTGGCAATTCTCTCCTCGCGTTTTTCAAGGAAGTTCTGATAGTTGCCGCGATAGGTGTATATGGCCCCGTGGTCCATCTCCATGACGGTATTGCACACTCTGTCAAGGAAATAACGGTCGTGCGTCACCATCAGAAGGGTACATCTTGAACGGCTCAGGTAACCCTCGAGGAACTCGATGGCATCGATGTCGAGATGGTTGGTAGGCTCGTCCATTATGAAGAACTCAGCCTCGCTGGCCAGCATCTGGGTCAGAGCGACCCTCTTCACTTCTCCTCCGGAGAGCTCCTTCATCTTCTGCTCCGGGTCTGGAAGATTGAAATTAGTCAGGAATTTCAGCACCCGGTGCTCATATTCCCAGAGATGCTCCTGGTCAAGCCCCTGAGTGAATTCCTGGCTGGATGACATCACCTGGTCGAATATTGTCTTCTCCGGATCGAAAGGGTAGTCCTGCTCCAGAAAGGCGATCTTGATGTCCTTGAGGAACATTATCTTTCCTCCCGAGTCGGACTTGTCCTTTCCTGCAAGGATCCTCATCAGCGATGTCTTGCCTGTACCATTAGGAGCAATGAGAGCGATTTTGTCGCCCTCATTTATGTTGAATCCGATCTTCTCGAATAGGACCTTAGGTCCGTAGCTTTTCGATATGTTCTCTATCTGGAGATAACTGGCCATGAATGTCTACTTGAAGAATTTATCCACTTCCTTCACTGCTTCCGGAAGGGCGAAGACAGCTACACGGTCATATGCCTGTATCTGCGTGTCTCCCACAGCGATATGAGATTCGTTGCCTCTGATGATGCCTCCTATGATGGCGTTGCGAGGGAAATTCATGTCCTTGAGAGGTACTTTCGTGATCTTTGTGTCCGGAGCCACGATGAATTCCAGAACCTCGGCATTTGTACCGCTCATGTATTTGACGAACCGCACCTTGTTGCTGAGGGTGAACTTGAATATCCTGCCGGCTGTGATGAGCTTCTTGTTTATGACTGCGTCCACTCCTATGCTTTCCGCAAGCTTGATGTATTCGAGGTTTTCCACTTCGGCTATTGTCCTCGGAATGCCGAGACGCTTTGCAGCTACGCAGGCCAGGATGTTGGTCTCCGTATTGTTGGTCACAGCAACAAAAGCATCATACTCCTTGATGGACTCTTCCAGAAGCATGTCGGAATTTCTTCCGTCACCGTTTACGACAATCACATTGTCAGGAAGTTTTTCTGATAGTTCCATGCATTTCTCCCTGCTCATTTCTATGATTTTGACAGTGTCTATCTGCTTTGCCAGCTGCTTTGCCAGCATTTCTCCGATAGGGCTGCCTCCGAGAATCATCACATTGTTCACCTCGATGTTCTGCTTGCCGACATATTGCATCAGCATGTCCATGCCTTCGCGCTTGGAGATGATGAACACAAGGTCGTGATACTTGAATTTCGTGTCGAATTTAGGGATGATAGTGTCGTTGTGCCTGGCTATGGCCACGACTCTGAATTTCTGTCCCTCCTTTGCCGCAAGTTCACTGAATTCAGCCATGTTCATGCCTATGAGAGGAGATTCCTCTTCAAGCTTGAATACCGCCATGTGGAGCTTTCCTCTTGCAAAGTCAAGGGAGTCTGAGGATGCCGTCCGTTTGAGCAGGTCCATGATTTCTCCGGCCGCTATCTTTTCCGGATAGAACAGCAGGTCTATTCCCATCTCAGTGAACAGATATTTGTTTTCATATGAAAGATATTCCTCGTTGTTGATACGTGCAGTTGCCCTTTTGCTGCCGAGTCTCTTTGCAAGCATCGCACTGACGATGTTCACATCCTGCGACAGGGACGGATTCACTGCAATGAACAGGTCGGCCGTTGCAGCGCCGGCTTCCTGAAGCACCTTGATGGCAGACGGGTTTCCTTCTACTGTTATTACGTCCGTGTTGCTCCTCAGGGCCTCAAGCCTTTCCGGATTGCTGTCTATGACGGTAATCTCATTGGATTCGTTGCTGAGAAGCTTCGCCAGATGTGAGCCGACTTCTCCTGCTCCTGCAATTATTATCTTCATGATTCTTATATGTTTACGAAATCACTTTCCCTAATGCACCCGAATATGTGCTTTCCTTTGACCAATGCTTCGGAAATTATCCATTTCCGGTATATTCCCTTCACCGTGGCGTTTGCCTTCACCCTTTCGGAGAGATATTCCACAATCTCATTCATTTCCGGGATTCTTCCCATCCTGGCTGCATCCTTATGCGCCTTTATGACGGCGTCAAATGCCTTTTTGCGTAGCATCAGCAGATATACGGCGGCAGAAAGTCCGTCAAGGCATTTCCTGAAACGGATTCTCCTGACTGCCCTCCTGAGCCCTGATTCTGCCGCTTTGTCTGCCGGTCGTCCTTTTCTGATTTCCTGCAAAGCAAAGGTCTTTGCAAGATTGTTTTCCAGCATCAGCAGATTGTTCCTGTAGTTGAGGTAAAGCTTGAACGGCGATTCGGCAGGAAGCGTTCCGCCTCCCACGTGATATACCACTGATTCCGGTATTACCGTCACCTTCCAGCCTTCAAGCTGCATCTTCCAGCAGAGGTCGATTTCCTCCATGTGGGCGAAAAATCTTCCGTCAAGGCCTCCGGCGCAGCGGAATGCTTCGGCTCTTACCATCAGACAGGCTCCTGTGGCCCAGAATACGTCAGCCGGTGCATCATATTGCCCATGGTCCGTGTCGAGGCGCTTGAGCACCCTTCCACGGCAGAATGGGTAGCCGTATCTGTCGATATAGCCTCCTGCTGCACCGGCATATTCGAACTTATCTCGTTCGTACCAGCTGTGCAGCTTTGGTGCGCATGCTCCGCATTCAGGATGAGTGTCCATCCAGTCCACAAGCGGCTGGAGCCATCCTCCGGTCACTTCAATGTCTGAATTGATAAGGACGAGGTATTCCGGATCTTCATCGGCGCATATCTGCCTGAAAGCCTCGTTGTAGCCTCCCGTGAAACCGAGATTCGAACTGAATCTGATGGTCCTGACTGCAGGGAAACTGCTTTCCATCAGCCTGATGCTGCCGTCCTCCGATGCATTGTCCGCCACAATTACTTCGGCCCCCGCCGTGTCCTTTACAGACTCCAGCAGGGGAGGAAGGAAGTCTCTCAGGAAGCCTTCCGTGTTCCAGTTGAGTATGACGACGGCGGTCTTCATCGGAAATTACCTATATCAGTGGCATCCGCATCCGCAGCCGCACTCTCCGTCGTTTCCTTCTCCGCAGTTTCCTCCGCACTCACCGTCATGGCCGTGGCATCCGCCGCATCCGCATGTGTGTACGAATTCGCCGTGAAGCCCCTCTGTGAGCTCTTTTTCTGTAGCCTCGCGTACTGTGATGATCTCACCGGTGAAATGCAGGGTCTTTCCGGCCATCTGGTGGTTGAGGTCCATCTTTACCGTGTCCTCGCCGACTTCCATGACTACGCCCGGAATTACGGCTCCCATGCTGTTAAGCATCGGGATTGTGTTGCCCGGCACGAGAAGGTCTTCGCGGATTTCTCCGTTCACTTCGAAAGCCGCTTTCGGAAGGTCGATGACCCTGTCCGGGTCCACTTCTCCGTATCCGTCTGCAGGAGCGAGAGTTACGTCAAACTTGTCTCCCGGTTCCATGCCTTCTATGTGTGCTTCGAGCTTTGGAAGCAGGCTGCCTGTTCCGTGTATATAGTCGAGAGGTCTTTCCTTTGTTGTGTGATCCACTACGTTTCCGTCCACTTCGAGCTCATATGCGAACTCCACTACTTTGTTGTTTCCGATTTTCATATCCATGTGTGTTTATATTTCTTATTCGCCCGAGAATGACACTTCTTCAAATGCCATGGTCGGGATCTGCCATCTTGAGCTGCTGCGTGCATCCGTTCCTACAGCGGTAAGGTTGTTCCAGAGCCCTGTCAGGTTGCCTGTTATGAGCATCTCCCTCACCGGATGGGTTATCTTTCCACGGCTGAAGGCAAAACCTTCTATTCCGAACGAGAAATCACCGGTGACAGGGTTGCTGTTGCCGCCGTTGAAGCCGGTCACCAGAATGCCGCTGCCGCAGTAACGCAAAATATCTTCCAAAGATATTGATTTTTCTCCGGACATCAATGGATTGCCCTTCATATATGGCATGAGACAAGGTCTTGAGATGTCCTCTACGGTAGGGGATATCCCCATCTTGTTTGCCATGTAGGTGTTCACGAAGTACTTTTTCACCACTCCGTTTTCAATGACAGGAGCATCTGTGGTGGACACTCCTTCCGAGTCGAACAGTCTTGACCCTGTCTTTCCTGGCGTTCTGGCCATGTCCTTGAGTGTCATCCCTTCTGAGAAGACCTTCCTGTCCTTTGTGCCTTCGAGGAAAGACATCTTCTGCTGTATGGATGTGGCGTTCAGAGCGTTGATCAGAGGCGACACAAGCCTGGAAGCGACGTTTCTGTCCACAACCATCCTGTATCTTCCGCTTCTTCTTTTCTTCGGACCTATCTGGCTTACGGCCTTCTGCAGTGCGTTTCTTCCGCATTCCTGAAAGTCGAGGCGGTCATATTCAGGCGACATGTCCCACCAGTATCCGCTGAATCTGTTTCCTTCCTTGTCTGCTATGGTTATTTCCGAAAAGCAGGAGAATGAAGTCTCCGTGTGACGTCCCTCGAACCCTTGGGAATCAATCAGGTACATGTCGTCAAATGACTCGTTGTACTCGCATTCCTCAGAGAGTACCGTATATCCTTCCGCCGTATCGACGGCATTTTCTTCGATGATTGATATAGCATGTGCCCTGTCCAGCCTCTCCTGCACGTCGGCGTCAAGGTATCTGCCGTCGTAAAGTCCCAGTTCCAGACCGGTCACAGCGTCCTTTGCCGTCCTGTCCGGCTCAGGAAGGCTTCTGCATGCGTCTTCTCCGAGCATTTTAACCATGCGTATGGCGCCTGAAATGAATTCTTCAAGTTCCGCATCGGAAAGTCTGTTTGTGGAGAACGTTCCGTATCTGCTGTCTGCATATATATATATGAATACGGACCTGTCGGCAGCATGCGTGACCTTGTCGAGCTCTCCGTTGAGGATGGTGCATCCGTCGTTGGTGCTTTTGTTCAGCGACACGCGCACTGCTGATGCCCCATGCCTGAGGGCGTATTCCACGCACTTGTGCGCTATTATCTTTTCCTTTTCTGTGATTATGCTCATGTTATTCTCCTCCTACCGTCAGACTGCTTATAAGGACTGTAGGCATTCCGCACGATACCGGTACGCTCTGTTCCTTGCCACATGTCCATGTGCCGTTGTCTATCTTCAGGTCATTACCCACTGCCAGGATATCCGAAAGTGCCTGAGGACCGTTTCCTATGATGTTTATATCCTTTACCGGGGCTGTCAGCCTGCCGTTTTCTATCATGTATCCGCTTTTTACGTAGAATGTGAAGTCTCCTTCCCCGATCTTCACCTGGCCGTTGGAGAACTCGTCCACATAGATGCCGTTTCGTATGGACGCTATAATCGATCCCGGATCCGAGTCGCCGTTTTCCATGTAGGTGGCCCTCATTCGCGGTATAGGGTTATATCGGAAATTTTCCCTTCTTCCGTTTCCGGTCGGTCTGACACCATATGATGCGGCACTGATCCTGTCGTGCAGATAGGAATTGAGTATTCCGTCCTTTACCATATATGTCTTTTCTCCAGCTACACCTTCGTCGTCATGATTGCCCGAACCTCTGTTCCACATCAACGTTCCGTCATCCACCACACTTACACCCTTCGGGCATACCTGCATTCCCATCTTTTCTGAAAATATGGACTGACCCTTGCGGTTGAAGTCTGCCTCGAATGCATGTCCCATAGCTTCGTGGAGAAGGATTCCGGAAGCGCCTGCGCCCATCACCACATTCATCTGCCCTCCTTTCGGACGTGTGGCTTCGAACCTTGCGTCTATGCCTTCCACAATATCCTGTGCGATTTCATCGATAAGCGACTGGCCGATCATTTCGCTGCCATGCCTGAAACTTCTGGATACTGTCTTGTTTTCCGTCTTGCCGTTATGCTGGAAAATCGCTGTTGCCGTCACACTGCCCATCGGGCGTGTGTCACAGACCAGTTCCCCGAGCGAGTTGTACATCATGACGTCGCTCACTGAGTCGGAAAGACGAGCAATCACCTTGATTATCCGGGTGTCTTTTGAAACTATGGCTTTTTCAAGCGAAGTGAGGAAGGGAAGGAGGTCTTCTGCGTCCTTGGCGCGCCATGAATCCGCTGTTGGATAGAAGTTGTTTGCATGGTTGCCGACCTTTGCATAGTTCAGTGAGCCGGTAGTGCCTAATGCGATGGCGGAGGCAGCCTTTGCTGCCTTTATCATATCCGGCATGTCCGTATTCTCTGAATATGCATATCCGGTCTTTTCGCCCTTGAGTACCCTGATCCCGACTCCGAAATCGGTGTGGAAGCCGCCTGAAGATACGACTCCGTCCTTAAGCAGGAGGTTGAAGTAGGTGGTGTATTCGAAATAAAGGTCCGCATAGTCTCCTCCATGACGGAGGGCTGTCGCGGTCAGTTCCTCAAGCTGAGGTCCGGTAACCCCGAAAGTGTTGAAATAGTATTGTGTGCTGTTCATCTGAAATCGTTATAGTGAAAGGATCTCGCAGTTTTCTTCCATTGCCTTGTGCTTTTCTTCGGCTATGGCGTGGATCTTCGCATATGTCTCTTCGTCCTTGATGTTGATCAGTTCGTCCTTGGAGCCTTCCGCTATGACTCTGAACGGAATCTGGGAGTTGTCGGCAAGTATCCATCTTTCGCAGACAGGGGCGTAGTAGTTGAAGAAATAGTAGATGCCTACCTGATATCTTCTGCGGATGGTTTCTTCGGGGATGTTGTGCCCACCGGCTTCAACCCTTGCCTTGACTCTTTCGATAGCCAGCTCCGGACTTCTGAGCCAGAAGTAGAGCAGCGTCACGGTATAGCCTGCAGCCTGTGCCTGCTTGACAATCTTCAGAAGCGTCCTGGTGGCCAGTGTCGTCTCCACGGCGAAGTCCTGCTGCCTCTTGAGGAGGTATCGTATCTTCATCAGCATGAACCTGCTGGCCTGGATGGATGCTTTTGATGGATCGAACGGGGACAGTCCCTTTGCGAATTCATCTGAGTTTACGAATTCCTTGCAGTCGAGCATTTCCGGAAGAAGGGAATATGAGGCAGTGGTCTTGCCCGCACCGTTGCATCCCGATATGATATAGAGTCTTGGCATTATCAACTTAAGTTTCGCAAGTTGTAGATTATCGGTAATTGGAAGATTTGTGCCGCTTGCGAAACTTCTGTCCAGCGCACGCTCTTCATCTGTGTTTTATTAGGAATATGTTTCTTTATGGTTATCTCTGGCCTGTTGCCGTCATTTGTTGGTCACTCCATATCCGAATAGTGCGAAATCTCCCTGACACGGGTCGTCTGGCCATATTTCACGGAATGCATCCGTAATTTCGCGGGCCGTCACTATGTCTTTCTGTTTTCTGGATGTAAGTCCCAGATCCGTGGCCTGAGCGTAGACGTGTACGTCAAGAGGAAGGATCAGGCGGCTTTTTTCCGATTTCTTCCAGACTCCGAGATCCACCTTGCCGTCATCCCTGACCATCCATCTGCGCATCATGCTTATCTTCTTGTTCGGGGCCTTTGGGTCCTCCTTCTGCCCGAAGATCTGGCATCTTATGTCTGTGTCATTCAATCCCTCAATGCTGTCTGTCTCGTTATACAGCGACCTCAGGCGCCGGCATATTGCGGCAATGTCCCTCCATTTGATAGTGCGGTGAAGACTGGTGTCGTCGTCCCTGTAGTCTCCGGACATTACATAGTCATACGGTTTCCATTCCATGTGGTCGAACAGCCTTACGCAGTCCCTTACTATCATGGCGCGTCTTCCCCAGGCAAGATGTGCAGACATCAGTGCGGCAATTTCCACATCAGCAAGCGATGCCTCTGAGGCATTGTATCTGCGTGCAAAATGGGTAGGGAAGATGATGGGGTCTTCCTGAAAATACTTCGGGTCATTGTATTGCTGAGCCCACCCGATCAGGGTCTCTTTGAGTCCGGCATCCATATATCCCACAAATATACATAAAAAATGGTCGGTTACACATGCAACCGACCATAAAAATATCTAAGTGTCTTACAGCTTACTTTGTAGCGGCCTCAAGCTTCTTCATCATTGCGAACATGAAGAGTCCTGAAATGAGGCAGAGAGCGATGAGCACTGTCCATACGCCCCAGAGAGGAAGCTTGTCCCAAAGGAGGCCAGGAATGGAAACGAGGTAGTTTCCGATAGCGGTCGCTGCGAACCATCCACCCATCATCATGCCCTTATACTTAGGAGGAGCCACCTTAGATACGAATGAGATACCCATTGGCGAGAGGAGAAGCTCTGCGAAAGTGAGCACGAGGTATGTGGAGATGAGCCATGTCGGCGAGATGAGGTCCGGACTTACTGTTCCGCCGAGTTCCTTAGGGGATGCAAGTCCCATCGAACCTACGGTGAGGATGAGGAAGCCGGCTGCTGCCACGAACATTCCGAGTCCGATCTTGCGAGGCGCCGAAGGCTCCTTGTCTTTCTTTGCGAGGGCGCTGAAGATGGCAAGTGAAACCGGAGTGAGCGCTACCACGAAGAACGGATTGAACTGCTGGAAGTCAGAAGGCTGGATGTTCACAACCGATGGCATGCCAAGGTAAAGCGCTGCTGCGCCGCCCCAGAGCACGAGGGTCGCGATGCCTGAAGTGATCTTTGCCTTTGCAGTCTCTGACTGGAACACGCTGAAGAGAGTGTAGATAGAGATTGCGATGAGGGCAAGGCTCCAGATGTTGAATCCTATTCTTGTGATTCCTTCTGTCGCATTTGCTGTGTAGTCACGGGCGAAAAGAGTCATTGTGGCTCCGTTCTGGTGGAATGCCATCCAGAAGAAGATAACGACAGCGAAAACGAGAACGAGTGCAGTGATGCGGCTCTTTGTCTGCTCAGGTGTGAGCTCAGGCTCGTTAGATACGTTTGCAGCCTTTGCCTGCTTTGCATTTACGTCAGCGTGCTTGAACCAAGAACGGCAGCTGAAGTAGATGATTACTGAAAGAATGAGTGAAACGCATGCCACGGCAAATCCGTAGTTGTATGCTGTAGAGAGCTTCTCGATGTAGAAGTTGCTGAAGTTCACCATGTCCATTCCTGCCGCACCAGACATCTGTGATGCGAGTCCTTCGAGTCTTGAGAGGTTCTCGGCTGTTATGGTGCCGTCCATGCACTGATGTGCGAGTGCAGGGATGTTTGCATCATAGAAGAGGTTTGACTTCGAGAGGAAGAAGTTGGTCACGTACTTTGCCATCGATGGCGCGAACATTGCTCCGATGTTGATTGCCATGTAGAAGAGGCTGAATGCAGAGTCGCGCTTTGCGGAATACTTAGGGTCGTCGTAGAGGTTTCCTACCATTACCTGAAGGTTACCCTTGAAGAGTCCTGTTCCGATTGCGATGAGCGCAAGGGCTCCGAACATCATGATCTTGCCTGTAAGGTCTGCTCCTGTAGGGATTGCGAGACAGAGATATCCGAGGAACATCACTCCGATACCGAGGGTCACGCATTTTCCGTATCCGAACTTGTCGGCGAGAATACCTCCGAAGAATGGCATGAAATAGACTCCGGCGAGGAAAATTGAATAGATCTGTGTGGCTGCTGCAGCGCTGAATCCGAACTTCGCCTGGATGAACAGGAGGAAGATGGCCAGCATGGTGTAGTAGCCGAAACGCTCACCGGTGTTGGCGAGGGCAAGGGCGAAAAGGCCTTTTGGTTGTCCTTTGAACATAATTTTAAGATTTTTATTTAGTTGTTTCAGTTTTCAAAGTCCGCAAAGATAATAAATTTAATTTATAGGCAAAATATCGGAAATCCGCGGGAAAATAAGTATATTTGCTATTTGGGTTTATGCGGCGTAATCCCGATGGAACGCTGCGCAATATTTATATGACTATAAATGAATAAATTAGGAGTTGATATAGCACGCGCGGCCGTGAAAGTCGTCGGAAGGTTACCGCTTAAGGTACATTATGTGTTTGCTGATTTCATAGCCTGGCTTGCAGGCAAGGTGGTGCGTTATCGCAATGATGTCATAATGATAAATCTTTCCAGGTCGTTCCCGGAAAAGAAATATCGTGAGCTTCAGAAAATCAGAGATGATTATTACCGCCATTTTGCGGAGATTTTCGCTGAAGCAATATGGTTCGGAGCCTCTAATTATAAGAGACTGCATGACAGTGGCATAGTGACTGTTACTAATCCTGAGGTCTTGAATGAGTATATGGCCGGATCTTATAATATGACCGTTATGTTTTCTCATTGCGGAAACTGGGAGATCCTAGGAGGCTTTCTGGGCTATCGTACGCATGAAGATATCAGTCTTGACTTGCAGGAAGAGCAGATCAAGGTTGTATACAAGGGCCTTCACAGCTCTTTCGCAAATAAGTTTTTCCTGCTTAACAGAGTCGCGCCGCTTGAAAAGGTCGATTCTTCATGTGAAATAGAGGCGTCCAGGATATTGCGTTACGCCATAGAACACCGCAAGGAGAAGAACGTTTATATTTATATCGCAGACCAATATCCGTATAGGGCTGCGCATGATGTGGGGACTTTTCTTAATCAGGACACAAAGGCCATGCTCGGAGCCGCTGGAGTCGCTTGTAAACTGGGCCACAGTGTGGTTTATCTGAAGATGAGAAGGGTGGAGAGAGGCAGGTATGAAATGACTCTCATACCTATCTGCATGAATGCTTCAGAGCATACTCCGGAGCAGATTACCCGTAAATATTTCGACCTTCTTGAAGAGGAAATATGCGAGACTCCGGCAAACTGGCTTTGGTCTCACAAGAGATGGAAATAATAATTGACTGAAGATATGAATAGAACAACAAGATTCGCAATCCCTGCTGTGGCGCTTCTGCTGTCCCAGCTGCTGTGTGTGTCGGCGAAGTCAGATCCCGAAGGATATCTGACTTACAGTCTGCCTTCAACGACAATTGCCCTTGAAGTGGAGGCGGTCCAGGAGAAATTCTTTGTCGGACCGTATGCAAAATATGCTGAGAAATACCTTGGAATCAAGGTGCGGCAGAAGGATGAGACATCGTTCCAGCTGACCTCTGTCACCATGACTCCGCTTGTGGAGGCTGACCAGAACAGAAGATATTCTCTCACAGTGCCCAAAGGAAAGATAGAGGCGACCTTCCTTAAACTTTCTGCTGCAGGACTTGTGTCTTTCTCCGATGCTGATTTCGGAGGGCGTACCAACTGGCGTTTTCCGGTCAGGACAGAGGGTGATTTTGCGGAAAAAGGCGTTTTGTCGAACCTGACATCCGCTTCCGCTACTCTTTATGGCAAGGAAAAAGGTGAGTCATCATTCAATAAGGTTGCAGTACAGCAGGATATGGTTGTAGCGAAGTCTCTTGAGAAGAGGGCTGCCGAGGCTGCCGAAATGATTCTGAAACTCCGCAAGCAGCGTCTCCAGATTGTGACCGGAGATACGGATGCGACATACAGCGGGGAGGCTATGGGAGCTGCAATAGATGAGCTGACAAGGCTTGAAAAGGAGTATATGACCCTGTTTACCGGCTATTCGGAGAGCCAGACGCAGAAGATGAATTTCGATGTCATTCCTGAGGCCGGACGTGAGAGCCAGATGTATGTGGCTTTCCGTCTTTCTGATGCTGCGGGCCTTGTTCCGGCTGACAATCTTTCCGGAAAGCCTGTGGTTATGGAAATCGTGGTGCCTGAGTTCAAACAGATCGAGGTGCCCAAGGATACGCTTGCCGTTGTGACGCCTAAATCAAAGAACAAGAATGTGACCCCTGCCGTAGAGGCGTATTACCGCATTCCGGCCATGTGTACCGTCAAGTTGAGTGAGGGCGGAAAGCTGCTTCTCCAAAGCCGTATGCCTGTTTACCAGCTCGGCCAGGAAAGCTCGCTTCCAGTGAATGTAATACTTAAATAAATAATACACTATGACTATTAAAGAACTTGATCCACAGATAGTGTGGAAGAACTTTTACGCATTGACACAGATTCCGCGTCCTTCGAAGCATGAGGAGCTTGCCGTGGAGTATATGTATAACTGGGGTAAGGAGCATGGTCTCGAGACCATCAAGGACGAGGTCGGCAATATCATCATCCGAAAGCCGGCAACTCCAGGTTGCGAAAACATGAAGGGAGTGATCCTTCAGGGTCACATCGACATGGTGCCTCAGAAGAACGCAGACACCGTACACGACTTCGAGAAGGACCCTATCCAGACATGGATAGACGGCGAATGGGTGAAGGCAAAGGGCACGACTCTCGGAGCTGACAACGGTCTCGGTCTCGCAATGGCTATGGCTGTTCTCGAGTCTTCCGATCTGAAGCATGGCCCGATCGAGCTTCTCTGTACAATTGACGAGGAGACAGGTATGACAGGAGCCATGGCTCTCAAGCCAGGTATCCTCCATGGCGATATTCTCATCAATCTCGACTCTGAGACCGAAGGTGAGCTTTATGTAGGTTGTGCCGGAGGTCTTGACGCTTCTGCATCAGCTGCATATGTGCCTGCAGAGGCTCCTGAGGCACATGAGTGCTGGTCACTCGCAGTGAAGGGCTTCAAGGGAGGTCATTCAGGTATGGACATCATCCTCTGCAGAGGTAATGCAAACAAGCTTGCTGCACGCCTTATCTATGAACTCATGACCAAGGCTGACGTGAAGCTTCTCGACCTCGAGGGCGGCACTCTCCGCAATGCTATCCCACGCGAGGCTTTCGCTACTGTGTATGTGCCGGAGGCTAAGGTAGCCGAGGCTCAGAAGGTATTCGCAGAGGTATCTGCAGCTATCAAGGCTGAGTATGCCGGTACGGACCCTGACTCGGAGTTCATCTTCAAGCCATACGAGTGCGCAGAAGGCGAGTGCTGCTGCCACGGCGACGAGTGCAGGTATGTTCCTGAGGCTGATGCTTTCCGCTTTATCCGCGCCATCCTCGCATGTCCTGACGGAGTGGAGCGCATGAGCAGCGAGATGCCAGGTCTCGTGGAGACTTCGAACAATCTCGCTATGGTGAAGATCGAGGCTGGCGAGTTCAGCGTGAAGACTCTCATGAGAAGTTCTGTAGATACAGCAAAGGACGCTCTCGCACAGAAGTTCGAGGCTATCTTCTCTCTTGCTGGCATCGGGACTTCGTTCGCCGGCGGATACTCAGGATGGGCTCCAAACCCGGATTCAGCTATCCTCGCTACAATGAAGAAGGTATATAACGACCTCTACGGCAAGGAGCCAGCAGTGATGGCTATCCATGCCGGTCTCGAGTGCGGTATCCTAAGCGGAGCATATCCTCACTGGGATATGGTTTCATGCGGCCCTACACTCATGAGTCCTCACTCTCCTGACGAGCGTGCCAACATCCCTTCAGTTGCAAAATGCTGGGACTTCCTCAAGGCAGTCCTTGCCAATATACCTGTTAAATAATGTTAAATAATTAATAATATGTTAAGTCAGAAACTACATGAGGCCATGAATGCTCAGGTGAATGCCGAGCTCTGGTCAGCATACCTTTATCTAGCAATGTCTCTTGATGCAGAGGCAAAGGGTTACAAGGGAGTCGCAAACTGGTTTTATGTGCAGTTCCAGGAGGAGCAGGCCCATGCCCGTATCTTCATGAACTATATGAATTCACGTGACGCCAAGGTGGAACTCATGCCGATTGGGGCTGTACCTGCTGTGTGGGATTCAGTCCTGGATATGTTCAAGCAGACTCTGGAGCATGAGAAGAAGGTTACTTCACTCATCAACAACCTTGCGGCAATCGCTAATGAAGACCGTGACTACGCATCAGTAAACCGCCTGAACTGGTTCATCGACGAGCAGGTCGAGGAAGAGGAGTCGGCAAGGGAGATGATCGGCACAGTCGCTGCAGTCGAGGACAACAAGTACGGCATGTATATGCTCGACAAGGAACTCGCAGCCCGCGTCTACAACGTTCCGTCGCCTCTGGCTGTCGCTGAATAGTTGCAAAGATGTTTTGATAATTGAATATTTATTCCTATATTTGCAGCCCATTTGTGAGATTTAGTGCTCGCGGATGGGCGCAAATTATTATTAAACAATTAATTACAAACAAAATGATTAAACAGTACGAAACCGTTTTCATTGCAACTCCCGTTTTGTCTGAAGCTCAGATGA